>NZ_CP017561.2:1899000-2215500 GCF_001865575.2 Paraburkholderia sprentiae WSM5005
GCGCACGCGCCAGCCTTCGTCTTCCACGGTGCCGATCTGCCGCGCGATCGCGAGCTCGCGCGCGGGCTTGCCGGCCGCCGCTTCCTCGGGCACGTAGAACAGCGAGAAGTGCCGCCCGACGATTTCGTCGTGCGTATAGCCTTTGATGCGCGCGGCCCCCGAATTCCAACTCACGATGAAGCCTTGCGGATCGAGCATGAAGATCGCGTAATCCTTCACGCTATCGACGAGCAGCCGGAAGCGTTCTTCGCTCTGCCGCAGCGCTTCGAGGTATTCGCGCTGCGCGGTCAGATCGCGCGTGATCTTCGCGAAGCCCGTGACCTCGCCCGCCTCGTTGCGTATCGCGGTGATCACGACGTTCGACCAGAACGTCGTGCCGTCCTTGCGCACGCGCCAGCCTTCATCCTCGAAGCGGCCGGTCAGCGCCGCCTGTTCCAGCTCGTAAGTCGGCCAGCCGCGTGCGACGGCTTCGTCGGTATAGAAGCGCGAAAAATGCTGGCCGACGATCTCGTTTTCCCTGTAGCCGTTCAGCTTCTGCGCGCCGGCATTCCAGCTGACGATGTGGCCCCTCGCGTCGAGCAGAAAGATCGCGTAGTCCGAAATCGCCTGTACGAGCGACGAATAGTCGACGCTGACGGGCACCGGCGGCGCGGCCGCGGCCTGCACTTGGGCGGGCTCGCCGTAATCGCGCGAAGAAGAAGCATCAAGCTGGGTCATAGCGGATACGTAATTTGAATTTTCGTCTCAAGCAAAGCTCGCGCCTGGCAGACGGTAGCGTCCCTCGCGCAAGCGGTAGCGCGCTCCCACGCCGGGGTCGGGATAGGTCACGAAGCGTGCTCGCGCGCTGGGCCATACGACGCAAAGCTTATAACGGCGGGCCCCGCGATTGCTAAAGGCCAATGACGGATCGCGTCGCCGGGTTGCGGTTTCGGTTTGGCATTTTGCCCTTCGCTAGCAAAAACAGGAGTGTCAATTGAAAAAGGTATTGACGGTTTTCGCAACGAACTTCGCGGCCCCGCTTGTTCTTGCCGCCGCATTGAGCTTGGCACCCACCGCCGCGCAGGCCGAAGGCTGCGCCAAAGGCGCGGTCGTGGGCGGCGTCGCCGGGCATGTTGCCGGTCATCATGGGACCGCGGGCGCGGCAGCGGGCTGCGCGATCGGCCACCACGAGGCGAAGAAGAAAGACAAGGCGGCGAGCGCCGCGGCCGCCGCGAGTCAACCCGCCGGAAAGTAGTGCCTGCCGCGAGCAACAGAGCACGTAAAAGGACTGGCCGTCGCGCCATGCTAACGGCCGGCCAGGGTCGACGCCGCAGGGCGTCCGCGCGTCTCGCGACGGCAAACCGCTGCCGCGCTTGCGCGCTAGTCAGCCCGCCGCGCCGATCTTTTCGGCGAGCTTCGCGTCGTAGCTCGAATGGACGTGCACACGCTTTTTGTCGGGATACGCGTACGCGTACGCCTTGCGCAGCGCGAGCGACGCCTCGTGAAAGCCCGACAGGATCAGCTTCTGCTTGTTCGGATAGTTCGCGATGTCGCCGACGGCGAAGATGCCCGGCCGCGAGCTTTCATAGTTCGATGTATCCACGTCGACGCGGCCGCCGTGAATCGTCAGTCCCCACTGCGCGATCGGGCCGAGATCGGCGACGAGCCCATACAGCGCGATCAGATGCTCGGCTTCCAGCTGGATCTCGCCGTCGATCTGCCGCAGCGTCAGCGAGCGCAGCGCACCGTCTTCCACCTCGAGCGCCGCGATCCCGCCGACGACGAAGTCCATTTCGCCCGCCTCGACCGCGCGCCGCATCAGCTCGACGCTCGAATCGGCCGCGCTGAAGCCCGCGCGCCGATGCACCAGCGTCACGCGCCGCGCGACCTTGCGTAATGCCAGTGCCCAGTCGAGCGCTGAATCGCCGCCGCCCGCGACGACCACGTTTTTGTCGGCGAAATCGGCGAGGCGCGGCACGCTGTAGTGCACGTGACGCGTTTCGAGCGGCCCGGCCTCCGGGAGCGTGAGCTTTTGCGGAACGAACGCGCCATTGCCGGCGCCGAGCAGGATCGCCGCGACGTCGAACACCAGGCCGCGCTGCGTGCGCACGGTCCAGCGTCCGTCGTCGCGCTGCTCGATCGTTTCGACGCGCTGTTCCAGATGAATCGGCACATCGAACGGCTTGCACTGCGCGAGCAACCGTTCGACCAGTTCGCGCGCGGTGCAAGAGGTGATGGCGGGGATGTCGTAGATCGGCTTGTCGGGATACAGCTCGATGCACTGGCCACCGACGCGTCCGAGTATGTCGACGATCTGGCAGCTGAGGCCGATCACACCCGCCTCGAACGCCGCGAACAGACCCACGGGACCGGCGCCGACGATCAGCACATCGGTGCGGATCGGCGAAACGGGCGAAGCGGACGGGTCGGCGGCAACGGTCATGGGGCAGGTCTCCGGGCTCACGGTGGAACGCGCAATGCAAGGATCGATGACCCACCATACCGAATCGGCCCGCACGCGGCAACGATGTCATTGTCGACGGTAAGGATGCTCGGGACGCGCGTCGGGCGCATCGTCACACCCCTCAGGCCGCAGCGATCGGCGCGCAGCGCGGCGACCCACTGCCGGCCTCACTCGCCAATCCACGACCCGCGCAGATCGCTGTCATGCAGCAACTGCAGCAGCGTGCCCGCCGGGCGGCTCAGGCGCTTTGCCGCGAGCGCGATGAATTCCACCGACGGCAAGGTCGGCAGTCCGGCCGCATTCACCGGCGGTGCGAGCCCGCGCGCGGCCAGGTACTGCGGCCGCACGGTGATGCCGAGTCCGCCGCGCGCGGCCGCGATACAGCCGGAATGACTGCTGCTCGTGCAGACGATCTGCCAGCTCGCGCCGGCTTCGGCGAGCGCATCGAGCACGACCGCGCGCGTCACGCTCGGCTCGGCGACCAGAATCAGCGGCAGCGGCTGGCTCAAATCGACGAGCGTGCCGGTCCGCGCCAGCCATTCGAGCCGCCCGGTGAAGAGCGGCACGCCGCGCCGGTCGCCGAGCCGGCGCTTGCCGACCAGCAGATCGATCGCGCCGGCGTCGAGCAGTTCGTAGAGCCTGCCGGTCATGCCGATCGTGATTTCAAGCTCGACGTCGGGATGCGCGTTGCGAAACGCCGCCAGCACGGTTGGCAGCGGGCCGAGCGCGATGTCGTCCGATGAACCGAGCCGCACGCGCCCCTTCAGACGCGGCGCGCGAAACTGCGATTCGGCGCGCGCCAGCGCGTGCAGGATCACGCTCGCATGCGCGAGCATCGCTTCGCCGTCGGGCGTCAGCGCGAGCGAATGCGTATCGCGCACGAACAGGCGCCGGCCCACGCTCTGTTCGAGGCGCCGGATATGTTCGCTGACGCTCGACTGCGTCAGATCGAGCCGCCGCCCCGCTTCGGTGAAGCTATGGCAGGCCGCGACGGTCGAAAAGGTCTTGAGCCAGATTGGATTGAGCATGCCTGATTGTCGCGCCGCTCATCGGCAATGTCGATAACAGTCAGCAGGCCTAGTGGGGTTCCCGATTGACGGGTTCGCCAATAAGATGACGGAATTCCGCTTGCCCTGCTCCGGGTGCGCTTCGCCGCCCGCTGTCGAAAACCGCTGTCGAAAACATGACCAAGGATTCCTCTCAGACCGCCCTGCTGTGGATCGTCGCCGCCGGCTTCTTCATGCAGTCGCTCGACACGACGATCGTCAACACCGCGCTGCCGTCGATCGCGAACAGCCTGCACGTCGCGCCGCTCGCGATGCAACCGATTGTCGTCGCCTACACACTGACGATGGCGATGCTCACGCCCGCCTCCGGCTGGCTTGCCGACCGCTTCGGCACCCGCCGCGTCTATTTCGCTGCGATTCTCGTGTTCGTGCTCGGCTCGATCTGCTGCTCGAGCGCGCACACGCTCGGCCAGCTCGTGATGGCGCGCGTGCTGCAAGGCCTCGGTGGCTCGATGCTGCTGCCGATCGGACGGCTCGCGGTACTGCGCAGTGTGTCGGGCGAGCAATACGTGTCCGCGCTCGCGTTCATTTCGATTGCGGGCCAGCTCGGACCGATCGCCGGGCCGACGCTCGGCGGCTGGTTCGTGCAGGCGATCACGTGGCATTGGATCTTTCTGATCAACGTGCCGATCGGCGCGGTAGGACTTTACGCTGTGCGGCGCTTTCTGCCGTCGCATGACGAGGCGCAGGCGCCTCCGTTCGATGTCATCGGTTGCGCGCTGCTGTCGCTGTGCATGATCGCGTTTTCGCTTGCCATCGACGCGCCGGTCTCGTCGCATCGCGCGGCGTGGTCGGCGGCGCTGTTCGCATTGGCTGTCGCGAGCGCGCTCGCCTACGTTCCTCACGCACGAAACCGCCGCGATCCGCTGTTCAAGCTGTCGCTGTTCGGCGAGCCGAACTTCAGCGTCGGCCTGATCGGCAACCTCGTATGCCGGGTCGGCTCGAGCGCGGTGCCGTTCCTCGTGCCGCTGCTGCTGCAACTGCAGCTCGGCTACTCGCCGCTGCACTCCGGTCTGATGATGCTGCCCGCGGCGCTCGCCGGCACGCTCGCCAAACGCTGGATCGCGCCGCTCGTGCGCCGCTTCGGCTATGACACGTTCCTGCTTGTCAACACGATCATCGTCGGCTCGGCAATCGTCGCGTTCTCGCTGATTTCGCGCGGCACCCCGCTCGTGATCGAAATCGCGATCCTCGCGGTATTCGGCGCGGCCAACTCGATGCAGTTCGCGGCGATGAACAGTGTCACGCTGAAGGACCTGTCGCACGAAGACGCGGGCAGCGGCAACAGCCTTTTCTCGATGGTGCAGATGCTCGCGATCGGGCTCGGCGTGTCGATCGGCGGCGGGCTCGTGAATCTGTTCGCGGCGCAATGGGGCTCGCCGGAACTCGGCTTCCGGCTCGCGTTCGTGTGCGTCGGCGTGATCACGCTCGTGTCCGCCTGGATCTTCCGCCATCTCGACGATGCGTCGGGCACGCGTGTGATTCGCGGCCAGGCCGCGCCGAGCACCGGGCGTTGAGACGCTGCGGCGCGCACGCCAATCGGGCGAGGAAGCTTTTAGCCTTTGACGAGCGCGTGCGGCAGTTTCGCTGCGGCCGCCGAAGCGCCGCCCCGCCCGGGTCCGCGCCTTGCTTCTCAGCTATGTCTTCCTTTCCAGGAGAGCAGCGATGAGCAAAGCGACGGATCAATCCCAAGGCGAAGCAGAAAACGCGGCCGACAACGAATCGAAAAGCCAGGCCGG
The DNA here is from genome assembly GCF_001865575.2 of Paraburkholderia sprentiae WSM5005. Classification (NCBI taxonomy): domain Bacteria; kingdom Pseudomonadati; phylum Pseudomonadota; class Betaproteobacteria; order Burkholderiales; family Burkholderiaceae; genus Paraburkholderia; species Paraburkholderia sprentiae. The sequence goes on from NZ_CP017561.2 coordinate 1,904,250, forward strand.
CACCCCGACCGAGGACCTCGCGCACCCGCACCATGCAGTGCATAGCGACAACCCGAAGAGCAAGATGCCCGAGCGCGACGATCAGGGCCGCAAGCAATCGCCTGCCGACCGTCCTGGCAAACAGCCCGGCGAGGGCGAAACGTCGGTCGGTTGATCAGATGAAACCCGCACACACGGCCTGGGTGTGCGCTGCATCCAGGCCGCATCACTTTCCGCTTTCCGCAGCTTTCTGTAAGCAAACATTTCTTCCCGATTTTTACCGAATATTTTTTCGGCGCCTTGCACTACTTTGCTGCTTGCGGCAACGCGTGCGCCTGCGAATCGGCGGCCCCGCTTCCTGCCGCTCCATGCCGCTTCCGATTGATAAAAGGCGTCATCCATGTCCAACGCGTCAAGTTCTCCCGTCGTCGGTGCGCCCGTCGCCTACGTCTCCATTTGCGTGCCCACGTGCAACCGTCCCGAGCTGCTGGTCGAATGCATCGACTCGTGCCTCGCGCAAAACTATCGGCATCTGGAAATCCTGATTGGCGACGATTCGACGGACGCGCGCTCGCAGCAACTGATCGCGCAGCGTTACCGCGACGAGCCGCGGGTGCGCTACGAGAAGCATGCATCGCCGCTTGGCCAGGCGCGCAATGTATCGAGCCTGTTCGCGCGGGCGCGCGGCGAAAAGATCCTGCTGATCCACGACGACGATCTGTTGACGCGCGACGCCGTCGATAAACTCGTGTCGCTATGGCAGCGCTATCCGCGGCTCGATGCGGCATTCGGCGCTCAGTACGAAGCGGATCACGACGGCGCCATCGACTTCGACGCGAGCGCCCGTCTGAACGCAGCGTTCCGGCGCACCCGGGCCAGTGAGGGTCTGCAGCCGCTCGCGGGCCGCACCGGCCTGATCCAGATGTTTCCGAACAATGGCTGGATGGCCGATGCGCGGCTCGTCAAGCGGATCGGCTACGACGAGCGGTACGGCGTCTGTTGCGACTACGTGTTCGGCGCCAAGCTATGCCTCGCCGCGCGCGAGGTGTTTTATCTGCACGACTATGTGTCGGTGTATCGGAAGACCGCGACGTCGATCTCGCACAGCACGCGCGGCACGCGGATGGCCGCATCGCAGAGCGCCTATGCGTTCGTGAAGTCGCTCGATTTGCCGGCGCGACTGGAGCCGTCGCGGCGGCTCGCGCTGCGGCGATTGGCACCGATCGTCGTGTCGATTCACGCGCGCAACGGCCAGCCGCGCGCGGGCTTGCAAGTCGCGCTCGCGCATCTGTTCGCCTACCGCTATGGATTCAGCGCGCGGTTCTACTATCACCTGGCGATGCTCGCGCGCGCGGCACTGCGGGCACGGCGCTCGGTCGCCAGCGCCGCGACCGATGCGGCCGCCGCCGCGGTCGCGGTGGTCGCGGCCGCGCCGGTAGTCGCCGCGGATCAGGCCGCGGCGGTCAAGGAGTTCGTCAACGAACTGGTGAGCGAACGGCACGAGCCGGTGACATTGCGCGAGCGCCTGTGAGCGCTGCACGGACGGGCTTTCTTCAGGTCAAGTTCCGCTGCCCTTTCGCTGCCGTCGTGATCTGAAACCCGGTCACGCGCCACGATTCGCACCCCTGCCCGCTCAAGGCTCGTGACGCAAATACCCTTGCGTCGACGGATCGCGCATGCGTAACGACACGAGGCCCGCGATCGCGCACATCGCCGTCACGTACCAGAAGAACATCGATTCGACGTTGGCCTGCTTCAGCCACAGCGCAACGTACTCCGCCGAGCCGCCGAAGATCGCGTTCGCGACCGCATACGACAAGCCCACGCCGAGCGCGCGCACTTGTGGCGGGAACATTTCCGCCTTGATCAGACCGCTGATCGACGTATAGAAGCTGACGATCGCGAGCGCCACCACGACCAGCGCGAAGGCCGCATACGGGCTCGTCACGTCTTTCAGCGCATGCAGCAGCGGCACCGTGCCGAGGGTAGCGAACAGGCCGAAACACAGCATCGAGCGGCGCCGCCCGATGCGGTCCGACAACGCGCCGAACGCCGGCTGCATCAACATGTAGACGAACAACGCGGCGGTCATCACCGAGCTCGCGGTCTTCGCGTGCATGCCGGCCGTGTTGACCAGGTACTTTTGCATGTAGGTGGTGAACGTGTAGAAGATCAGCGAGCCGCCGGCTGTGAAGCCGAGCACCGTCATGAACGCGGTCTTGTGCTCCCACAGCCCGCGCAGCGTGCCCGCTTCCTTGCGCTGGCGCATCGCGGCGGTGGTGGTTTCATCAAGGGATTTGCGCAGATACAGCGCGATCAACGCGGCGATGGCGCCAATCACGAACGGCACGCGCCAGCCCCATGCCTTCAGCTCTTCGGTCGTCAGCGTCTGTTGCAGGGTCACGAGCACGAGCAGCGCGCACAGTTGGCCGCCGATCAGCGTCACATACTGGAACGACGCGAAAAAGCCGCGCCGGCCCTTCAACGCGACTTCGCTCATATAGGTTGCGCTGGTGCCGTATTCGCCGCCCACCGACAAGCCCTGCAACAGCCGCGCGAGCAGCAGCAACGCCGGCGCGAGCGCGCCGATCTGCGCGTAGGTGGGCAGCATCGCGATCACTAGCGAGCCGCCGCACATCATGAATACCGACACCATCATCGCGGTGCGGCGACCGCGTTTGTCGGCGAGCCGCCCGAAGAACCAGCCGCCGATCGGCCGCATCAGAAAGCCCGCGGCGAACACGCCCGCCGTGTTCAGCAACTGCGTGGTCGTGTTGCCACTCGGGAAGAACGACGGCGCGAAGTAGAGCGCCGTGAACGAATACACGTAGAAGTCAAACCACTCGACGAGATTGCCCGATGAAGCGCCGACGATTGCAAAAATGCGGCGCCGTGTATCGTGCGCCGAGGCCACGATGGATTGTTCGGTTCGGTCGTTCATGCTTGGTGTCTTTCCTTATTTAAACGAGGAGAACGGTCGTGCGCCGTCTTGATGTCGCGCGCGCAGCCTGAGCGGCCGTCGCGAGTGCGCGAATTTTACATAAATGAAAGCAAAGGAAGGTTGTTTGTCAGCGCGACCTGAGGAAAGCCCTGGGTCGGTCGAATTTGCGCTCCCACAAAACGAAGCCCCTGCCAGTTGACGACTGGCAGGGGCTTGACGGGTGACACGGACCGCTTCGGCGGGCGCTCAGGCGGCGCTCAGATTCTCAAGGACGGCGGCATGTACCGGCACTCGTAGCGTTTTCTGACGGTACCGTTTTCGTCGACGCTTTCGAGGTACACGTCGAACTGCCATAAGCGCGCCATATGCTTGAGCACTTCGTCGCTATCCGGTGACAGGTGCCGGTTATCGCTCATGAAATGACGCAACGTGAGACTGCGGTCACCGCGTGTATTGACGGCCCACACCTGAATGTTCGGCTCGCGGTGATGCATGTCGTACTGCCGCGACAGCGCCTGGCGTACGTACTGGTAGCCGCTATCGTCGTGAATCGCCGACACTTCGAGCGCGTCGCGCATGTCGTCGTCGAGCACCGAGAACAGGCGCATTTCGCGGATCAGATGCGGCGACAGATACTGCGCGACGAAGCTCTCGTCCTTGAAGTTGCGCATCGCGTAGTGCATCGCGGGCAGCCACGGACTGCCGGCCAGATCCGGGAACCACCGGCGATCTTCGTCGGTCGGCGATTCGCAGATGCGGCGAATGTCGCTCATCATCGAAAAGCCGAGCGCATACGGGTTGATGCCGCTGTAATACGGCTTCGTGACCGGCGGCTGGTAGACGACATTGCTGTGGGAATGGAGAAACTCCATCATGAAGCCGTCTTCGAGCTTGCCCTGGTTGTACATCGTATTGAGCAGCGTGTAGTGCCAGAACGTCGCCCAGCCTTCGTTCATCACCTGGGTCTGCCGCTGCGGGTAGAAGTACTGACCGATCTTGCGCACGATGCGGATCACCTCGCGCTCCCACGGCTCGAGTAGCGGCGCGTTTTTCTCCGCAAAATACAGCAGGTTTTCCTGCGGCTCGGGCGGATAGCGCTCTTCGACCTCCTCGGGCAGCGGTGTATGGCGCGTGGGCAAGGTGCGCCACAACTCGTTGACCTGCGACTGCAGATACGCCTCGCGTTCGCGACGCGCGGCGAACTCTTTCTGCAGCGACAGCTTCTGCGGCCGCTTGTAACGGTCCACGCCGTAATTCATCAGCGCGTGGCACGAATCGAGCAATTCCTCGACGCGGTCGAGCCCATAGCGCTCCTCGCATTCCGCGATGTAGTTTTTCGCGTAGACGAGGTAGTCGATGATCGCGTGCGCGTCCGTCCACAAGCGGAACAGATAGTTGCCCTTGAAGAACGAGTTGTGACCGTAGGCCGCATGGGCGATGACGAGCGCCTGCATCGTCATCGTGTTCTCTTCCATCAGATAGGCGATGCAGGGGTTCGAATTGATGACGATTTCGTACGCGAGCCCCATCTGGCCGCGACGATAGCTTTTTTCCGTAGAAAGAAAATGTTTGCCGAACGACCAGTGACGGTAGTTCACCGGCATACCGACGGACGCATAGGCATCCATCATCTGTTCGGCGCTGATGAGTTCGAGCTGGATCGGATACACGTCGAGCTCGTATTGCTCCGCAACACGGGCAATATGCGAGTCGTACTCTTCGATCAATTCGAAGGTCCAGTCGGACGGGCACGGCAGAGGCCGTCTATCGGCTACGTTCATACGGACTTCCCTTTGCCCCTCGATGGGCGTTCCGGTGTGTCCCGTGCTGCAGATCGCGGACTGCTCCGGCACGAGCGGTTCCCGTTCCATCACGAAGTCGCCGCCTGCTTCTCGAACAGCTCGCGAAACACCGGATAAATGTCGGCCGCGGTCTCGACCTTCTTCATCGCCATATGCGGTTGCGATAGCGCCAGTTGCGCGTATTCGAGCCACAGATTCTGCTCTTCGGGCGTCACCTGAATATACGCAAAATACCGCACCTTCTCCAGGATGTCATCCGACAGTATCTTGCGGCATTTCGGCGAGTCGTCGGTCCAGTTGTCGCCATCGGACGCCTGGGCGCCGTAAATGTTCCATTCAGTCGGCGAGTAGCGTTCGTCCATCACCTTGCGCATCAGTTCGAGCGCGCTCGACACGACGGTGCCGCCGCTTTCGGTCGAGTGGAAGAACGTGTCCTCGTCGACTTCCTCGGCGCGCGTGTGGTGGCGAATGAACACGACTTCGATGCGCTCGTAGTTACGCTTCAGGAACAGGTACAGCAGGATGAAGAAGCGCTTGGCGAGATCCTTGCGCTGCTCGTCCATCGAACCGGACACGTCCATCAGGCAGAACATCACCGCCTGGCTCGACGGCGTGGGCTGCTTCACGCGATTCACGTAGCGCAGATCGAATGGATCGATGAACGGAATGCGCCAGATCCGTCCTTTCAGATGGTGGATGTCGTCCTCGAGCCGCTTGATCTCTTCGCGGCGATCGGCGGGATCGGCCATCAACTCTTCGAGCTGGCGCTCCAATTCGTGCAGCTGGTTGACGAGCGGCGCGCCGAGCGCGATGCGCCGGCCGAGCGCGCTGCGCAACGAGCGCACCACGTCGATGTTGTTGGGCGTGCCCTCGGCGGCCCAGCCCGCGCGGACGCTTTTCCACGTCGGCACCGCCATCAGATGAGTTTTGACGAGACGCGGCAGTTCGAGGTCGTCGAAGAAATACTGCATGAACTCTTCGCGGCTCAGTTCGAACACGAAGTCGTCCTGACCTTCGCCCTCGTTACTGGCCTGACTCCCTCCGCCGCCGCCACCGCCACCTTGCGGGCGCTGAATCTTGTCGCCGCGGATGTAGTCCGAGTTGCCGGGATGCACCATCTCGCGCCGGCCGCCCGGTCCGTGACGGAACGACGGCTCCGCGATGTCCTTGCGCGGAATGGTGATGCTCTGGGTGTTCTGAATGTCCTTGATGCTGCGGTCGCGCACCGCCTCCGACACGGCACGACGAATGTAGTTTTTGACGCGGCGCAAAAAGCGCTCGCGATTCGCAATACTTTTGTTCTTACCTGCCAACCTGCGGTCGATGATTTGATGAAGCACGCCCGGTCTCCCGTCCATGCAACCGCGATTCCCTGCGGCCGCATCACTATTTCGGGTGCGCGAAACGCCCGCCGCGCAGTGCAATGCTATGACCCTGCGGCCTGCGCCTCGCCGGTTGCCCGTACGGTCGAACCGTACGAGCGGCACACCATGAGTATCATGCGCGCATCATGACGACTTGCGCACGCGCAGATACCAGTCGCACAGCAAGCGCACCTGCTTCGGCGTATAGCCCTTCGCCACCATGCGATTGACGAAGTCTTCATGCTTGCGCTGCTCTTCGGCCGAGCCCTTCGCGTTGAACGAGATCACCGGCAACAGCTCTTCCGTGTTCGAGAACATCTTCTTTTCGATCACGACGCGCAGCTTCTCGTAGCTGATCCACGCGGGGTTCTTGCCCGCATTCGCAGCCCGCGCACGCAGCACGAAGTTCACGATTTCGTTGCGGAAGTCCTTCGGGTTGCTGATGCCCGCCGGCTTCTCGATTTTCTCCAGTTCGGCGTTCAACGAGGCACGGTCGAAGCTTTCGCCGGTGTCGTGGTCGCGGAACTCCTGATCCTGGATCCAGAAGTCCGCATACGTGACGTAGCGGTCGAAGATGTTCTGACCGTACTCGGAGTACGACTCCAGATACGCGGTCTGAATCTCCTTGCCGATGAACTCCGCATAGCGCGAGGCGAGCACGTCCTTGATAAAGGACAGATACTTCTGCTCGGTCTCCGGCGGGAACTGCTCGCGTTCGATCTGCTGTTCGAGCACGTACATCAGATGTACCGGGTTGGCCGCGACTTCGGTCGAGTCGAAGTTGAACACGCGCGACAGAATCTTGAACGCGAAGCGGGTCGACACGCCGGTCATGCCTTCGTCGACGCCGGCGAAGTCGCGATACTCCTGATACGATTTCGCTTTCGGGTCCGTGTCCTTCAGATTCTCGCCGTCGTAGACCTGCATCTTCGAGAACAGGCTCGAGTTCTCCGGCTCCTGCAAACGCGTGAGCACGGACATCTGCGCCATCATCTTGAGCGTGCCCGGCGCGCACACCGCGTTGGCGAGCGACGAGTTGCGCAGCAACTTCTCGTAGATCTTGACCTCTTCGCTATAGCGCAGGCAGTACGGCACCTTGACGACGAAGATCCGGTCGAGCAGCGCCTCGTTGTTACGGTTGTTGCGGAATGCCTTCCACTCCGACTCGTTCGAGTGAGCGAGGATGATGCCGTCGAACGGAATCGCGCCGAAGCCTTCCGTGCCCTTGAAGTTGCCTTCCTGGGTCGCGGTGAGCAGCGGGTGCAACACCTTGATCGGCGCCTTGAACATTTCGACGAATTCGAGCAGGCCCTGATTGGCGAGGCACAGGCCGCCCGAGTAGCTGTAGGCGTCGGCGTCGTCCTGCGCGTACTGTTCGAGCTTGCGGATATCGACCTTGCCGACCAGCGACGAGATGTCCTGATTGTTTTCGTCGCCCGGTTCCGTCTTCGAGATAGCGATCTGGCGAAGGATCGACGGATAGCGGCGCACGACGCGGAACTTGCGGATGTCGCCGTTGTACTCGTGCAGGCGCTTGACCGCCCACGGACTCAGAATGCCTCGCAGGTAGCGACGAGGGATGCCGTATTGCTCTTCGAGGATCGGACCGTCTTCCTCGTAGTCGAACAGACCGAGCGGCGATTCATTGACGGGCGAGCCCTTGATCGCATAGAACGGCACGCGTTCCATCAGCTGCTTCAGACGTTCGGCGATCGACGACTTGCCGCCGCCGACCGGTCCTAACAGATACAGTATCTGCTTCTTTTCTTCGAGCCCCTGGGCCGAGTGCCGGAAGTAGGCGACCACCTGCTCGATCACCTCTTCCATCCCGTAGAACTCACGGAATGCGGGGTATACCTTGATGACCTTGTTCGCGAAGATACGCGATAGACGCGGATCGTTGCGCGTGTCGATCTGTTCCGGTTCTCCAATTGCCGTCAACATGCGTTCGCCGGCGGTGGCGTACGCGGCGGGATTGTCTTTGCAGAGCGCGAGATACTCCTCGAGCGAGAGTTCGTCCTCCCGTGTTTTCTCGAAGCGGGTCGCGAAACTGCTGTAGATATCCATGCTACCTCCTCGCCAAAGTCTGGAGCGATGTCATGCGCGGCGCGCTATTCGGAAACGACATCGCTCGAATTCATCCTAAACCCTTTTAAATTTTTTTTCACGGACTACGTTGCGAAAATCGCGTCGTAACCGCCATGTCCACATCCTCACCTGGAAACAAAGATTCGACATCTACAATTTTTTACGTACGTTGCAACAAATCACATCGATGCTGCTCCGCTGTACCGTTGCTTTCTTCGGCACCGCATCGCTATTCAGTGCTCCTGCACGAGTTCGCGGTAGCACTGCATCGCGCCATGTCGTCGCGTTGCTGATGCACATCCCGTACCTGCACCGTCGAGCCTGCATAAAAATGCCGCTGTCTGCGCACGAACACTTCGTGACTAACAGCATGCACTGATGACATGGATGACGGCAGCGGCTCGCAGCGCGCTTATAGGTGTATACGGAAGGACACGGCAAAGTTGCAACGCAAGGCATCAAACAGACTAGCGATCAAGACTGCCACCGTTTTCCATTCGCCAAAATAAAAACGGCTGCACGCGTGCAGCCGTTTCTTATGAAACGTTGTAATTTGCCGTTACAAGCGCCGCAGCATCGATCAGGTCAGTTCGATCTCCACTTCACCGAGTCCGTCGATATGACCGCGCACGATGCCCGGCTCGTCGATCTTGTGCGCGCCAACGTACGAACCAGTCGTCAAGGTCCAGTCACGCTCGATGGTGATGCCCATCGCCGCGCAATGGTTGACGAACCACACGAGCAGCTCGCGCGGATCGCCCGCTGGGTTGCCGGTCATTTCCGGTATCAGCGAACGGCCGTTGAAACTCAGCTCCAGTTCCGGCGACACGAAGTCGAAGCCGCGCGCGAGGCTCGCATAGACGGCAGGATGGCCGGTGATCAGCGCGCCGTTGTTCTGCGCGTCGGCCAACTGCGCGAGCGGTGCGACGTTCGGCCACTCGGCAAAGCGGCTGTCGACGATCTCGATGGCCGGCAGCACCGCGCCGAGCTTGGACAGCACCTCGTCGCGCGCATACGCCTGAGCGCGCGGCTCGATCGTCGCGTCGAAGCGGAACGCGATCTCGAGCTCGACCAGCACGCGGAAGAATCCGTCGTGCGCGAGCCGCGCCGGCGACGGCACCACCAGCGAGGCCGGAATGGGCGCGCCCGACGTCGCGCCGCCGGGCGACTTCGCGCCGATTTTCCACGCGCCGGTCGACTCGCCGAGACCCACGATCACCGCCTGTTGGATCGCGTAAGCGCTCGCCGCATCGGGGGGCAGGCTGTCGGGTGGCGGCGCCACGATCGGCCGGTGCTGCCGGCGTGCCTCGACGAGGCGTTGCGCAAGATCGTATCGCGTGATGTCGGTTCTTTGTGGCTGGCGCATGGCGGGTTCACAGGACGTAGCGATGAAGTGGGAGCCACCTGTTCGAGGTGCGGGCAGCCGCACGTCGCGCACGCGGATCGGGGCCGTGCCCGTCAATGTACCGGATCGCGGCGCGCACCGGTGAAAGGCGGCAGCGCGCAAACGTTAATTCTTGCGCGAGCCGAAAAAAAACCCGCATGCGGACCCTGCGCGGCTTGTCGTGAAGCGCGCGTCGCTGGCCGTGGCGGGTGTGCCGGACAAGGCGAGCGCCCGGAACGGATGTTGCATCGAACTGCCGCGGGTCGAATCAGGCGACGCGCGACAGCGCCGCCGCCCGGTTCAGCTGAGCTTGAGCAAGCTCAGAAGGTCTCCCATTCCTGATCGCTGCCAGCCGTCGTCGCGGGCCTGGCCGGCGCGCGCGCCGGCGCGGGCGCAGCCGCCACCGCCACTTGGGGCGCGACAGCGGCCGGGACCGGGGTCTTCGGACGCAAGGCCGCCTGCGCCGTGGCCTGCGTGGTCTTGCGCGCGCGGGTGGCGGCCGGACTCGGGGATCTCACCCGCTTGGGCGCCGCAACTGCCGAGGCCGCTTCGTGACCGCCACGGCCGCTGTCGTCGACCTGAAACACCGCGACCGCGCTGCGCAGCCGGGTCGCCTGCTCCTCGAGCGACGACGCCGCGGCGGCCGCTTCCTCGACGAGCGCCGCGTTCTGCTGCGTGACCTCGTCCATCTGCGTGACCGCGCGCGCGACCTGGTCGATGCCGCCGCTCTGTTCCTCCGACGCCGCCGCGATCTCGCCCATGATGTCGGTTACGCGCTGCACCGCGCCGATGATCTCGCTCATCGTGCGGCCGGCCTCGTCGACCAGCGCCGTGCCCGAGTGCACGCGCTGGACGGACGTATCGATCAGCTCCTTGATCTCCTTGGCCGCCGCCGACGAACGCTGCGCGAGGCTGCGCACCTCGCCCGCGACGACCGCGAAGCCGCGCCCCTCTTCGCCCGCGCGCGCCGCCTCGACGGCCGCGTTCAGCGCGAGGATGTTGGTCTGGAAGGCGATGCCCTCGATGATCGAGATGATGTCGGCGATCTTCGCCGAACTCTGGTTGATGTCGCCCATCGTGCCGACCACCTGGCCCACCACCGCGCTGCCCTTGTTGGCGATCTCCGACGCGTTGGCCGCGAGCGCGCTCGCCTGGCGCGCGTTGTCGGCGTTCTGGCGCACGGTGCCGGTGAGCTGCTCCATGCTCGAAGCGGTTTCCTGCAGCGCGGACGCCTGCTCCTCGGTCCGCGACGACAGGTCGATGTTGCCCGCCGCGATTTCGCGAGTCGCGGTCGCGATCGACTCGCTGCCCCCGCGCACGCTGCGCACCGTTTCGGTGAGACTGCGCTGCATTTTGGCGATTCCGTCGAGCAGTTGCCCCATTTCGTCGCGCGACGTCACCATCACCGGACGACGCAAATCGCCGGCCGCGATCGCCTCGAAGTGGCCGAGCGCTTCGCCGAGCGGACGCGCGATCGCGCGGCTCAGCGTCAGATACGACAGCGCCGCCGCGATCACGCCGAGCGCCAGCGCGGCGATGCTGACGATGCGAAATGTCTCGAAGCTGCTCTGCGCGGCGTCATAGCCGAGCTTCGCCGAATCGAACTGGAATTTGCGCAGCGCGTCGTCGGCGACGACGAGATCGTTGAACACGACTTGCAGATGCTTTGCGTCCTCGACAAGCTGGTTCTGATCGTTCGCCGTGATCGACCCCGCGAACGCTTCGAGATGCTGATGCAAGGTGTTGCGCTTCGCGGCGACGTCCTGCGCGAGCCGGTCTTCGTCCGCGTTGCGCGGCAAGTCGAGATATTTTTTCCACCACACGTCGGATGTGCCGCCGAGCATGCGCGCACGCTCGATAGTCGATGCCGCTTCCGGCGTGCCGACCAGGAGCGCGGCGCGATCGAGCGCGAGACGTTCGCGCGCCGCGTAGATTTCCGCATTGCCGATGTTCACCGCGCTCGGCATCGCGTCGGTGAACGTGTCCCGATAGGCGTCATTCGAACGGCTCATGCCGAACAGACCGAAAACGCCGATCGCGACCAGCAACGCGGCGAGGAATGCCATCGTGAGGCCAATTCGCGCCTTGATCGTGATGCCTTTGTTCACCATGCTGGGTCCTGTTTGCTGTACTGAAATGAGAGGCTGCCTGCGCAGACCTGAGACGGCGGGGTCCGGCGCTATTCGAGTGGGCGCTCTAATTACGGTTTACGGCAACGCATTCACAGACTTGAAGCATTTAAAAGATATGAAGAAAGACGTTGTAAGACGTAGAAAGCAAGTTGGCTGAGGAGCGATATGTTCGCGGCGCCTTCGGGCAACGCGATGGCATTCGTCAAGGCAGGGCTTTTGACGCTTTAGCGGCGGGGGTCAGTGCGGGTGCGAGGGTTCGGAAGCGCCCGGAGCGGTGGCAGGACGGATCGGTCGGGCGGCACCCGAGCGTGCTAACGCCGGTGACCGCATCAGCCGAATGCGTCGACCTCGGAGCGCGTCGGTATCGATGGTTGCGCGCCCGCGCGCGTCACCGATAGCGCGGCGGCGCGTTGCGCAAAGTGGATCGCCGCTTCGACAGTCGCGCCCTGCGCAAGCTGCGCCGCGAAGCCGCCGATGAAGGTGTCGCCGGCCGCGGTCGTATCGACCGCCTCGACGCGCGGCGCGTCGTACCGCATCACGGCCGCACCTTCGAGCGCGGCGTGCACGCCGCGAGCGCCGAGCGTGACCAGCACGTTGCGCGCGCCGGCCGCGCGCAATGCGGCGGCGGCCCGCGCGGCGTCCTCGGGCGAATCGACGGTCAGACCGCTCAGCGCGGCGGCTTCGAGTTCGTTCGGGATCAGATAGTCGATCAGCGGCAGCCAGTCGGCCGGCAACGGGCCGGTGGCGGGCGCCGGGTTCAGGATCACGGTCTTGCCGAGCCGGCGCGCCGTGGCGAGCGCCGCGCGCACCGATTCGGGCGGCGTTTCGAGTTGACAGATCACCACATCGGCGGCGGCGAGCGTCGCTTCGTGTCGTGCGATTGTGGCGGGCGTGACCTCGCCGTTGCTACCCGCGACGATCACGATCGTGTTCTGGCTCGCATCGTCGACGACGATCAGCGCGACGCCGCTCGGCGCGCCGCCGGTTTCGAGCGCCGCGCAATCGATGCGCTCCGCTTCGAGGCCCGCGCGCAGCTGCGCGCCGTTCGCATCGGCACCGACACAGCCGAGCATCGACACCTGCGCTCCGAGCCGCGCGGCCGCGACGGCCTGGTTGCCGCCTTTGCCGCCCGCGACCTGCGCGAAGGTGCGCCCAGCCAGCGTCTCGCCCGGCTGCGGCAGGCGTGGCGAGCGCACCACGAGGTCCATATTCAGACTGCCGACCACCGTGACGCGTGCGCCCGTTTCGTTGCTTGCCACTCGAATGTCCTCCGTTGCGCGGCGGATCGGCTTGCTATTCCGCGCGCGTCCTTCATGTGTCCTTCATGCGGCGCATCAAGCCGCCAGATCCCGCCGCGCATCGCCCGCCCACGTCGCGGTGGACTCGCGCACGATCAGCCGCGGCGACACCACGCGCCGGCGCGCCGGCGCCCGCGCGGCGTGGTTCGCCGACGCCTCGGCGATCCGGTCGATCAGCGTCTGCGCAGCGGTGTCACCGAGCGCTCGCACCGACTGCCCGACCGTCGACAGCGACGGGAACGTGAAGCAGCCCAGCTCGATATCGTCGAAACCGATGATCGAACAGTCGCGCGGCACGCTGATGTTGCGCTCGGCCGCCGCGCGCAATGCGCCGATGCCCATCATGTCGTTGCCCGCGAAAATCGCCGACGGCCTGACCGTGTCGAATAACTGCGCGGCCGCACGGTGTCCGCCCGTCCCCGAGAAATCGCTTTCGACGATCGCATCGGCGGCAATCTCGATGCCGCGCTCGGCCATCGCGCGAATGAAGCCGTGCACGCGCATCGCGCTGACCGCGGTCTGCACCGGCCCCGTGATGCAGCCGATCCGCACATGCCCGAGTTCGAGCAGATGACGCGTGGCCAGATACGCGCCCTTCTCGTGATCGATCTGCACCAGATCCGCGTTGATCCCCTCGATGTTGCGGTCCACCACGACGAGCGGCTCGCGCGCGTCGGCGAGCGCCTGCGCGAGCACGGCGTCGTCGCCGGCGGATGCGACGATCAACCCGTCGATGCGTTTTTCCTGCAGCACGCGCAGATAGTTGCGCTGCTTCGCGGGGTCGTCGTCAGAGTTGCAGAAGAACACACAGTAGCCGTTGCGCGCGCAGCCGTCCTCGATGCCGCGCGCGAGCTCCGCGAAATACGGGTTCGTGCTGTTCGGCACCACCAGTCCGATCGTCGCGGTCGAGCGCGCCTTCAGCGAGCGCGCGACTGCCGACGGCACATAGTGCAGTTGACGGATCGCGTGCTCGACTTTCGCGCGCACATCGGCCGACACCGGCCGCGAGTTGTTCACGACGTGCGATACCGTCGTGAACGACACCCCCGCCACGGCCGCTACATCCTTGATCGTCGCCATAACCTGTTGCTCTCCGGTCCCATGCAGTGATTCATCATTACGTCGCGGCGCATACTCAGGCGCGTTTGCGGCGGCTGCGGTATGTATCGAGCACCACCGCGACCACGATCACAGCGCCGGTGATCATCCGCTTGGTCGGCTCGTTCGCGCCGATCTGCGCGAGCCCCGCCGCCAGCACCGAAATAATCAGCACGCCAAAGAACGTGCTGATCACCGAACCACGTCCGCCCATCAGACTCGTGCCGCCGATCACGACCGCCGCGATCACCTGCAACTCCAGGCCGACGCCCGCATTCGGATCGGCTGCCTCGAGCCGCGAAATCTGGAACAGCGCCGCGAGTCCCGACAGCGCGCCCATCAGCGCGAACACGATTACCTTGTACGGCCGCGGATTGACGCCCGCGAGCCGCACCGCTTCCTCGTTGGTGCCGATCCCGACCAGGTAACGACCGAACACCGTGCGCGTCAGCACCAGCTGGGCGATCACCATCACGGCGACCGCGATCAGGAAGGCCGGCGAGATGCCGAGCGCGATCGGGTTCGACAGAAAGTCGAACGCGTCGCCGATATACGCGGTGCGCGAATTGGTCATCTGATACGCCATGCCGCGCGCCGCCTCGAGCACGCCGAGCGACACGATGAACGACGGAATCCGCCAGCCCACCGTCACCGCGCCGGTCACGGTGCCGGTCAGCGCCGCGACCGCGACACCGAGCAGCGCGCCCGCGGCCGGCCCCCAGCCCCATTTCAGCGTCACCACGCTGACCACCGACGCCCCGAGCGCGAGCACCGAGCCCACCGACAGATCGATCCCCGCGATGATCAGCACGAAGGTCATGCCGACCGACATCACGACGAGATCCGGGATCTGGTTCGCGATCGTGCTGAACGTGTCGTACGTCAGAAAGTGCGAACTCAGCAACGAGAACAGCACGATCATCGCGAGCAGCGCGCCGGCGAGACCGAGGTAGTTCGAAAAGCCGAGCCGCGTGCCGGCCGGCTTGCCGCTGGCGAGCGGCGCCGACGGATCGGCGGGCGGCGTCGCGCTCGGCGCATCCGGCGCGCCACCCTGCTTGCCGTCCGACTGGCTGTTCTGTTTGACACCGGCCGACTCGCGCCACGATTGATCGGTCATCCCTGGCTCCCTGCTTCGTTGACGCCGTGCGTGTGCAGCAGCGCCTCGCGGCCGCGGTAGCCGGCGAACGCGGCCGCGAGCAGCGCATCCTGGCTCCAGCTCGCGCGCTCGAACACGCCCGTCATGCTGCCCGCCGACATCACGCCGATCCGATCGCAGATCAGCATCAGCTCGCGCAGATCGCTCGACACCACGACGAGCGCGCGGCCGTCGCGCGCGAGCGCGCCCATCAGGCCGTAAATATCGAACTTCGCACCGACGTCGATGCCGCGCGTCGGTTCGTCGAATAACAGCACGCGGCAGTCGCGCGCGAGCCAGCGGCCGATCACGACCTTCTGCTGGTTGCCGCCCGACAGCTCGCCGACGATCTGCGCGGGCCCCGAGCTGCGAATCCGCATCGCGGCGATCTGCTTGCGCGCCAGCGCGTTCTCGCGCTTCGCGTCGACCACGCCGTGCCGCGCGACGCTGCCGAGATTGCCGAGCGACAGGTTGGCCGCGATCGGTTGCGGCAGCAGCAGCCCTTCGCCTTTGCGGTCTTCGGTGATCAGCGCGATGCCCGCGCGCACCGCGTCCGCCGGCGAGTCGATCCGCATCGGCGTGGGCGGTGCGCCCGGCGTCGCGGCGAGCGACACGCTGCCGCCATCCTTCGGGTCGGCGCCGTAGATGAGCCGCATCAGCTCGGTGCGGCCCGCGCCGATCAGCCCGCTCACACCGAAGATCTCGCCCGCGCGCACCTCGAACGACACGTCGCGCACGACCTTGCCGCGCGCGAGCCGCTCGACTTTCAACAGCGGCGCGCCGATGTTGCGCTCGCCGAGATCGATATGCTCGCCAAGCTCGCGGCCGACCATCCACGTGACGATCTGCTCGCTCGTCAGCTTTGCCATCGCGTCGACTTGCACGAGGCGGCCGTCGCGCAGCACCGCGACCCGTTCGGCGACCCGCGCCAGCTCTTCGAGCCGGTGCGAGATATAGACGAGCGCGACGCCGCGTGCCTTGAGCCGCCCGATCTGCTCGAACAGCAGATCGACTTCGCGCGCGGTCAGCATCGCGGTCGGCTCGTCGAGGATCAGAACGCGGCAGTCGTCGATCAGGTTGCGGGCGATCTCGACCATCTGCTGATGACCGATGCCGAGTTCGCCGACCAGCGTGTCGGGATCGATCGCGTCGAGCCCGACCTGCGCCATCGCCGCGCGCGCGTTCTCACGCAGCTTGCCGCGATCGATCCAGCCGAAGCTGAGCGCGCCCGCGCGCGGCAGCCGGTTCAGGAACAGGTTTTCGGCGACCGACAGCGTCGGCAGCAGATTCAACTCCTGCATGACCATGCGCACCCCGAGCGCCTCCGCCTCGGTACGGCTCGCGGGCGCATACGGCGCACCGGCAAGCCGCATCGTGCCCGCGCTCGGCTCGACCAGCCCGCCGACGATCTTCGACAGCGTGCTCTTGCCCGCGCCGTTCTCGCCGGTCAACGCCAATACCTCGCCTGCTCGCAGCGACAGCGATACATCGGCGAGCACCGGTTCCGCATAGGTCTTGCCGATGCCGCTGACGGTCAATACGACAGGCAAGGCGTCGTGGTCGGTTGAATCCATCGCGCTCCTGGTTGCATGGCGCTACTGGCGCCTTTGCGCCTTCGTGGCGCTTTGGCGCTCTCGCCTCGCGAGCCGCCGACATGACGCTTACCTCTGGAATTAACGGCGCCGCGGCGAGTTTCTTGAGCGTTCATTGAATAAAAGCGGATCGTCGGGTTGCCGCGTCGCTGCCGAAGCGGGCTTCTTCGCGCGCTTCGGCGGCGGCTTTTGCGGTTTCCCGCACGGGTTTGCGGCAGCGCCCGGCTGGCGCTTGATGCAAGGCGCGCCGAGCTTACTTCAGCGTGTCTTTCGTCACCAGAACGACCGGCGTTTCGACGACGCCCGACAGCTCCGACTGCTTCTTGTTTCCGCTCAATGCCTTCAACGCGGTATCGATGCCGAACACGGCCTGCTTCGCCGCGAACTGGTCGGCGGTGGCGAGCACGCGGCCGTCCTTCAGCATCGGATGGATCGCGTTGATGTTGTCGTAACCGACCACTAGCACCTTGCCCTGCTTGCCGGCCGCGCGCACGGCCGACACCGCGCCGATGGCCATGTTGTCATTGCCGGCGAGCAGCGCCTTCAGGTTCGGATACTCGTTGAGCATGGCCGAGGCAACCGCGTTGCCTTTGTCGATTTCCCACTCGCCCGACTGCACCGACACGACTTTCGCGCCGACCGCCTGCATCGCATCCTTGAAGCCCGCGGTGCGCTGCTGCGCGTTGGTGGTCGTCGACACGCCTTCGAGGATGCCGACCTCGTCGCCGGCCTTCAGGCGCTTCGCGAGGTAGTCGCCGACCATGCGCGCGCCCTTGCGGTTGTCGGGGCCGACGAACGGCACGTTCAGGTCTTTCGACTTCAGCACGTCCGGATCGAGCCGGTTGTCGATGTTGACGACGATGATGCCCGCGTCGACCGCCTTCTTGACGACCGGCACGAGCGCCTTCGAATCGGCCGGCGCGAGCACGATCGCGTCGACCTTCGACACGATCATCTGCTCGACGATGCGGATCTGATTGGCGGTGTCGGTTTCATCCTTGATGCCGTTGGTGATCAGGTCGAACTTGGTGGGGTTGTGCTTCTGATAATCCTTCGCGCCGGTCTCCATGGTCAGGAAGAACTCGTTGGCGAGCGACTTCATCACGAGCGCGACCTTGGGCTTATGAGCCGGCGCGTTCTGCGCGTAGGCAGCGGAAAAAGGCAGGACGGCGGAGGCGGTGGCGAGAACTGCGGCGGCAAGCATGCGACGGCGGGTTCGATGGCTCATGCGTATCTCCAGGATTCTGTGGCTCGCGGACGAGCCGTATTTTTTGTGATGCGCAAACGTTTGCGAGGCCTATTCTCAGCGCAAGCCCTTCGGAATGTCAACGAATCGCGGTGTTGCAACGCATCGGCGCGCAAGCGCCGCGGCGCCGCAATGCGCTCGATCCATCCGGGCAGCGTGTGGCAAGGTTTCCTCGCTCGGTCCGTGCAGTCGATGTCGCCCGTGCGTCGCGCGCGGCGCGGCGTACCGGCCGCTTATGCTGGCCTGGTATCGCGCGCGCTGCAAGTGAAACCGCGAGGAAAACGGGAGGCGCGCCGGCTAGAGCCAGCCGGCCTTGCGAAAGCGCCGGTAGAGTACGAAGTCGATCGCCAGCATCACCAGCAGGACGACCGGATAGCCGAACTTGAAATGCAGCTCGGGAATGCGCTCGAAGTTCATCCCGTAGATACCGGCGATCATCGTCGGCACCGCGAACAGCGCTGCGAACGAGCCGAGCCGCTTGGTGATTTCGCTCTCGGCGAGCGAGATCATGCCGAGGTTCACCTGCACCGCCGTGACGACGATTTCGCGTCGTCCCTCGATGGTTCTGACGATCCGGTCGAGGTGATCGTAGACGTCGCGAAAGTACGCCTGCATGCCCGCACACACGCTCGGAATGCGCCCGCCCGTCAGTTTCCCGACCGCTTCCTGCAGCGGCACGATATGGTGCTGCAGGATCACCAGCCGGCGCTTCATCGTGTACAGGTCCTGCACGATCGCGCGCGCGGCGGCCGAATCGCTCTTCTCGAAGATGCGGTCTTCGAGCGTCTCGAGCTCGGTGCTCATCGCCTCGACGACCGGGAAATATCGGTCGACCACGTCGTCGATCAGCGCGTACAGCACGAACGCCGAGCCTTCCTTCAACAGATGCGGCTCGCGCTCGCAGCGCGCCCGCACGCCCTGGAAACCGGTGCGCGTGCCGCGGCGCACCGACAGCACATAGTTGCTGCCGACGAACACGTCGACTTCGCCGATCACGAGTTCGCCTTGCTCGTCCATCTCGACCGTGTGCATCACGGTAAACAGCGAATCGCCGTACTCCTCGAGCTTCGGGCGCTGATGGCCGTATTGCGCGTCTTCGATCGCGAGCTCGTGCAGATTGAACTCGTCTTTCATGACCGCGAGTTCGTCGGGGCTCGGGTCTTTCAACGCGACCCAGACGAAGCACTCGGGCCGCGCGACATAGTCGCTGATGCTGTCGATATCGATGTCAGCGAGCTTCCGGCCGTCCTGATAGGCGGCGCAATTGATCAGCATGTTCGGATTACCTTGCATACGGAAGCAGACCGCGCCGCCGTCTCGCGTAAGCGTGGCGTAAGCCGGGCGGCGGGTCTGCATGAACGGACAAGCACGCTTGCGACGGGCTTGCATCAGCCGCCATGTTAAGGCGCGACGCATCAGCCGCGCGTATCCGTTTGTGAATAATCGACGACACGCTACTGCGCGACCCGTTGCAGGCCGATGCGGTGATCGTCATTGAACGTGACCGAGGCGCGGTTGGTGTAGCGCGGGTCGGGCGTCACGATGAAGGTCAGCTCGACGAGCGGATCGAACTGCGTCGATACACCGATCCGATGCGCGCCGGGCGGCAGATAGAACACCACGTGCTCGCCGTTCAACAGGTCGGTCACGCGCTCGCCGTCGACATAGACGAGCGCATCGCGGAACCGCACCACCACGTCGCGCGAACGCTCGCGCCGCACGTCCACCGCGACGAGCCCAGGGCCCGGCTGCGTGTAACCCTGTCCGACGATGCGCTCGGCCGGCACCGGTTTGAACGGTACCGGCTCGGCCGGCGTCGACGCGCAGCCGGCTAGCGTAAGCGCGCTGATCACGCTGAACGCGACGGATGCGGCCAACGCGGCGCAGCGTGCGGACCCGGCCGGCCGTGCGGTTCGGCCGCGGCAAGACACGCGCATCGGCATGCTGGTTCTCCCGTGTGCTCTCGATCGTGGGCGGCTCGTGGGCCGGCTTTCCGACTACGCGGTGCGGGTCGCCGCTGTGCGTCCGCCTGACCCGGCGCGCACGCTGCGCTCGCACGCATGACTGTTGCGCATCATAGCAACGCACGGGCAATGCGCCGGCCAATGTCGACCCTGCTCGGGCGCCGCGCCTCTTGCACGGCGCGGCGTTCTTCTTCATGATCGTTGCGAAGGCGGCCGCACTGGCGGTTGACCGTCGTCGGACGCACGATCAAGGAGACTGCGATGTGGTATTTCACCTGGATTCTCGGCGTGGGTGTGGCGCTCGGCTTCGGCATCATCAACGTGATGTGGCTCGAGACCAACGGCACGTTCGCGCGCGACCCGCACCCCGATGCCGTCGCCGCGCCGCGTGAGGACAAGCCTGCGTGAGCTCGCTGGTTTTCTTTTGCGGTCATGCGGGCACGGGCAAGACGACGTTGGCGAAACAACTGCTCGGCCCGCTGATGAAAGCGAGCGGCGCGCCGTTCTGCCTGCTCGACAAGGACACGCTTTACGGCGGCTATAGTGCGGCCGCGATGTCCATGCTGACCGGTGATCCGAACGATCGCGACAGCCCTCTTTTCCTGCAGCATCTGCGCGAGCCCGAGTATCGCGGCCTCATCGATACCGCCCGCGACAATCTCGAACTCGGCGTCAGTGTGTTGGTCGTCGGCCCGCTATCGCGCGAGGTGCGCGAGCGGCGTCTGTTCGATCATACGTGGCTGGGTGTCGCCCCGGACGTGAAGTTGCGTGTCGTATGGGTGCACACGTCGGAGGACGTGGCGCGGCAGCGGATCGTCGCGCGCGCGAATCCCAACGATGCATACAAGCTCGCACACTGGGAGGACTACCGGCAGCGCCGGTTCGTGCCGAGCGGCGCGAGCCGCGATGGTCTGCTGATGTTCGACAACACCGCGCCGAACCCGGCGCACTATGACGCGCTCGTCGCGCGGATCATGGCTGGGTGACGGTCGCCGTCGCGAGCTATCGCAGCCTCAAACCGTCGCCATCGCCTCCAGCGACCGCCCCTCATACAGCTTGCCGAAGCGGTTCGCCAGAAAATCGCCGAGCGACACCTGCTCCTGCCGCACGAAGCCCTTTTGCGGCAGCTTGCGCTCGCGGAACAGATCCAGCACCGCGCACATCGCGCCGGCGGTCGTGATCTGGATCGCGCTCATCGGCACGCCGCAGACGGTCTTCGCGAAAATCTTGCGCGTGAACACCTCCTGCACGAGCTGAGCGTCGCGCATGCCGCTCACGGTGATGAACACCAGCACGACATCCTGCGCGGTCGACGGCACCGAGCGGCGCATGATGGCTTTCAGCGTATCGCGGTCGCTCGACAGACGCAGGTCCTCCAGCAGGAACTGCATCAGGTTGCGATGGCCTGGATAGCGCACCGACTTGTAGTCGAGCGATTCGACGCGGCCCGATAGCGTTTCGCACAGCGTGCCGAGCCCGCCCGAGGTGTTGAACGCTTCGTACTCGGTGCCGTCGAGCGAGAAATGCTCGAGGCCTTCGAGCGGCTGCACCCACTGCGTGCGGCCGTCGCGGATCGCCTCGCACGGCTGGCAATACTCGTTGATCAGACCGTCGACGCTCCACGTCAGGTTGTACTTCAGCGCATTGGTCGGAAACTCGGGCAGCGCGCCGACGCGCATCTTCACGTCGCGGATTTCCGTGAAGCGGTTCGCGAGCTCATGCGCGGCAATGCCGATAAAACCCGGTGCGAGACCGCACTGCGGCATGAACGCGTGATCGGCATCTTCGGCAATGGCGCGGATCGCGTGCGTTGCGCGCACGTCCTCCGTCAGATCGAAGTAATGGACACCCGCGCCCTTCGCGGCCGATGCGACGTTGACCGCGAGGTAGTACGGCAGCGCATTGATCAGCACGTCGAAGCCCTGAATCGCGGCTCGCACTACGGCGGCGTCGGCGGAATCGATGCGGCGCGTCGGCATCCCCTGGGCGGCGAGCTTGTCGAGCGCATGCTGATCGCGGTCGAATGCGACGACTTCGTAGTCGCCCGTCTCGCGCAGCATATGGGCAATGGTGTGACCGATCAGGCCTGCGCCAACGATAGCTACTTTCATCTGCTGCTCCTTGTTATCCATGTGCTGTCTTCGAGCGTGGGAAGTGCGCCGTGCGTTGCGCGCGGCGCCTGCGGACCGAACCCTTGAATGACAGTGTAGGTAGAAGCAAAAACAGTTCATACGCGCAAAATGCTGCGGTATGACCATCGGGTTCGACGTTCTGACGAACGCGTAAAGCGATTCGTCGAAGTACGGTCGAAAAGGCGCTAACAAAAGGATTCGCGAGCCGCCCGCGGATAGGCTACGCCGCGCGCCGGCTCACACGGCGCCGCGGTCGATCTTGCGCGCGAGAATGATCGACGTCGTGGTCCGCTCGACGCCTTCAAGGCCGCCGATCTGATCGAGCAGATCGTTGAGCCGCTCCGGCGAATCGGCGCGCAGCCATGCCACGTAGTCGAACTCGCCGCTCACCGCGCACAGCAGCTGAACCTCCGGCATTTTGGCGAGGCGCTTCTGCACGGCCGGCCCGTGCTTCGGCGCGATGATGATGCCGACATACGCAACGATGCTCGAATCGAGCACGTCCTGGCCGAGCCGCACGCTGTAGCCGGCGATCACGTTGCTGCGCTCGAGCCGCGCAATGCGTGCGATCACGGTCGTGCGCGCGACGCCGAGCTGCCGCGCGAGACTCGCGACGCTCTCACGCGCGTTGGCTTGAAGCAGTGCAACGAGGTTACGGTCGAGGTCGTCGAGCTGGTCGAGGCGCGGAGGTCTCATCGAAGGGGAAAGGAAGTGGGTGTGGAATGTCGCGGATTATCGCGCGTCTGCGCGCAGCGGCGCCATGTCACGCTGCACGGCCACAGAGGCACGGCGTCTCGTGGGGGCCTCGGCGCAGTGTGCCGGCGCAATTGCCGCGCAGGCGCGAGCCGTTTCGCGTTCGTTTCGGTTGTAAGCGTTTGTCGCACCGACACCGTGTTGTAGGGTTAACGTGTTACTAATAGCGGCGACAGGCGAATGCGGCAGCCGCTTAGCGGCGCCGCCATTGGCCGCTGGCGCGGGGCACTTCGCTCGCCGCGCGCCGTGTCTCAATACGAACAGACATCAGGAGTTTCGATGAAAAAAGCACTGGTTATGCTGGCTACCGCCGTTTCAATGGGCGGCGCGTTCGCCCAAACCGCCGCGCCGGCCGCGGCACCGGACACCACAGCCTCGGCCCCCGCGGCCAAGGCCGGCCATGAACGCAACGTCGAAGACCGCATCGCTTATCTGCACTCGCAACTGAAGATCACGCCCGCGCAGGAGACGCAATGGAAGGCATTCGCCGACGTCATGCGCAGCAACGGCGAAACCATGGGTCAGCTGTTCGAGCAGCGCAAGGCGGCAACCAACGTGAGCGCGCTCGACGATATGAAACAGTACGCGACGATCGCGCAGGCGCATGCGGATGGCATGAAGAAGCTCGTCGATGCATTCGATCCGCTGTATAACAGCCTGTCACCGGAGCAAAAGAAGCTCGCCGACGCGACGTTCCGCCATGGCGGCCCGGAGAGCGGCCATCATCGCGGCCGCCACGGCAAGGGCATGAGCGGCAAGCCTGCGGCCGAAGCCGCGAGCGACGCGGCCGTCAAGCCGTAATGAAGGGTCGCCCGCGGCGCGGGTTGCCGCGTTGCGGGCGCGGTCCGTTCGGACGCGGTTGATTTCAGCGATTCCGCTAGCGCCGGAAAAACGGCTTGCTCACACCTCCCCGCCATTCGAATCGCCCCGCCCGGCCCATGCATCTGGCATGATTCGGGTGCGCGGCGTCCGGGCCGGCTTTCCGTCCTAGCGACCCACCGCACACGATCGCCGCCATGCGGCAAGTCTCACCGCAACACCCACCCCTAATCTCCCGCCCGCTTCATGACCGAACTCAGGAATCTCGATCTGCGTGACGATCCGCACGCCCAACGCGTCGTCAAGGACGAAACGGTAAGCGTCGAATTCGCCGCCGCCGAAGGCCAGTTGATGAGCCTCGAAGGCCCGAACCGCTATGTGCGTGGCGATTCGCTGATCACCGGCTCGACCGGCGAGCGCTGGGTCGTCTCGCGCGAGCGCTTCGACGCGAAGTACCTGCCCGCCGATGCGGCGCTTGCGCACGGCGAAGCCGGCGCGTATCGCAACCGCCCGGCGGTCGTGCTTGCCCGCCGGATGGACGCGGCCTTCTCGCTCGCGCGCTCGGCCAGCGGCGGCGACGTGCTGCACGGCGCGCCCGGCGACTGGGTCATGCAATATGCGCCCGGTGACTATGGCGTCGTGCAGGCCGCGCGTTTCGCGAAGGTCTATCGGCTCGCGGACTGAAACTGCTTCAAGGGCGCTTCATTGGTGCGTCACGCGAACTCGTCGCCGAGATCCACCGTGACTTCACGCGGAACCGCCTCGCCGTTCGCGTACATTTCTTCGAGCGAGCCCAGGCTCGCTTCGACGTACGCGCGCAACACCGCGAAGCTGCGGCCGCGCAGCCGCACCGGCATCGCGCGATAACGCGCGAGCGCCGCCGGCGCGATCGCGACCGTCATCACGATGCGCCGCGCGGTCGAACCGAAGCGCATCGCTACCCAGTGGATCGTCAGCGTGGGTGCGCCGTCGTCGGCCGCACGCTCGATGAACTGCGTCTGCTCGGGAAACAGATCGCTGATGACGCGCGCGAGCTCGTCGAACTCTGGGTGCGCGCAGTCGTATTGGTAAGCTTCCATGAGGGCTGCCGGGAAAAGAAGATCCTGAAACGTAGGCGCATTCTAGAGAAACGCTGAACGGATAGCGAGGCGCGTCGCGCCGGCCACCCCGGCGCTCATTCGCTCATTCGCTCACGCCTCGACCGGCCGCCGGTAAATCCGTATCAGCAGTCCCGCGACGAACAACGCCGCCACCGCATAGATCGTATCGGCCGCCGCGAGCGGCAGCAGCCGCGCCTGCGTCATCGCCGCGGGCACGTCGAGCAGCGCGTGCACCACGATGGCGAGCGGCAGGATGCCGCGCGAGCCGGCCCGCACGCCGCGCCACATCAGCACCGACAGACCGATCTGAAACACCAGCGCCGCGATGCGTTCCAGCGCAAAAATCCCGGCCAGTTGCGGCGTCAGGCTCGCGAGAATCAGATGCACGCGCATCACCGCTTCGGCCGGCAGATTGCCGAGATAATCGCCGAGCCGGCCGCGGTTTTCGAGGACCGCGAACACGAGCCACTGGCACTGCACGAGCACGCCGACCAGCCACGCTTCGGCACCGCCGTGGCCGAGGCCATAGCTGAGCGCGGCGCCATCGTCGGCGCGCAATGCGGCGGTGCGCGTGTCGGCAGTCGCGCTGGCGGCGGTGCTCGCGGCGGTGCTGGTGCCCGCCCGTGCATCGACGCCGGCGTTCGCGTCGACGTTCGCTTTTCTGCGCGGCGCCGGCCGCGCCGTCGCGCGCTTCACGAGCAGCCGCATGCCGAAGAACCGCCCTACTTCCTCGCAGACGCCCGCGGTCAGCGCGCCGTAGACGACGAACGCGAGCGGCTGCGCAAGGAACGCCGCGCTCGCCTCGTTGCCGCGCAGCAGATAGTCGTTCAGCCCACGCTCGATCACCATCGCGAACAGCGCGAACACCGCGACGCCGGCGATCGCGTCGCGCGGCCTGAGCGCGAGCGGCCGGCGCAACTGCCGATAGATCAGAAACGGTAAAGCGGCGATGACGAGCGTGGCGAGTGCGAGGCTCGCGAGGGTAAGCGGTGGCACGACCATGAGTATCCTTGCGGGGTTCGTTGCAATCCCCGGCGCGCAACCGCTGCGCGCCGCAGCCCCGAATGATCGCAGATCGAGCGCAACTCAGCGCGCGGTCGAAGCCCGCACGATCAACTCGCCGGGCAGCAGGCAGTCGCGCGCGCCCATGTGCGCGCCTTCGATGCGCTCGTGCAGGAATTCGACCGCGCGATAGCCGATGTCGTAGGTCGGCTGACGGATCGTCGTGATGCCGGCGAGTTCGGCCCACTCCGGATCGTCGATGGCAAGCAGCGCGACGCGGCTCTGCCAGTGCGCGCCGTAGCGCGCGTTCAGATGCAGCGCGAGACGCAACGCGACCGGTGCGTTGGCCGCGAACAGCGCGACGCGTGGCGAAGCGCCGGCGGGCTCAGCAACGTCCCCAGTCAGCGAGTCGATCGCGTGATCCAGCTCGGCGAGGCCACGCTCGAGCGCGGCCGCCTCGGCGAGATCGAGCACCAGCGTACGACCGCGCGCGCGACCAGCGTCGCGCATCGCGCGATCGAACGCTTCGACGCGCAACTGGCGCGAGCTGACCTGCTCGAACGGCTGCACGACGAACCAGATGTGCCCGAAGCCACGTTCGAGCAAATGCCGCGTGCCGAGCCCGGCGGCCGCGCGATTGTCGAGACCGACCATGTCGGCGATCAGCCCCTCCACGCGCCGATCGACCAGCACCGCCGGAATCCCGCCGTCGCCGACCGGCCGCAACGTTTCCTCGCGCACGCCGAGCGCGTTGACGATCACGCCTTCCACGCGATACGTGGTCAGCAGTTGCAGATAACGCCGCTCCATCTCGATTTCGTTCGCCGCGTGGCAGATCAGCGGCATCAGGCCGAGCGCGTGGCACGCAGCCTCGACGCCTTGCAGCACTTCGACGGAGTACGGATTGGTCAGGTCGGCGACCAGCATGCCGATCAGCCGGTTGCGGCCGCGCTTCAGGCCGCGCGCCATCTGGTTCGGCTGATAGTCGAGCCGTGCGATCGCAGCTTCGATGCGCGCGCGCAGCTCGGGCGACAGCGCGCTGATCTCGCCGTTCAGATAGCGCGAGATGCTGGTCTTGCCGGTGCCCGCTTCGCGCGCGACATCGGTGATGGTCGCGCGGCGCGGCGCCGCGGGCGGACTACCGGGGGGCGTGCTGGGCGGGCTCGTGCTCATGCGCTGATCGTTCGTATCGGTCCGAGGGCGGAAGCTTGCGCGCCGCTGCGCGATTCACTTCGCCAGGACGTCACGATTGACGATGTTCGTCGTCAACGTGCCATCGAGCGCGGCGACCAGGTTCTCGGCCGCGTTGAGCGCCATCGCATGACGCGTTTCGTGGGTCGCCGAGCCGATATGCGGCAGCGCGACCACGTTCGGCATCGAGAGCAACGGCGAGTCCGCCGGCAACGGTTCGGTGTTGAACACGTCGAGGCCCGCGCCATGAATCGTGCCGTTGCGCAAGGCCTCGATCAGCGCGGCTTCGTCGACGGTCGCGCCGCGCGACGCGTTGATCAGGATCGCGCTCTTCTTCATCGAGCGCAATTCGGCCGCGCCGATCAGATGCCGCGTCTCTGGCGTGAGCGGTACCTGCAGACACACGAAGTCGGACTGCGCGAGCAATTCGGCCAGCTCGACGCGCCGTGCGCCATACGCCTGTTCCGCTTGGCGGTTCGCGCTGCGGTTCGTATAGAGCACGTTCATGTTGAAGCCGAGCGCCGCACGCCGCGCGACCGCACCGCCGATCCGCCCCAAGCCGACGATGCCGATCGTCTTGCCCTGCACGTCGAGCCCGAACTGCGCGGGCCCGATGCTGGTGCGCCATTGCCCCGCCCTGACCCAGTCGGCCAGTTCGACGACGCGCCGCGCGCACGCTAGGATCAGCGAGAACACCGTATCGGCGGTCGATTCGGTCAGCACGTCCGGCGTGTGCGCGAGCACGATGCCGCGGCGCGTGAGGTCGTCGACGTCGAACTGGTCGTAGCCGACCGAGATCGTCGACAGCGCCTTCAGCCGGCTCGCGCCCTCGAGCATCGCCGGCGTGATCTTCACGCTCGCGCCGATGCCGCCGTCGGCATCGCGCAGCGCGGCGACGAACGGATCATGCCGTGACGGATCGACCTGCACGACCTGCGCATGCTGTTGCAGATAGCCGAGCACATCCTCGGGCAGCGACTTCCAGGCGACGATCTTCTTCATCAGCTAATTTTCCTTGCGACGGTGGGACGAGCGGGTTCACTTCTTTCGGCGCTGGCCGGCTTGACGGCAAGCGTCAGGAGCACCGCGGCGACGAGCGCCACGCTCATGAATGCATACGATGCCGCGGGCGATCCGGTCGCGCCGTTCAGATAGCCGACCACGTACGAGCCGACGAACGAACCGAGCGCGCCCATGCTGTTGATCAGCGCCATCGCGCCGCCCGCGACGTTCTTCGGCAACAGCTCCGGCACGATTGCGAAGAACGGCCCGTACGGCGCGTACATGGCGGCGCCCGCGATCACCAGTAGCGCATACGAGACCCAGAAATGGGCGGAGCCCAGGCCGTACGACACCGCGAACGCGATTGCGCCGATCAGCAGGAACGGCCACACGAACACCTTGCGGCGGTTGAGTTTATCCGATGCCCACGAAGCTGCAAGCATCGCGATCGTCGCGGCCAGATACGGCAGCGCCGACAGCCAGCCGGTTTCCACCATGCCGATCGACGAGCCGTTCTTCAGGATCGACGGCAGCCACAGCACGAAGCCGTACACGCCGATGCTCCAGCAGAAATACTGCGCGCACAGCTTGATTACCGCGGGCGTGCGAAACGCCTCGCTGTAGTTGCGCACCGGCTTGATCGCGGCCTGCTCGGCGCGCAGCGTCTGCGCTAGCGCGTCCTTTTCCTGCGGCGAGAGCCACGACACCTGCTCGGGCTTGTCCTTCACGAGGAACCACCAGCAGATCGCCCAGATGATCGCGGGCGCGCCCTCTGCGATGAACATCTGCCGCCAGCCAAACGAATGCACGAGATAACCGGACACGATCGACATCCACAGCACCGTGACTGGATTGCCGAGGATCAGGAACGTGTTCGCGCGCGAACGCTCGCTCTTCGTGAACCAGTTGCTGATGAAGATCAGCATCGCCGGCATCACCGCGGCTTCGACGACGCCGAGCAGGAAGCGGATTGCGATCAGCGACGGGATGTTGCTGACGATGCCGGTCAACGCGGCGCAGCCGCCCCACAGAACGAGGCTCCAGAACACCAGCTTCTTCACGCTGCGACGTTCGGCGTAGATCGCGCCCGGAATCTGGAAGAAGAAATAGCCGAGGAAGAACAGCGCGCCGATCAGCGACGCGAGCCCCTTGCTGATGCCGAGATCGTGGTTGATGCCGGCCGCCGACGCGAAGCCGAAATTCGCGCGGTCCAGATACGCGAGGCTGTACGTGATGAACACGATCGGCATGATCGTCCACCAGCGGCGAATCGCAAGCGATGAGGTCATGGAAGTCTCCTTGGACGGCGTGGTCCCGAATCAATGATGAAAAAAACTGGGCGCGCTGAGCGCGCTCTCGTTGTCGATGCAGTCCGAGCCGCGTCAGGCCGCGCTTGCGATGCCTGACACCTCGGCGAGTTCCAGCGCGTCAAGTTCGGCGCGGCTCGGCAAACCTTCCGAATCGCCGATCACCTGGATCGCGAGCGCACCGATGCGGTTGCCGCGTGCGACCGCCCGCGCGAGCGTGCGGCCTTCGAGCAGCGCGCTGATCACGCCGACCGCGAAACCATCGCCCGCGCCGACCGTATCGACGACGTTCGCGACCGGCCGGCCGGTGATCGTCGCGGCATCGGTCGCGGTGCGGTAATACGCGCCCTGCGCGCCGAGCTTGACGATCACACCGCGCGCGCCGCGCTCGAGGTAGAACGTCGCAATGTCCTCCGGCTGCGAGTAGCCGGTCAGAATCTCGCCCTCGCCGATCCCTGGCAGCACCCAGTCGGCGAGCGCGGCGAGCGCGTTCAAGCCTTCGACCATCGCCGCGCGCGACGGCCACAGCGTCGGACGCAGGTTCGGGTCGAACGAAATCGTCCTGCCTGCTCCACGCATTTCGCGGGCCAGGTGGAACGCGAGTTCGCGCGAACTCGCCGAGATCGCCGGGGCGACGCCGGTCAGATGCAAATGACGCGCGCTCAGCACGTAATCGGCGACGTAGTCGTCGACTGACAAATGGCTCGCCGCCGAGCCCTTGCGGAAGTATTCGACCGCCGGATCGCTGCCGTCGTCGTTCTTCGATTTCAGCTGAAAGCCGGTCGGATAGCGTGCGTCCGTGCTCACGCAGCGCTGATCGATGCCCTCTTTGGTCAGCGTATCGCGCACGTACTGGCCGAATGAATCGTCACCGACACGGCTCATCCAGCCCACGCTGAAGCCGAGCCGGGACAAGCCGATCGCGACGTTCAGATCCGCGCCGGCGATGCGCTTCGTGAATCGCCCGACGCTCGCGAGTGGGCCGGTTTCGGCGGCGACGAACATCGCCATCGCTTCGCCGTAGGTGATCACATCGAGGATGGGGTCCGGGTGGGTCATGCTGTGCTCCTGGTGGTGCTTCCGATGCGGGTGATTCGTCATGCCGCGTCGCGCGCCTACACTCGTGCGAGCCAGTTCACATAACGCGCGGCATCCGCGTCGATCCGGCTCGGGTCGAACGGAAACTCGATGCCGCGCGGTACATCGCGCGGCAGGCGCTCGAGGAGCGCGCGGAATGACGCGTCATCGTCGGCCGGCGCGCTCGCGAAGCGCCGCGCGCCCTCGCCCGCGATGGTCTTGCAGTGGATGTACTCGACATGCGGTGCGAGCTGCGGCGCGATGTCGAGCGGCGCGACGTCGACCCATGCCCAGTTGCCGGTATCGAAAGTCATGCCGAGCGCGCCCGCGTGGCCTTCGCGCGCGAGCGCGTCGAACAGCCCGACGAACTGCTCGGGCGAGCCTCCCTGCGCCAGTTGCCCGTTTTCGACGACGACCCGTGGATGCGCGCCGCTCCCGGTGCCAGAGCCGACCTGCGCGGCGATGGCCGCGCCGTCAGCGTCGTCCGCGAAGCCACCGAGTTGCAGCTTGACGAAGCGCGCGCCGAGCGCGGACGCCTGGTCGAGCGCGATCCGCAGTGCATCGGTATCGAGCCGGCCGTGCGCCGCGTACAACGATGCCGGCGTCGAAAACACCGACCACAGACCTAGATCCGTCAACGCCGCGCCGAGCGCACGCAACGGTTGCGGGTGCGCGTCCGCGTCACTCGCGAACAGTTCGCGGCGCACTTCGAACCCGGCCGCGCCGGCCCGCTTTGCCGCCCGTGCCCATTTCAGGTGACCGTCGACGCGTACCGCGTTCATGCCGAACGCGCTGGCGACGATCACGATCTCCACTGCATCAGCCATGTCGAATTTGCTCAATTCTCTCGTGGAGTGCGCTTTGGAACCGGTTCCAAACGCACTTTGAAAAAAAGCGCCGAGGCGCTGCGATGTGCAAATGATGCGCGGTGCCGCCCGCGCACACCATAGAGGAAATCCCGAAGTGCGACGGGTGTGCGGCGAGCATAAAGCGAGGCACGCGGGCTGCCCGCACACGTTCACAGTTGCCCCGGCGACACGCGGCGAGCGCTCGACTCAGCCGCCCCCGTCCGCGACGCACATCGCCAGAAACTGCTCGACCACCCGAGACGGTGCGCTCGCATGCGGCACCAGAATCGACAGCCGCCGCGTCAGCGGCTGCGGCCTGAGCGACATCAGCTGCAGCGCACCGTCCTCGTGGCGCATCGACATCGCCGACACGAAGCCGACGCCCATGCCGGCCCGCACCGCCTCTTTCACCCCTTCAACCCCGGCGATCTCGAGCGCGACACGCATCGGCACGCCCGCGCGGGCGAACTCGCGCTCGACCGTCTGTCGCACGCCCGAGCCTTCCTCGCGCAGCACCAGCGGATACCCGCCGAACGCGGCCAGCTCGATGCGCCCGCCGCTGTCGGCCTGCGCGAGCGGATGCGCACGCGGCATGATCGCGACGATCTCGTCCTCGCGCCAAGCGTGCACGAGCGTGTCCGGCGGCAGATCGTTGCCGGCTGGGCCCTCGATCATCGCGATATCCACCGAACCGAGCGCGCCGACGATCTCGGCCGTGTTGCCGTTGGCGGTATGCACGCTCACGTCCGGGTAGCGGCGATGGAATTCGGCGATCAGGTACGGCAGCAGGTAGCTGGCCGGTGTCGTACTCGCGCCGATCCGCAAGGTGCCCTGCTCGAGACCGCGCAGCGCGTCGCGATAGGCATGGGCCTGCCGCCAGGTGTCGCGCAGCCGCGCCGCATAGCTGGCGAGCTGCTCGCCGGCGGGCGTCAGCCGCACGCCGCGGCCATCACGCTGATACAGCGGCTCGCCGAACTCGTCCTGCAGCTGCCTGAGCTGCCCGGACACCGCCGGCTGCGACAGATGCAGCGCCACCGCCGCCCGGCTGATGTTGCGATGTTCGGCGACGGTGGCGAACGTTATAAGTTGGTCCGGGGTCATCTCAATTAAGTATCAGTTCATCCGATATTTCACATTCTAAATGATGATTTTTCATATCGTTATATCTAATTTAGGATTAGTCCCGTTGCCGCTCCCGCAGTCTCATGCAGTCCTTTCGAAGTCAGGCACCCGACCATGTCCACGCCCACCGTTCCGCTTCCCGCCGCCTCCCCCGCGCTGTCCACCCGTGGCCAGCTCAACGGCGTACTGTTCGTTGCGCTATTCGCGGCCGCCGTCACGCGCATCGCGGCGATTCCGGCGATTGCGG
Source organism: Paraburkholderia sprentiae WSM5005 (assembly GCF_001865575.2). Lineage (NCBI taxonomy): Bacteria > Pseudomonadati > Pseudomonadota > Betaproteobacteria > Burkholderiales > Burkholderiaceae > Paraburkholderia > Paraburkholderia sprentiae. The sequence goes on from NZ_CP017561.2 coordinate 1,936,873, forward strand.
GTCTCGGCCTGAGTCCGCTGATCGTCGGCATCGTCGCCGGTGCGATCTACGGCAACGCACTGCGCGACGGCATGCCGGCCAGCTGGGCGGCCGGGGTCAACTTCTCGGCGCGCAAGCTGCTGCGTATTGCGGTCGCGTTCTTCGGCTTGCGCGTGAGCTTGCAGGAAATCGCGCAGGTCGGGCTGCCCGGTCTCGCGCAATCGGTGCTGATCGTGGTCAGCACGCTCGTGATCGGCACCTGGGCCGGCATGAAAATCATGAAGCTCGATCGCGACACCGCGCTGCTGACGGCGGCCGGCAGCGCGATCTGCGGCGCAGCCGCGGTGCTCGCGTTCGAGTCGACGCTGCAATCGAAGCCGCACAAGAGCGCGATGGCGGTTGGCAGCGTCGTGCTGTTCGGCACGCTGTCGATGTTCCTGTACCCGGTGTTGTTCAGGGCCGGCTGGCTGCACCTCGATACGGTCGGCGCCGGCCTGTTCTTCGGCGGCACGATCCACGAGGTCGCGCAGGTGGTCGGCGCGGCGAGCAACGTGAGCCCGGAAGCGACGCATATCGCGACGATCGTCAAGATGACCCGCGTGATGCTGCTCGTGCCGGTATTGCTGGTCGTGGGCCTGTGGGTGAACCGCGCCGCTCGCGGCGCGAAGGATGCCGGCACGGACGGCGCCGCGCCGCGCAAGCTGGCGATCCCCTGGTTCGCGCTCGGCTTTCTCGCCTGCGTCGTGATCAACTCGCTGCACGTACTGCCGCAAAGCGCCACCTCGACGCTGAACCTCGTCGACACCTTCGCGCTGACGATGGCCATGACCGCGCTCGGCATCGAAACGCGAGTCTCGCAGATCCGCGAAGCGGGCCCGCGCGCGCTGACCACTGGCCTGATTCTGTACGTGTGGCTGATCGCCGGCGGACTGGGCATCACATCGACCGTCCAGCACCTGTTCCGCTGAGCCGTCGCCGGCTTCCCCGCCTTTCCCGACACCCCGCCGCGCGCGGGGTTTTGCGCTTTCTGGCGCACCATCCGGGCCGATCACACGGCATACTCGTTGCTGCGAATTTTGCTCCCGCAACCCGCCCGTGCGCGACGTCCGCGTCGGGCCACCGGAATGAGGATCGATCGATGAGCCTGGAACTGTACTACTGGGACGGCCTGCAAGGCCGCGGCGAATTCGTGCGGCTCGCGCTGGAGGAAGCCGGCGTCGCCTATGTCGAAGTCGCACGCGGTAAACCGTCGAAGGGCCAAGGCACCGAAGCGATGATGGCGGTGATGCAAAGCCCCGACGAACCCTATCCGCCGTTCGCGCCACCGTTTCTGAAAGACGGCGATCTGGTGATCTCGCAGACCGCCAACATCCTGTTCTATCTCGGCCCGCGACTCAACCTCGCGCCGACGGTGGAGAGTCTGCGCTATGTCGCGAACGGCCTGCAGCTGACGATCGCCGACGTCGTCACCGAAGCGCACGACACCCACCATCCGCTCGCGAGCGGCCGCTACTACGAGGAGCAGAAAGACGCGGCGCAGGTGCGTGCGCACGATTTCATCGACCATCGGATTCCGAAGTTCATGTCGTATTTCGAGCGCGTACTCGCGCAGAATCCGGCCGGCGACAGCTTCATGGTCGGCGACACGCTGAGCTACGTCGACCTGTCGATGTTCCAGCTGATCGACGGTCTGCTGTACGCGTTTCCGCGCGCGCTGAAGCGCTTCGGTGAGCATTATCCGCGGCTCGCCGCGCTGCACGACAGGGTGATCGCGAGACCGAACATCGCCGCGTATCTGGACTCGGACCGGCGCATCGCGCATAACGAAAGCGGCATCTTCCGGCACTATCCGGAACTCGACCGGGCGGCGACTTGATCCGCCTCACCCGCCCCCGCCCGCTCGCCGCCGCGCGCCCGCCATTCGAGGCGGGCGCGCTGCTGTTGTGCCGCGGTTTTATCAACCTTCGCTCACGCCCCGTACCGTCGACGTGCTTTCATTCCTGCTGAAACTGCGCACCCGCGCCCAACGCCTTTTCCGCCTTTCCGAAGCCCACACGATGCTGGTCTGGTCGGTCGTGGTCGGCATTGCCGGCGCGTTCGCGACCATCGCGTTTCGCAACTGCATCCAACTGCTGCAACTGGCGATGACCGGCCACTCCGGCAGCTTCGTCGAACTGGCGCGCAGCCTGCCGTGGACGATGCGCATCTGGGTGCCGGCCGTGGGCGGTCTGGCCGCCGGTATTTTTCTGCTGATCGCGCAGCGTCACGCCGACAGCACCCCGCACACCGACTACATGGAAGCCGTTGCGATCGGGGACGGCGTCGTGCCGGTGCGACTCAGCCTGTGGCGCAGCGTGTCGTCGCTGTTTACGATCGCGAGCGGCGGCTCGATCGGCCGCGAGGGTCCGATGGTGCAGCTCGCGGCGCTCGCGTCGTCGCTGATCGGCCGCTGGGTCCACTTCGATCCGCCACGGCTGCGCCTGCTGGTCGCGTGCGGCGCGGCGGCCGGTATCACTTCCGCGTACAGCGCGCCGATCGCGGGCGCGTTTTTCGTCACCGAGATCGTGCTCGGCTCGATCGCGATGGAAAACTTCGGGCCGGTTCTGGTCGCGGCGGTCGTCGCGAACATCACGATGCGCGAGTTCGCCGGTTACAAGCCGCCCTACGAGATGCCGGAGTTTCCGACCGTGACCGGTCCCGAGGTGCTGCTGTTCGTCGCGCTCGGCGCGCTGTGCGGCGCGGCCGCGCCGCAGTTCCTGCGGCTGCTCGATGCATCGAAGGCGGCATTTCGCAAACTGCCGGTGGCGCTGCCTGTGCGGCTCGCGCTCGGCGGTCTCGTGGTCGGCATCATTTCGGTCGCGGAGCCCGAGGTGTGGGGCAACGGCTACAGCGTCGTGAACTCGATCCTGCATTCGCCGTGGACGTGGTCCGCGCTCGTGCTCGTGCTCGTCTGCAAGCTCGCGGCGACCGCGGCGACGGCCGGCTCCGGCGCGGTGGGCGGCGTGTTTACGCCGACGCTGTTCGTCGGCGCGGCGGTCGGCTCGCTGTTCGGCCAGGGCATGCACGCATTGTGGCCGCATGCGACCTCGGCCGCCTACGCGTATGCGATGGTCGGCATGGGCGCGTTCCTCGCGGGCGCGACCCAGGCGCCGCTGATGGCGATCCTGATGATCTTCGAGATGACGTTGAGCTATCAGGTCGTGCTGCCACTGATGCTGTCGTGCGTAGTCGCGTATTTCATCGCCCGCGCGATCGGCAAGACTTCGATGTACGAGATCACGCTGCGCCGCAATCGCGAGGAGCAGGAGCGCTCGCGTTTGCGCGCCACACAAATGCGCGAACTGATCCGTCCCGCGCAGACCGTGGTGCGGCCGAACGCGACGGTGCACGACATGACGCGCGTGTTCCTCGAATATCCGGTCAAGTATCTGTACGTCGCGAACGACTCCGGCGCGTTTCTCGGCGTGGTTGCGCTGAAGGACATCACGTCCGATCTGCTCGAGCGCCGCGACACGTCGATGAAGACCGCCGCCGATTATCTACAGCCGCATTTCGACGTGCTGACGCCGGACATGTCGCTCGCCGTCGCGTTGCAGCACTTCCTGGCGTTTCAGGGCGAGCGGTTGCCCGTGATCGAAAGCACCGCGCATCCGAAGCTCGCCGGCGTCGTCTACAAGACCTCGCTACTGGATGCGTACTTCCGTATGAATCCGTCGCGCTAGCGCCTTCGCCCAAGCTCCGCGGCCACCCTCTTTTCGCGCGGCGCGATGCAAAGCGCCGCAGATTTTCTACAATGAACACACCGCCGGCCGCGGTTGCGGCCGGCACGCGTGAGCCCAGCAGGGGTGCAGCGACAGCGCCTGCCGCATCATCGGAGCGAAGATGAGCGAACCGTCCCCGGAAGCCGTACGCCGCGATCAAGCCGGTTGGATTTTCGTGCATATCGAAGGCGAGCCGTACGATCGCGGCGAGCAGCACGGCCAGTTGCTCGCCGACGAAATCAGAAACGCGATCCGCACCGCGCGCTACCTCGCCAAATGGGACACGGGCGAGGAGTTCGACACCTTCGTCAACGCCGCGACGAGCCAGTTCGCGAGCAAGCTCGACACCGAATTCGCCGACGAAATCCAGGGGATCGCCGACGGCGCGAAGCTGCCGTTCGCCGAAGTGCTCGCGTGGAACGGCTACATGGATCTGCTGCAAAGCTGGTGGCCGACACACGCGGCGCAGCAGCGGCCGCAGTTGGGCGCGAAGCTGTGGCGCGGCCGGCGCGGTCACCACTGCAGTGCGTTCATCGCCACCGGCAATGCGACGCGCGACGGCCGCATCGTGATGGCGCACAACTCGTGGGACCGCTACGCGGCCGGCGACGCGTTCAACGTGGTATTCGACATCGTGCCCGATCGCGGCAACCGCATCCTGATGCAGGGCCTGCCGGGCTGCATTTCGAGCCTGACCGACTTCTGGGTTACGGCGGCCGGCCTGATGGTCACCGAAACGACGATCTCGAACTTCGCGGGCTACAACGCGGCCGGTGCGCCCGAGTTCTATCGCTCGCGGCGCGCGTCGCAGTATGCGAACAGCATCAAGGAATGGTGCGACATGTTCTCGCTCGCGAACAACGGCGGCTACGCGAACAGCTGGCTGCTCGGCGACACGAAGACCGGCGAGATCGCGCGCTACGAACTCGGGCTGCACTATGCGGGCTTCGAGACCACGAAGGACGGTTTCTACAGCGGCTACAACACCGCGACGGACCTGAAGATCCGCAACCAGGAATGCATCGGCGAAGGCGAGGACTATACCGACGTGCGCAAGAACGGCGCGCGGCGTCTGCGCTTCATGCAGCTCGAGGACATGCATCGCGGCAGCATCGACGTCGAACTCGCGAAGCAGATGATCGCCGATCATCACGACGTCTATCTCGATCGCAACGACAACCCGTGCTCGCGCACGATCTGTGGGCATCTGGAGCTCGACGACGCGCGCTTTGGCGGCACCGATCACGGCCCGTTCAATCCGTGGGGCGCGAACGACGGCAAAGTGGTCGATAGCGACATGGCGCGCGAGATGGCGTTCACCGCGCGCTGGGGCCATCCGTGCGGCCGGCCGTTCGACGCGCAGGCGTTCATGAAGCGGCATCCGCAGTGGAACTGGCTGAACGGCTATATGCGCGACCGGCCGTCGTGGCCCTGGACGCGCTTCGAGGTGCTGCGCTAGCGCATGACCGGACGCGCAGGCCCGTTCGTGCGATCGTGGAATCAACAATACGGTTTTGTCGCAAATGTGCGTGCTTTGCAGTATTTGCCATCTAAGATGCTAAAGGGCGTGAGCCGCGCAGCGCCACGCCATCGTCGGCTTGCACCGTCCTTTCGACGCGGGACGGCACAGGGTTTGCTCGATTGTCAGCGCCGCATGAGCTTTAGGAGGTCGGGCGATGAAAACCTCGACACTGTTAACCATGGTGACGCTGTCAGCCTCGTGCTTTGCCGCGCCGGTCCATACCGGGTCGGACAGCACGGATTCCACCACGCTTGCCCAACGCGCGAACGCCGCGCCGGTCGCGCCGCCGGCCCCGGACGTCTCCAGCATCGACGCCAGCCGTCCGCAGCAATGGGACCACATTGCGCTGCCGAAGTCCCGCCATCTGGAGCGCAGCCTGACCGGGCAGCACGAGCATCTGACCACCTGAGGGCGGCTGCAACGGCGAGTCATGGCGTGGCTGCGATGGCGCGCCGTCCGAATTCGCGCCGGCTGTCGTGACGGGCTGTCGTGACGATGACCCGGCGATGAGCGCCGGACTGCGTGAGACTGTGAGCAACTCATCGCGGCGCGGCGCTGGCTTGTCGCTGCGCCAATCGCAACCTGACCCACACCAGCACGACAGGAGCATGCGCATGACGGCCTCGGACATTCCCGGCGAATCGATCGATCTGCAGATTGCCGATCTTCTCGCGGAAGTCAAATTCCCCACCAACAAGGATGCGCTCGTCGACGCGGCGCGCGAAGCCGGCGCGAGCAACGAGGTACTGGCGATGCTCGATGGCATGCCGGAGCAGGATTACGTCGACATCGAATCGGTCACGCGCTTGATCGGCGGCAATTATGGCCCGGGCTTAGGGATCTAAACCCGCAATCCGACGCGCGTCACCCCACTGATCAGAACTGCGACGACGCCGCGATGCGGGTGCGCGGCACCCGTATCACACGGCGCGTCGTGCCGCCGCTTTCGAGCGCGTCACGGGCGATCTCGCGCGCAGTCGGATCGCCGGACCCGCTTACCCGCGCCACCGCCCGCACCTGCACCGCGCCACGGGAAGTCGGCGCCGGCGCGCTTCCCGGCTGGAAATGCTCGACCAGGTGGTCGATGAACGTCCGCACCTTCGCCGGCAGATGCAGCCGGCTCGGATAGGCAATCGTGATTTCGATGGGCGGCAGACTGTACGCGTCGAGCAGACGCACCAGCCGCCCCGCGGTCAGATCCCGCCCGATCAGATAGCTCGGCAGGATCGCCACGCCCATGCCCAGCAGTGCGAACTGCCGCAGCATCTCGGCGTTGTTCGCCGCGATCGCGTTGGTCGGCCGCACCCGCACTTCCCGGTCCGGACCCTTGAACACCCGCTCCTCGCCGCCGCTCTGCTCGGTCGGCCGGCTTAGGCACGAATGCCTGAGTAGATCCTCGGGGCGCGTCGGCGTGCCGTGTTGCGCCAGATAGGCGGGTGTCGCGCAGACCGTCATGTAGCCGGTCGTCAGCCGCCGGGTCACGATGCTCGCGCTGCGCATGTGCCGCGCCACCAGGATGCCGACGTCGAAGCCCTCTTCGACGAGATCGACGTGGCGGTCGGCGAGCGTGACGTCGGGCATGACGTCCGGATAGCGCGCCGCGTATGACTGCACGACCGGCGCGAGGCTGTGCAGCCCGAACACGACCGGCGCGACGATACGCAGCGTGCCCACCGGCTCGTGATTGCGCGCCACCACCATCTGCTCGACGCCTTCGAGATCGGCGAGGATGTGGCGCACGCGCTCCAGATAGGTCGCCCCGGATTCGGTCAGCGATAGACGGCGCGTCGTGCGGTTCAGTAGTCGCGTGCCCAGCCGCGCTTCGAGATCCGCGACGTGCCGAGTGACGACCGCGGTGGACAGATCCAGCGCGCCTGCCGCGCCGACGAAACTGCCGAGGTCCGCCACCTTGACGAACACGCGCATCGACTGCAGTTGATTCATGGGACGACTCCTGCCTCGGTAAAGCCGGGCCGGCGCAACCCTTGCCGCCTGTGTCGACCCGCGCCGCATGGACGCGCGCGGGTTTGCCCAACGCAACCGATTCTAGCTATCGGACATGTCCCAACCCTGACCCGGACATGGCATTCCGGTCAGATTCGGCGCGGCGCAGCGATCGCGCCACTATTGCGACGTCTATTGTGGATTATGACTAGGTATAAACCCTAGCCCACTGGTAAGATGGCGGCCACAGGAAATCTCCGTTACACCCGCCATGCCACATCGTTTTGACTTGCTGGAAAAAATCGCCTTTTCGCTGGTTTGCTGGTCGGCCGCCGCAAGTTCGGCCTATATCGGCTACGAGCGCTGCCCCGATATCAAGGTAGCTCTGCACGCCGGGGAAAAGATCCTCAGCGCCAGCGGGCAATACGCGTTCGCGTGTGCGGCGCCCGTCGCCGACGCCTGTGCGCAGCTGCCGACCGACTGAGTTTTCCCGTTTTTGCCGTATCTGACGCGCGATCCGCCCGGCTCGCGCGCTCGCGCATTTGAGAATTTGCGCATCCAACGGGCTTGACGCCCAATCTCACGCATCGCGCCCGAACACCACGCGCGAGAAAAACCCCGCCAGCACCGTCTCGGCCATCTCCGCCGGCACATTCTGCGGATCGACCGTGTGGAAGAACTGCACGCCGTCGCACAGGCCCATCAGGCCGATCGCGAGTTGCTCGGGCGGCATCGACATCGGCGTGCCGACGCGCTCCGAGAACTCGCGCACATAGGCGCTCAATTGCTCGAGTTTCTCGTGCATGAATGCGTTGAAGCGCAGCCGGAAGCGCCCGTCGCGCACCGCGAGCAACTTCGCTTCGACCCACAGCAGAAAGCACTTGTTCTCGCGATGCAGCGAGCTGTAGTAGCGCAGCACGCGCGCCTCCATCTCCTCGCGCGATGCCGCGCTCTCGAAGATCGCCTGCAGGTCCGCCTGCATCGCTTCGTGATCGCGCCGCAATAGTTCCAGAAACAGCTCGCTCTTGCTGCGGAAATTCGAATAGAACGCGCCACGCGTATAGCCGGCCGCCGCCGCGATGTCTTCGACACTCGCCGCGACGAAGCCCTTCTTCATGAAAGTTGCCTGCGCGGCATCGAGCAGACGCTCCCGCGTCTGGTCCTTGCTCTGCTCTCTGGTCAGTCTTTGCCGTTTCATGCGCGCCAGTCTAGCACCGAAAAGAATTCAAATTCACGTCCACATTCAGATACATGAGTGTATTAGAATGCATCTCGTCATTCAAAGCCATACCTGTATGCCAATAGCATGACGCGGCGTGCGGGTCTTCGCTGGCGGGCCGCGCGGCTTGCCGAGTTCGTTCGCTGTCTCCAGTTGGGGTAATTGTGAAGCGTCCCGGTTCTCCCGCATCGTCAGCGATGCGCCAGCAGTCTCCCCCATTCCTTCATCGCGGCATCTCCCGGCAAACCTGCGCGCTCGCGCTGGCGGCGGTTGTCGCGCTCGCGGCCTGCTCGAAGAAGGAAGCCGCGGCGCCCCCGCCGCGCCCGGTGGTCGCCCTTGCGGTCCATGCGGACGGCCACGCGCTGCAGGCGGCGTCGCTCCCCGGCGAAGTGCAGGCGCGCTATTCCACGCCGCTGTCGTTTCGCGTCGCCGGCAAGATCATCGAGCGCCGGGTGCGGCTCGGCGACACGGTGAAGAGCGGTGAGGTCGTCGCCTTGCTCGACCCGGCCGATGCACAGAAGAACGCAGCGAGCACGCAGGCGCAACTCGACGCCGCGCAGCACAACCTCGTCTATGCGCAGCAGCAGCTCGAGCGCGACAAGGCGCAGGCCAAAGAAAACCTGATCGCGCCGGCACAGCTCGAACAGACCACCAACGCCTACGCATCCGCGCTCGCGCAGCGCGATCAGGCGCAGCAGCAGGCGGCACTCGCGAAGAACCAGCTGCAATACACGACGCTCGTCGCCGGTCATGCGGGCGTCATCACGGCTGAACAGGCGGACACGGGCCAGAACGTGTCGGCGGGTCAGGCCGTCTACAACCTCGCGTGGAGCGGCGATGTCGACGTGCTATGCGACGTGCCCGAAAGCGCGCTTGCGGCCTTCGCCGTCGGCCAGCACGCGAGCGTCACGCTCGCTGCGCTGCCTGGCCGCAAGCTGAGTGCGCGCGTGCGCGAGCTGTCGCCGGCAGCCGATCCGCAAAGCCGCACGTGGCGCGCGCGTCTGACGCTGCTCGATGCCGGCGCCGACGTGCGCCTGGGCATGACCGCCGACGTCACGCCGGCCGTGCCGCTCGCCGCGGGGGCCGCGCGGCACGGCGTGTTCACGCTGCCGGTCACCGCGCTGTTTCACGAGGGACGCGAGCCGGCCGTGTGGGTCGTGCGCGCCGCGGACAACACGCTCGAACTGCGTCGCGTGAGCGTCACGCGCTACGACGAGCGCACCTTCGTCGTCAGCGATGGCCTGAAAGATGGCGAAAGCGTCGTGCTGCAAGGCGTGCACACCGTGAGCGCGGGCGAAAAAGTCCGCGCGATCGCGCCGCTGCATCCCGAGGACTTCGCTTCATGAGCACGTCGCACGAAGAAGGACGCTTCAATCTGTCAGCGTGGGCGCTGCGTCATCAGGCGCTGGTCGTATTCCTGATCGCGCTCGCCACTGCGTTCGGCATCCTCGCGTACTCGCGTCTCGCGCAGTCGGAAGACCCGCCCTTCACGTTCCGCGTGATGGTGATCCGCACGTACTGGCCTGGCGCCACCGCGCGCCAGGTGCAGGAGCAGCTGACCGATCGCATCGGCCGCAAGTTGCAGGAGACGCCGTACATCGATTTCGTGCGCAGCTACTCGCGCCCCGGGGAATCGCTGATCTTCTTCACCATGAAGGATTCGGCGCCGGTGCGCCAGGTGCCCGAGACCTGGTACCAGGTGCGCAAGAAAGTCGGCGACATCGCAGCGACTTTGCCGCCGGGCATCCAGGGGCCGTTCTTCAACGACGAATTCGGCGACGTCTACACCAACATCTACACGCTCGAAGGCGACGGCTTTTCCGCCGCGCAACTGCACGATTACGCGGACCAGCTACGCTCGGTGCTGCTGCGCGTGCCGGGCGTCGGCAAGGTCGATTATTTCGGCGATCCCGATCAGCACATCTACATCGAGATCGCGAACACCCAGTTGACGCGTCTCGGCATCACGCCACAACAGCTCGGACAGGCGATCAACGCGCAGAACACGATCGCGCCCGCCGGTACGCTGAGCACCACCGACGACCGCGTGTTCGTGCGTCCGAGCGGCCAGTTCAACGATGTCAATGCACTCGCCGACATGCTGATCCGCATCAACAACCGCACCTTCCGTCTCGGCGACATCGCGACGATCAGGCGCGGTTACGACGACCCGGTCGTCACGCAGATGCGCTTCGGCGGCAAACCCGTGCTCGGCATCGGCGTGACGATGCAGCCGGGCGGCGACGTGATCCGCCTGGGAAAGGCGCTCGATCAGCAGATGACCCAATTGCGCGCCGCGCTGCCCGTCGGATTGAAGCTCGTCGAAGTATCGAGCATGCCGCATGCGGTCGCGCGCTCGGTCAACGACTTCCTCGAAGCAGTCGCCGAAGCGGTCGGGATCGTGCTGGTCGTAAGCCTGGTGTCGCTCGGCGTGCGCACCGGCATGGTTGTCGTGATCTCGATTCCGGTCGTGCTCGCGGTCACTGCGCTGTGCATGTACCTGTTCGATATCGGCCTGCACAAGGTATCGCTCGGCACACTCGTGCTCGCGCTCGGCCTGCTCGTCGACGATGCGATCATCGCGGTCGAAATGATGTCGGTGAAGCTCGAGCAAGGCTGGAACCGCGCGCGCGCCGCGGCCTTCGCGTACACCAGCACCGCGTTTCCGATGTTGACCGGCACGCTCGTGACCGTGTCGGGCTTCCTGCCTATCGCGCTCGCGAAATCGAGCACCGGCGAGTACACGCGCTCTATTTTCGAGGTGTCGGCGATCGCGCTAATCGCGTCGTGGCTCGCGGCGGTCGTGCTGATTCCGCTGCTCGGCTATCACATGCTGCCGGAGCGCAAGCGCCATGCGCACGAGCCCGACGACCACGAGCACGACATCTACGACACGCGCTTTTATGCGCGCTTGCGCGGCTGGATCGGCTGGTGCGTCGAGCGGCGTTTCGTCGTGCTCGCGATCACGGTGCTGCTGTTCGGGCTCGCGATGGCCGGCTTCTCGCTCGTGCCGCAGCAGTTCTTCCCGAGCTCGGACCGGCCGGAGTTGCTGGTCGATGTGCGGCTGCCCGAAGGCGCGTCGTTCGATGCCACGTTGCGCCAGGCCAAACGCGTCGAACAAGCGCTTCAGGGACGCCCCGAGATCGATCACACGGTCAGCTTCGTCGGCACCGGCGCGCCGCGTTTCTATCTGCCGCTCGATCAGCAATTGCAGCAGCCGAACTTCGCGCAGTTCGTGATCACCGCGAAGTCGGTCAAGGACCGCGAGAAGCTCGCGCAATGGCTCGAACCGGAATTGCTCAACAACTTTCCGGCGATCCGCACGCGCCTGTCGCGCCTCGAGAACGGGCCGCCGGTCGGCTATCCGGTGCAGTTTCGCGTGAGCGGCGACGACATCGCGACCGTGCGCTCGATCGCCGAACGCGTCGCCGCGACCATGCGCGCCAATCGCGGCACGCGCAACGTGCAGTTCGACTGGGACGAACCCGCCGAGCGCTCGGTGCGCTTCGAGATCGACCAGAAACGCGCGCGCGAGCTCGGCGTGACTTCCGAAGACGTTTCCAGCTTCCTCGCGATGACGCTGTCCGGCTACACGGTCACGCAGTATCGCGAGCGCGACAAGCTGATCAGCGTCGATCTGCGCGCGCCGCGCGCCGAACGCGTCGACCCGTCGAAGTTGACCGCGCTCGCGATGCCGACGCCGAACGGCCCGGTGCCGCTCGGCACGCTGGGGCATCTGCGCAACGACCTCGAATACGGCGTGATCTGGGAACGCGATCGTCAGCCGACCATCACCGTGCAGTCCGACGTGTCGGCCGGCGCGCAAGGCATCGACGTCACGCACGCGGTGGATCGCGCGCTCGCGCCGATCCGCGCGACGCTGCCGGTCGGCTACCGGATCGAGATCGGCGGCTCCGTCGAGGAAAGCGCGAAAGGTCAAACCTCGATCAACGCGCAGATTCCGATCATGGTGATCGCGGTGCTCACGCTGCTGATGATCCAGCTGCAAAGCTTCGCGCGCGTGCTGATGGTCGTGCTGACCGCGCCGCTCGGCCTGATCGGCGTCGTGCTCACCTTGCTTCTGTTCGGCCAGCCGTTCGGCTTCGTCGCGATGCTCGGCGTGATCGCGATGTTCGGCATCATCATGCGCAACTCGGTGATTCTCGTCGATCAGATCGAGCAGGACATCGCGGCGGGGCACAAGCGTTTCGATGCGATCGTCGGCGCGACCGTGCGGCGGTTCCGGCCGATCACGCTGACCGCCGCGGCCGCCGTGCTCGCGCTGATCCCGCTGTTGCGCTCGAACTTCTTCGGGCCGATGGCGACCGCCCTGATGGGCGGCATCACGAGCGCGACGATCCTCACGCTGTTCTATCTGCCCGCGCTGTACGCCGCATCGTTCCGGGTGCGCAGCGACGAGCGCGAGCCGCACGCGCCATCTGGTTCGGGCGCCACGCACACGGGTAACTGAGCATGAGCACGAGCATGGCTATTCCCGCCCTATCCCGCCACCGCCGCGCGCGCTTCGACGCGCTGGCCCGTACCGCGATTGGCACGAGCATCGCGAGCCTCATCGGCATGCTCGGCGCCTGCTCGTTCGGACCGAACGGCGACGCGCCCGCGATGCCGCAGCCCGCGCACTATGGCGCCGAAGCGCTGCCGACGCAAACCGTGCCCGCGCAGGGTGTCACGCAGCACTTCGTGACCGGCGCGCAACCGGTGCCCGAATGGTGGAAGCTGTACCGCTCGGATGCGCTGAACGCGCTCGTCGACGAAGGCTTGCGCAACAGTCCGACGCTCGCCGCGACCGACCGCAGTCTCGCCGCCGCGCGCGAGCAATTGCGCGCGCAGGTGGGTAGCTCGCTGCTGCCGACCATCGACGCCGGCGGCCAGGCGACCCGCAACCGCGCGCTCGCGATCCCCGAGATCGGAACGAACACGTTCCTGTACAACGTGTTCGTCGGCCAGGTGCAGGCGCACTACACGTTCGATCTGTTCGGCTCCGCGCGTCTCGCGAACGCGGCACTCGCCGCGCGCGTCAACGTGCAGGTCTATCAGCTCGAGGCGGCGCGGCGCGCGCTCGCCGCCAACATCGTGACCGCGACGATCACGAGCGCCGCGCTGCATGCTCAGATCGATACGAGCGAGCGGCTCGTGAGCCTCGCCAACGAACAGGCGCGCGATACCGGGCGGCGCTTCGCGCTCGGCGCGGTATCGCATGCCGATCTGCTGAACGCGCAGCAAAGCGCGGCGAGCGTGTCGGCGAGTCTCCCGGCGCTCAAGCAACAGTGGCTTACTACCCGTCACGCGCTCGCGGTGCTGCTCGGCCGCACACCCGATGCCGCGCCGGACGACCTCGATCTCGCGCAGCTGCATGTGCCCGAGCAGGTGCCGGTCGTCGTGCCGTCGGAGCTGCTGCGCACCCGGCCTGACATCGAGGCCGCCGATGCTGCGCTGAAGGCCGCGGCGACGGATGTCGGCGTCGCGACCGCGCAGATGTTTCCGAGCCTCTCGCTGTCGGCATCGATGGGACAAGGCGGCTTTAGCTGGCCGGTCGCGATGTCGGGTGCGGGGGCCATCTGGAGCATCGGCGCGTCGCTGTCGCAACCGCTGTTTCATGGCGGCGCGCTCGTCGCGCAGCGCCGCGCGGCGCAGCACACGTATGAGGCGAGCGTGTCGCAGTACAAGCAGACCGTGCTGGCCGCGTTCCAGAACGTCGCCGACACGCTCGCCTCGCTCGAGCACGACGCGCAGTCGCTCGATGCGGCGAACGTCGCCGCACGTTCGGCACAAGGCGTGTTCAACGACACGTCGGCGCGCTATCGGCTCGGCGCGCTGCCGGTCGCGGCGACGCGTTCGAGCGAGCAGCAATGGCGCAACGCGCAGCTCGATGAGATCCGCTATATGAGCGCGCGGCTGACGGATACGGCGGCGTTGTTTCAGGCGATGGGGAATCCGCCGGTTGATCAGGGCGGGACGTCGTCCGCTCCGGCGGCAACTGCTGCCGCTCCCGCTTCTGCGACTGTCGGTACACGTCACACCACCACATCCAACTGAACGCGGAATCCGTACCGAATGCGTGCACTTATCCCCAGTTCGTGTTGATGAGCCTGTTGAAAACTGTCTGGAAAACGGGCTAACGCATTGAACGTACTACGATTTGTTTGTACGGTGCGAAATGAACCAGAGACGGTTGGGTGACTGTGTTTTCGTGTGATAACGCGGTCGGGACGCCTCGGCGTTATGCGCGAGCCAGAACCCCTTCAGACGAGGTGCCTCGCGTCGAGGTGTTTCGCCGTTGACATGACGGTATGCGGCGAGAGCGGGCGGGCTTCCGAATCGCTATGAAAGGATGGCCCACCCCACGCACCCGCCCTCCCCACATCAAGGCTTGTTCGACTCGAACAGATCCATAATCTGCTTCTTCTCAGTCGTGGACACGCTCGGCGGCGGCACCACCGGCGGCGTCATGCCCGCCGGCCCGACGCCACCCACCGCATCGCCCGCCCCGGCCAGCGGATTGCCCGAATCGAGACCGATGCTCGCGACGAAGCCTTGCCCCGGCACCATGTCGGTAAAGAACAGTTCGCCATTCATCACGGTCACGCCATCGGGCTGCTGCGGCTCGGCCTGCGGCACGCCGCGCAGCGCGCGCTGCATGTACTCGACCCAGATCGGCAGCGCAAGCTGTGCGCCGAATTCGCGGCTGCCGAGACTCTTGGGCTGGTCGTAGCCCATCCACGCGACCGCCACCAGCGACTGCTGATAGCCGGCGAACCAGCCGTCCTTCGCGTCGTTGGTCGTACCGGTCTTGCCCTGCAGATCCGAGCGATGCAGCACGTTGGTGCCCGCCCCCGTACCCGCGGTCGCGACCGAATGCAACAGGCTGTTCATGATGTACGCGTTACGCGGCTCGAGCGTGCGCGGCGCGTCCTGCCCGGCGACGAGCGGCTGCGCACGCGAGATCGCCACGCCGTGCGCGTCGGTCACTTCGTTGATCAAATACGGATTGATCCGGTAGCCGCCGTTCGCGAACACCGAATACGCGCCCGCCGACTGCAACGGCGTGACGAGGCCTGCGCCGAGCGCCATCGGCAGATACGGCGGGGTCTTGTCGGGGTCGAAGCCGAAACGCTGCGTGACGAAGTTTTGCGCGTATTTGGTGCCGATGAACGACAGGATGCGGATCGACACGAGGTTCTTCGACTTCTGCAGCGCGACGCGCATCGACATCGGACCATCGGGCTGGTCGTCGTCCTTCGGCTCCCACGCGTCGCCGCCCGGCGTGCTCGGCGGGAAGTACAGCGGCGCATCGTTGATGATCGTCGCCGGTCCCAGCCCCTTGTCGAGCGCCGCCGAGTAGATGAACGGCTTGAAGCTCGAACCCGGCTGCCGCCAGGCTTGCGTCACATGGTTGAACTTGTTCTTGTTGAAATCGAAGCCGCCGATCAGCGCGCGGATCGCACCGTCCTGCGGCGTCAGCGACACGAGCGCGCCCTCGACCTGCGGCAGCTGCGTAATCTGCCAATTGCCCTTGTCGTCGGTGACGAGGCGCACGATCGAACCCGGCTTGATGCGCAGCGCCGCGTTCGCGCGTGGGCTCAGCGCGGCGGCGACGAAGCGCAGACCATCGCCCGACACCGTCACCTGCGTGCCGTCGACCAGTTGCGCGACCACCTGCTTCGCGCTCGCGTCCGTCACCACGCCGGCGACGATCTCGCCGTTGTCCGGGTGATCGGTGAGCGCGTCGTCGATCGTCTGATCGCGGTCGTCGCCCGCCTCGGGCAACTGCACGAAGCCTTCCGGTCCGCGATAGCCGTGACGCCGCTCGTAGTCCATCACGCCCTTGCGCACCGCCCGATACGCGGCGTCCTGATCGGCGGAATCGATCGTCGTCGTGACGTTCAGTCCGCGCGTATAGGTTTCGTCCTTGTACTGCGCGTACATCATCTGCCGCACCATTTCGGCGACGTACTCGGCGTGCACGCTGTACTCGTTGCCCGCATTCTTCGTGTGAATCTCTTCCTTCACGGCCTCGTCGTATTGCTGTTGCGTGATGTAGTTCAGCTCGAGCATGCGTCGCAGGATGTACTCCTGACGGATCTTGGCGCGCTTCGGATTGACGACCGGGTTATACGCGGACGGCGCCTTGGGCAGACCCGCGAGCATCGCGGCCTGGGCCAGCGTGATGTCCTTCAGATCCTTGCCGAAGTACACGCGCGCGGCCGCAGCGAAGCCGTACGCGCGCTCGCCCAGATAGATCTGGTTCATGTACAGCTCGAGGATCTGATCTTTGGTCAGCGCGCGCTCGATCTTGTACGCGAGCAGCATTTCGTAGACCTTGCGCGTGTAGGTCTTCTCGCTGGAGAGGAAGAAGTTGCGCGCGACCTGCATCGTGATCGTGCTCGCGCCCTGCGACGCGCCGCCGTGCAAAAGATCGGCGAAACCGGCGCGCAGAATGCCGACGAAGTCGACCCCGCCGTGTTCGTAGAAGCGGTAGTCCTCAATCGCCAGCACCGCTTTTTTCATCTGGTCGGGGATATCCTGGAAGCGCACGAGACTGCGGCGCTCCTCGCCGAATTCGCCGATCAGCACGTGATCCGCGGTATACACACGCAGCGGCACTTTCGGGCGATAGTCGGTGAGCGCGTCGAGCGACGGCAACTGCGGCCCCATCACGACGAGTGCATAGCCGACGATCAGCGCGCCGACCACGACGGCGGTTGCGATCAGGCCGAAAAACCACAGCACGAGCGACGCGCCGATCGAGCGGTGGCTACGCTCGGCATCGCGCGAAGCGGCGTTGCGTCCAGGCGTGCGTTGGTGGGAGTCCCGGTCTTCACCAGCCGGAGAGTTCGAGGAATGCGGTCGTTTGATGATTGGCATGACTGGAATAAAGGGCCCGCAACTGCGCGCCTGTCCGCACGCGCTCACGGCGCGCGCGTGGGTCGTGTTCGACAACCTGGCCGGGACGTACATCACCCCGCGGACCTTGCCCCCGGCCGGCCGCACGGCACGCCTCGGACCCTGTCCGGCGCAACGTTTAACAGCGCATTTTAAAGAAATCGGCAGCGGTCCAACGCAGTTTTTTTGTAAGAATTCCCTTCGTGGACCGCCTTTTCGCGGTGAGATTTGTCATTTCGCGCAGCGTGCGATGCGGCGTGCGCGCGAAGCGCCGCTTATGCTGGGTTATCAACACTTTCTGTTGAAAGGGCTGTGGACAAACCGCCCGCAAACGCTACAACTCATTGATGTGACGGGATTTTCGCATCGCGCTTGTTCCGTGGCGGCGCAACTCGTCATATGATGAACCCCGCGCGCGTCCTTTGCGCGCGACGGGGACCCAACGGCGGGTTCCAACGGCAGCGCCGACGACGGGTTCGGACACCGTCGCCGCAGGCGCGCGCAGACCCGCCCATGCCAACGTGCAGACCCGCCCATGCCAACAAGACTGCGAGTCGATCATGTCCAAGCCCAGCGAGCGCATCGTCGTATTCGTCACGACCGCGCAAAAACGTGCGATCACTGCGACTGCGGAGGATTTGGGCATCAGCGTGAGCGAACTGATGCGGCGTGCGGTGCTGAGCTTCGGCGCGACCAGCGAGCAGGTCAAGGCCGCGAGCATCGTCGACCGGTTGCGCGCGCCGCGTGCACCCGATGCGCTGAACGCGGCGCTGCAGCGCGTCGCGCGCGGTACACGCCACGCGCGTGCCGCGCTGCCGGTGTCGCTGCAAGCGCAGATGACGGACGGTGCGGCTGCGTCCGGCCACGCCGCCGCGGCGAACGCGGCTGCCGGCGCGGCAGATAGCGTGGGTTCGCCCACCATCCAGCAGGCCGCTCACCCCGCTCACGCAACCGATCCAGTCGTTTCGCCCGCGCCGCTGCTTCCGCCGGGCATCGCCGCCGCGCTCGCCGCCGAGCAGGACGAACAGGCCGAGGCCACCGCCGAAGCCGTCGCGCGCCTGACGGCAGCGCGAGCCGCCGACAACGCGGCAGACGCCGCAGCTGACGCGATCGTCGATGCAGCCTCGAAACGACTGTCCGGCGCGTCGGCGCGTCTGCGCAACTCACTCAAGCGCCCCCTGATCGATCAGGCTCCCGACGACGACGAACCGCACAGCGACCCGCACGCCGAAGGCGGCCGCTTCGCGTGAGGAAAAACGTCACGGAAAATTACCGCGCAGCGAGCCGCGATCACCGCATTTGCGCGAGCGGGCGCTGATGCGCAACGAGGTCCCCGTTTCATATCGTTACATCAGTGACACGCAGATGAATGGGCGCCGGAAAATGCCCGCTCACAGGCGCGTACAGCGGCTTTCACAACATCCCGCGAGCCTTCGGGTGGCCGCATCGTTTAAGCCATCTTTAAGACAGCCGATGGTGTAATATCCGCCGTCAAGTCCATGCCCGTCGCGGCTCCGCACATCCTGGCAAACATCAACCCGACATCGCGCCCAACAAAAACGGACCGCGCTATTGCAATTGGCAAGTGCGCCCCGAACTCCGGTCCCAACGTTGCGCAGTATCACGCGCGGCGGCGTAAAGTAGCAGTAGTTCAAGGCAGTCAGGCGCGCACGCATCGCCGGCGCCCCTTTCATTCTCTGGAGGTTTTCATGTCGCTTTTTGACAGCATTTCGCGCACGCTCAAAGGTCTTCTGAACGATGCGGCCGACTCGGTGCAGGATCCGTCGCGCGACTCGCGCCAGATCGTGCGCGAACTCGACGACAGCATCGGCAAGGCCGAGAATTCGCTGATCGAGATTCAGGCGCAGGTCGCCACTCAGCAAAGCAAGCGCGATGTTGCCGCGGACAAGGCGAAGAAGTACGAAGACGGTGCCCGCCGCGCGCTGCAGTCCGGCGACGAAGCGCTCGCGCGCGAAGCGCTCGGCGCACAGGCCACCGCCGAAGCCGAACGCGATGCGCTGACGAAGGAACTGACTTCGCTGGAGCCGTCGGTCGCGCAACTGAAGAGCCAGATCGAGGACATGCGCACGCGCCGCAACGACCTGAACGCGCGCTCGAACATCCTGCAGGCCAAGCAGCAGATCGCGCAGGCGAAAGATACCGCGGCCACGGCGCTCGGTGGCATCGGCGGCAAGAACCTGTCCGAGGATTTCCAGAAGCTCGAAGACAAGGTCGCGCTGTCGAATGCGCGTTCCGACGCACGCCTGAACTCCGCCGACGAGAAAAGCGGCAAGGCGCTCGACGACAAGCTCGCGGATCTGAACCGCGGCCCGTCCGTCGACGACCGGCTCGAAGCGTTGAAAAAGCAACTCAATGCGCCGGCGCAGTAAATGCCCGATGCGTGTACCGCCTCGCAGTGCGTACGCGCAGCAATGAGAGCAGCAAGAGCAGTACATGCCGGTGCGCTCGCCTTTTGAATGCGCCGGCATACCGGCCGCCACTGGCGGCCACCGCAATCGACTGATGGAGACGGGCGCGCCGCGCCCGGTCTGCAAATGAAAAAACTTTTCGCAACCGCCTTCGCTTCGCTGCTGCTCGTGTCGGCCGCGGCGTTCGCGGTGCCGACCGCTCAGCAAATCGAATCGGCGATGTCGCAGGGCAACTGGCAGCAGGCTGACGCCGGCCTCACCGAAGTGTTGCAAGCGCATCCGAACAACGCGCACGCGCACTATCTGTACGCCCAGGTGCTAGATCGCGAAGGCCGTTCGGCCGAGGCGCTCGCGCAGGTCCAACAGGCGAAGACGCTGGATCCGCAGATCCGCTTCACCGATCCGGGCCGTTTCGCGCAAACCGAAGCGCGCCTGCGCCGCGACGCCGAACGCTCGGGCGGCAATGTCACCCGTCACGCCGCGAATCCGTTCGCGCAGCAGAATGCGCCTGCTGTGCAGCAACAGTCGACGATGATGTCGCAAGCGCAACAACGGCATGGTCCGGGGGTGGGTATGTGGATCGGTATCATTGTTCTGATCGCGGTAATCGCGCTCGTGCTGCGTTGGAGCTTGCGCCGCGCGCGCAGCCAGGACGACACGCGCGCCGACGACGATCGCCGCGCGCAATTGAAGCGCGCAACCGACATGCTCAACACGGTGCGTTCGATCAAGCTCGACGCGAAGCTATCCACCGCGCCGGGTCACGAGTTGCTTGAGAAAGACGTCGAAGCGACCGAAGCGCAATTGCGCGGCGTCGTCGAAACGCTGTCGAACGGCAAGAATCCGCTGCCGCCTTATGCACTCGACGAATTCGAGCAGCGCATCGCGAGCCTGCGTGCGCGCGCCGACGGCCGGCCCGATCCGACTGCCGCGTCCGTGGGCACCGGCCAGCAATCGCCGTACGCGCAGGAGGCCGAGCGCTTCGGCAGTCCGCAGCCGCCTTATCCGCAACAGGGTCCGTATCAGCAGCAGCCGCAGGTCATCGTGCAGCAAGGCGGTGGCATGGGTGGCGGCATGGGCGGTCTGCTGACCGGCGTGCTGCTTGGCGAAGCGCTCGGTCATGGGCGTGATCGCGTGGTCGAACGCGATGTGATCGTCGACCCCGACGAACTGCGCCGGCGCGGCAACGACGCAGGAAACGGCGGCGGCCTGGACTTCGGTCAGGGTTCGAACGACTGGAACGACGACGGCAGCGGCGGCGGCATCGACATGGGCAGCAACGACGATTCCGGTGGTTGGACCGATACCTGAGCTAGCCTGATCGATCCTCGTTGAATAAATGAAAAACAGGCTCTTTCGAGGAGCCTGTTTTTGTCTGCGGTTTTGCGTACCGCCTTCGTTGCAGTCACGCCCGCCCCGGCTCCGCCTGGCTGCCGTCGCGCCGCGCGAGCCCAACGCGGTCGCAGCCGCTGTCGTTTCACCCGCCGCTTTCGCCGCTGCCGGAGACCGTCGTGACGCCTGCCCCTTCCGCTTCATCCGCCGCGCCGCGCATTGCAATCGTCGGCAGTGGCTTTGCCGGCGTCGGCATGGCGATCCGTCTGCAGCAGATGGGCATCACGTCGTTTACGGTCTACGAAGCCGCGAGCGCCATCGGCGGCACGTGGCGCGACAATACCTACCCCGGCGCGGCCTGTGATGTCCCCTCCCATCTCTATTCGTTTTCGTTCGAGGCGAATCCGGCGTGGTCGCGCGCATTCAGCAGCCAGGCCGAAATTCTCACGTATCTGCAGCACTGCGCGCGCAAGTACGGCGTCGATCGCTACGTGCGCTGCAACGCGAAAGTAAGCGCCGCGCGCTTCGACCAGGCGCGGCAGATCTGGCTCGTCGAGCTCGACACCAACGGCGCGCGCGAAACCATCGAGGCCGACGTGCTGATCGCCGCGAACGGCCCGCTGTCGCGTCCGGCGCTGCCGCGCATCGCCGGCATCGAACGTTTCGAAGGCAAGCTGTTCCATTCGGCGCGCTGGGATCACGCGTATCCGCTCGACGGCAAACGTGTCGCGGTGATCGGCACCGGCGCGAGCGCGATCCAGTTCGTGCCGAAAATCCAGCCGCGCGTTGCGCACCTGGACCTGTTCCAGCGCACCGCGCCGTGGGTGATGCCGAAGCAGGACAAGCCGATCGGCCCGCGCGCGCAGTGGCTCTTCCGCACGCTGCCGTTCACGCAGCGCTTCGTTCGCAGCGCGATCTATTGGCAGCTCGAATCGCGCGGAATCGCGTTCATCGTCAATCCTAAGCTGATGAAGATGCCGATGAAGTTCGGCCTCAGCTATCTCGAGCGACGCGTCAAGGACCCGGCGCTGCGCGCGAAGCTCACGCCGAACCACCGGCTCGGCTGCAAGCGGGTGTTGCTGTCGAGCGACTATTATCCGGCCGTCTGTCAGCCGAACGTCGAGGTCGTGACGAGCGGCATTCGCGAGATCGTCGCGGAGGGTATCCTGAGCGAGGACGGCGTGCTTCACCGCGCGGACGCGATCATCTGCGGCACCGGCTTCCAGGTCAACGACGTGCCCGCGCCGTTCGAAGTAACCGGCCTCGACGGCACCGAGCTCAGCACGCTATGGCTGCGCGATGGCCCCGAGGCCTATCTCGGCACCAGCATCGCGAACTTTCCGAACTTCTTCATGATCGCCGGCCCGAACACCGGGCTCGGCCATAACTCGATGATCTACATGATCGAGTCGCAACTGCGGTACATCGGCGATTGCCTGCGCGTGCTGCGCAAGCGCAACGCACGCACGATGACCTTGCGCGCCGACGTGCAGCGCGAATTCAACGCGCGTTTGCAGCAGCAGATGCAGCGCGCGGTGTGGACGAGCGGCTGCCACAGCTGGTATCAGACGCAAAGCGGCAAAGTCACCGCGATCTGGCCCGGCTTCACCTTCAGCTTTCGCAAACGTACGCGGCGGGTGCGGCCAAAGGATTACCGCTTCGCGCGTTGAATCCGACCGGCTGCGATGCGCCGGCCCGCGCGTGGGCCGGCGCATTCGTTACCCTCCGCCACCGCTTAGCAACTGCAACAGCTCCCACAGAAACTTCACGATGATCACGATCAGTTCCCACAGCCGATAAAGCGGCTGCCAGTCCAGCACGCGCAGAACGGATTCGATCATCGCCATCGTCAGAAGAAGTGAAGGCCGCGATGTCCAGTTCGATCACGCGTCGCGCGTGACGCCCCCGCGTCGCGCAACCTAAACCGCCATCACGGCGCGCTTGCGTTCGGCGCGCTGCATGAAGAAGTTCGCCGCGACGACGCCGACCGTGACGACCGCGATAAACAGCGTCGCGAGCGCATTCATCTCCGGGTTCAGGCCAAGGCGCACGCGCGAGAACACGACGAGCGGCAAGGTCGTCGAACCGGGGCCCGACAGGAACGCGGACAGCACGAGGTCGTCGATCGACAGCGTGAACGACAGCAGCCAGCCGGACACCAGCGCCTGCGAAATCAGCGGCAGCGTGACGGAGAAGAACACCCGCAGCGGTGTCGCGCCGAGGTCGAGCGCGGCTTCCTCGAGCGACGGGTGCAGCTCCCGCACGCGCGACTGCACGATGATCGCGACGTATGAAATACACAGCATCACGTGACCGATCCAGATCGTGAAGATGCCGCGTTCAGCCGGCCAGCCAATCCAGCGCGCCATTTCGATGAACAGCAGCAGCAGCGAAATGCCTTGAATCACTTCAGGGATCACCAGCGGCGCGTTGATCATGCCCGTGTACAGCGTAAAGCCGCGAAAGCGACCCATGCGCGCGAGCACGAATCCGGCCCACGTGCCGATGATCACCGACGCGAACGCCGTCATCAGGCCGATACGCAGCGACAACCACGCCGACGCAATAAGTTCGTCGTCCTGCAACAGCGCCGCATACCAGCGCGTCGAAAAGCGCGTCCACACAGTGACCAGTTGCGATTCGTTGAACGAATAGACGACGAGGCTGACGATCGGGATATACAGAAACAGAAAGCCGATGCCCAGAGCGATCAGCTGCAGCATGCGATTCGGCTTCATTGGCGGCCCTCCTCCAATGCCTTCGCCTGCGCATGCTGAAACAACGCCATCGGCACCAGCAGCAGCAACACCATCGCGCAGGTGACGGCGGACGCCATCGGCCAGTCGGCGTTGTCGAAGAACTCATTCCACATCACGCGGCCGATCATCAGCGTGTTCGCGCCGCCGAGCAGCTCAGGAATCACGTACTCGCCGACCGCCGGAATGAATACCAGCAGACAGCCCGCGACGATGCCGTTCTTCGACAGCGGCAGCGTGATCTGCCAGAACGCCTTCCACGGCTTCGCGCCGAGGTCGTATGCGGCTTCGAGCAAGGTCAGGTCCATTTTCACGAGGTGCGCGTAAAGCGGCATCACGAGAAACGGCAGGTACGAATAGACCATGCCGATATAGACCGCCGTGTTGGTGTGATACAGCTCGATCGGCGAATGGATCAAGCCGACCGACATCAGAAAATTATTCAGCAGCCCGTTGTTCTTCAGAATGCCGATCCATGCATACACGCGGATCAGGAACGAGGTCCAGAATGGCAGCATCACGGCCATCATCAGCAGATTGCGGGTGGCCGGATTCGAGCGCGCGATGTAGTACGCCATCGGATAGCCGATCAGCAGGCACAGCACGGTGGAAATCGCTGCGACCACGACCGAGTTCACATAGGTCGCGAAGTACAGGCTGTCGGTCAACAGAAACGCGTAGTGCGACAGATCGAGCGTGACGTGCAACGCGCCTTCCGCGAACTTGACGAGTTGCGTGTACGGCGGAATGCCGAGCTGCGAATCGGCGAAGCTGATCTTCACGACCAGCAGGAACGGCGCGAGGAAAAACAGCAGCAGCCAGATGAAAGGCCCCGCCACCACCGCGGTACGGCCCGTGAGCTTCAGACGCCGCACCGGCCACGTGAAAAACGAGGCAAGCGCTTCTTTCATGACGTCAGCACCACGCCGGCCGATGCGCTCCACCGCACATAGACTTCGTCGCCCCAGGACGGCGGATCGATTTCGGTGAGCGCGAGGCTCGTCACGTTCGCGATCACCGTCTTGCCGCCGTCGAGCTTCACGTGATACAGCGAATAGCCGCCCATGTACGCGATATTCGTGACGACGCCCTTGCCCCAGTTGTACGCGCCCTCGGGCGGCTTGCGCGTGAGTGCGATGCGCTCGGGCCGCACCGAGATCGTCACCGGCATGCCGAGCGGACCGGTGATGCCGTGGTTGACGTGCAAATGGCACGTCAGATCCGGCGTTTCGATGAACACGTGATCCGGTTCGTCCTCGACCGTACGGCCTTCGAACAGATTGGTCGAGCCGATGAATTCCGCCGAGAAACGGCTGTTCGGATACTCATAGACTTCATGCGGCGTGCCCAGCTGCACGATCTCGCCTTCGCTCATCACGGCGAGGCGGTGGGCCATCGTCATCGCTTCTTCCTGATCGTGCGTGACCATCATGCAGGTGACGCCGACCTGGTCGAGAATGTTGACGAGCTCGATCTGCGTGCGCTGGCGAATCTGCTTGTCGAGCGCCGACATCGGCTCGTCGAGCAGCAGCAGCTTCGGCCGCTTGACGAGCGAGCGCGCGAGCGCAACACGCTGCTGCTGGCCGCCCGATAGCTGATGCGGCTTGCGCTTCGCGAAGCGGCCCATCTGCACGAGTTCGAGCGCGTTGTGCACGCGCTCTTTCAGCTCGGCCTTCGGCACGCCTTCCTGCTTGAGGCCGAACGCGACGTTCGCCTCGACCGTCATGTGCGGAAACAGCGCGTACGACTGGAACATCATATTGACCGGCCGGCGATATGGCGGCAGTTGCGCGAGGTCTTCGCCATCGATCACGATCTTGCCCGACGTCACGGTTTCGAGCCCGGCCATCATGCGCAGCAAGGTCGACTTGCCGCAGCCCGAGCTGCCGAGCAACGCGAACAGCTCGCCCTTCTTCACCGTCAGGTTGACCCCTTTGACCGCGACGGTCTCGCCGAACTTTTTCACGACGTCGACGATCTGGATGAACTGGTCCGCTGCGTCGCCCGCAATGGCGTTCGGGCCCGTCGACGGCACGGCCGTCCCGGCCAGCGCGCCCGGCTGGTCACTACTCATCATCATGCTGCTTCACTCTGGCGTTTGACGAACAAAGCCCCCGGCGAACACCGAGGGCTTCATCTGCTGCTTATCCGTTGCTTGCCGCGCTTAGCGGCCGGACTTGAACTCGGTCCACAACCGCGTTTGCAGCCGCTGGATTTCCTGCGGCAGCGGCTTCAACAGGAACAGCGTCTTGATGGTTTCCGGCGACGGGTACACGGCCGGATCGTTCGCGACGTCCTTGTCCACGTACTTGCGCGCTTCCATATTGACGCTCGGGTAGTACACGGCGTTGGTGATCGCGGCGTGCACCTGGGGCGTCTCGATGTAGTTGATCCACTCGAGCGCGGCTTGCTTGTGCTTCGCATCCTTCGGAATCGCCATCACGTCGAACCACACCGGCGCACCGCCCTTCGGCACGAAGTACTCGATCTTGTACGGCTTCTTCGCCTCGATCGCGCGATGCTTGGCGATCACGACGTCGCCCGACCAGCCGTACGCGAAGCAGATGTCGCCGCCGACGAGGTCGTTGATATAGCCCGAGGAGTTGAACTGCGTGATGTACGGGCGGATCTTTTTCAGCATCTCGAGCGCGGCACGGTAGTCGGCCGGGTTCGTGCTCATCGGGTCCTTACCCATGTAGTGCAGCGCGGCTGCGAACATCTGGTCCGGCGCGTCGAGCACCGATACGCCGCAGGCCTTCAGCTTCGAGACGTTTTCCGGCTTGAACAGGATGTCCCAGCTGTCCAGCGGCGCATCCTTGCCGAGGATCTGCCGGACCTTCGTCACGTTGTAGCCGAGGCCGGTCGTGCCGTACGCCCAGGGCACCACGTACTTGTTGCCCGGATCGGCGCCGGCGACCAGCGCCATCAGCGACGGGTCGAGGTACTTCAGGTTCGGCAGCTTCGATTTGTCGAGCGGCTCGAAGATGCCCGCGGCGATCTGCTTGCCCGCGTAGTTGCTGGTCGGCACCACGATGTCGTAGCCCGAATTGCCGGTGAGCAGCTTCGCCTGCAGCGTGTCGTCGCTGTCGTAGTTGTCGTACTTGACCTGGATGCCGGTCTGCTTCGTGAAGTTCGGAATCGTATCCTTCGCGATGTAGTCGGACCAGTTATACACGTTGAGCTGCGTATCCTTCGCAGCGGCCGTCAACCACGGCGCCGCGCACAAGACCAGCGCCGCCACATGCCCCACTATCCGCTTGTTCATCCCGTTCTCCGATCCTCTCGTCACTCAAGCCGCGCCACTGCGCGCACGGTCCCCTGAAAACCCCGAAAGCTACCACCAAATATTGCCCGCTCCAAAATAAACCCGGAGCTGTCGCGCAAACGGTACAGGCTCCGGCCGCGCCACTGCAAAATGGGCGCAATTTTAACGGGTTATCGGCGCGTGTCTATCGAAAAATACGCGTGCGGCGGCCGCGCGCGACCCGTGCTGCGCACGGGCTGCGGGGGTTTCGACGT
The DNA here is from genome assembly GCF_001865575.2 of Paraburkholderia sprentiae WSM5005. Taxonomy (NCBI): domain Bacteria; kingdom Pseudomonadati; phylum Pseudomonadota; class Betaproteobacteria; order Burkholderiales; family Burkholderiaceae; genus Paraburkholderia; species Paraburkholderia sprentiae. The sequence continues at coordinate 1,964,238 of NZ_CP017561.2, forward strand.
GTCGCTGTTATCTGGTTGTCAGCTCGGCATTGGCTCGCACCTGGGCGGTGCGTCGCCAAGACCCGCGCGGGTGCTCGAATGCTCCTATCATGAATGATCTTTCGCTGCATGCCGCGCGATTGTCGTCGCACGGACGGCCGCCGCGCGCCGCGCTTGCATTGGGCATGTGACTTGCAGCAGGATGCAATTTTCCGAAGCTCAGGCACCGATGAACACCGATCCTTTCGCGATGCGTCCCAACCGCCGCCGGCGTCTGCCGGGCGCGCCGACGCGTCCGGCGCACTGGTTCTCGTTCCTCGGCGCCGGCGCGCTGATCGCGGTCGGCTATATCGATCCCGGCAACTGGGCGACCGCGCTCGGCGCCGGCGCGAGCTACGGCTACCGCCTGCTCGGCATCGTGCTGCTGTCGAGCCTGATGGGGATGCTGATGCAATGGCTGTCGTCGCGCCTGGGCGTCGTGACCGGCCGTGATCTCGCGCAGCTGTGCCGCGAGCGCAATGGCCGCCGCGCGACGCTGTTCCTGTGGCTGACCAGCGAAGTCGCGATCATCGCCTGCGACGTCGCCGAGGTAGTCGGCAGCGCGGTCGCGTTGCAGTTGCTGCTCGGCGTGTCGCTGACGGTCGGGGTGCTGATGTCGGCGGTCTGCACGTTCGCGCTGCTCGCGCTCCAGCAGAAAGGCGGCCGCAGGCTGGAGGCGGTGATCGCCGCGCTGATCGGCTTCGTCGGCTTGTGCTTCGTCGTGCAGCTCGCACTCGCGCGGCCCGACTGGCACGCGGCGCTGGCCGGCGCCGCGCCGAGCCTGGAGCTGATCCGAAGCGCGGGCATGCTGTGGCTGGCGGCCGGCATCGTCGGTGCAACGGTCATGCCGCACAACCTGTATCTGCATTCGGCACTCGTCAAGCATCACGCGCCGGACGGCAGCGACGCGCAGATCAAGGTCGCGCTGCACGTCGTCAATCTCGATACCTTCGGCTCGCTCGCGTTCGCGTTCGTGATCAACGCGGCGCTGCTGATCGTCGCGGCCGCCGTGTTCTATGCGAGCGGGCACCGCGACGTGACCGACCTGGCCGATGCGCACCGGCTGATCGCGCCGCTCGTCGGTAGCCGCTGGGCCGGCATCCTGTTCGCGACGGCGCTGCTCGCGTGCGGCCTTAGCGCGACCGTCACCGGGACGCTGGCCGGTCAGACGGTGATGGAGGGCTTCCTGCGGCTGCGCTTGCCGCGCTGGAAACGCGCACTGCTCACGCGGGCGCTCGCGATCGGGCCGGCGCTGCTGGCGGTGGGCATGTTCGGCCAGCATGGCTCAAATCAGTTACTGGTCGCAAGCCAGGTCGTGCTGAGCCTGCAATTGCCGCTCGCGGTGGTGCCGCTGATCCGCTGTGCGTCGGATGCGACGCTGATGCGCGGCTGGCGCGTGCGCGGCGTGCCGCTCGTGCTGTCATGGCTGTCGGCGGCGTTCATCACCGCGCTCAATGGTGCGCTGTTGTGGCAACTGGCGACTGCGGCGTGATGGCGGACGCAAGAGTCAGCGCGATCGACATGAGCTTCGCACGACACCGAGCGCCGGGGTCAGGCACGCGCGGCGCATCGGTTAACATAGCGGGACTTTGCCTTCCCGCCTCAAGGTTTCCGATGACTTCGAATCTCCACGATCTTCCCGACAGCCCGTGCATCGGCGTCTGCTCGACGCTTTTCGACGAGGTCTGCAAGGGCTGCGGCCGCACCGCGACCGAGGTGTCGAACTGGGTGTTCCTCAGCGACGAGGAAAAGCGCGCGATCTGGGTCCGGATCGCAGGAGAAGGCACGGCGATGCGGTTTCAGAACGACAAGCTGTGAGCCGGTTGTTTGCGCGCATGGCAGTTTGACGCCACCCAAAAAAATGCCCGCTTCGACGAAACGGGCATTTTGCTGCGATGCGATTCGATCAGCGTGGATCGAAACGCTTATTGAACGCCCTGACTCGTCAGGAAGTCCTCATAGTTGCCACCGAAGTCGTTCAGCGTGCCATTGGTCTTCACTTCGATGATCCGGTTCGCCAATCCGCTGACGAACTCGCGGTCGTGCGACACGAAAATCAGCGTGCCTTCGAACTTGTCGAGCGCGATCTGCAGCGACTCGATCGACTCCATATCCATGTGGTTGGTCGGCTCGTCCATCAGCAGCACGTTGTGGCGGCCCAGCATCAGCTTGCCCCAGATCATGCGGCCCTTCTCGCCGCCCGAGAGCACCTTGACCGACTTGCGGATGTCGTCCGCATTGAACAGCAGGCGGCCGAGCGTGCCGCGCACCATCTGCTCGTCGTCGCCTTCCTTGCGGTACTGGTCGATCCAGTCCATCAGAGTGACGTCGCTTGGAAACTCTTCGTACGTATCCTGCGGCATGTAGCCGACGTTCGCGTTTTCCGCCCACTTCACCGTGCCGTGATCGAGTTGCAGATTGCCGAGCAGCGAGCGCAGCAGCGTGGTCTTGCCCGCGCCGTTCTCGCCGATGATCGCGATACGCTCGCCCGGCTGCACGCTGATGCTGAAGTTAGTGAAGATCGAGCGCTCGTATTTCTTCGAAATGCTGTCGGCGACCACGGCGATGTTGTGCAGCTTCTTCTCGAACTCGAAGCGGATGAACGGGTTCTGTCGCGACGACGGCTTGAATTCCTCGATCTTAATCTTGTCGATCATCTTCAGACGGCTGGTGGCCTGGCGCGCCTTCGACTTGTTCGCCGAGAAGCGGCGCACGAAGTCCTGCAGATCGGCCACGCGCTCCTTCGCCTTCGCGTTGGCGGCCTGCTGACGCTCGCGCGCCTGGGTGCTGGCGAGCATGTAGTCGTCGTAGTTGCCCGGGTAGACCTTCAGCGTGCCGTAGTCCATGTCGGCCATGTGCGTGCAGACCTGGTTCAGGAAGTGCCGGTCGTGCGAGATGATGATCATCGTCGAGTTGTACTGGTTGAGAATATCTTCCAGCCAACGGATCGAGTTGATGTCCAGGTTGTTGGTCGGCTCATCCAGCAGCAGCACGTCAGGCTTCGAGAACAGCGCCTGCGCGAGCAGCACGCGCAGCTTCCAGCCAGGCGCCACATTGCTCATCGGGCCGTTGTGGTCTTCGATCGCAATGCCGATGCCGAGCAGCAGTTCGCCCGCGCGCGCCTCGGCCGTGTAGCCGTCGTACTCGGCGAACTTCGCTTCGAGTTCGGCCGCGTGCATGTAGTCGTCGTCGGTCGCGTCGGGGTTCGCGTAGATCGCGTCGCGCTCGGTCATTGCGTCCCACATTTCGGCGTGGCCCATCATCACGACGTCGAGCACGCGCACGTCTTCGTATGCGAACTGGTCCTGGCGCAGCTTGCCCAAGCGGACGTTCGGCTCGAGCATCACGTTGCCCGAGCTCGGCTCCAGGTCGGAACCCAGAATCTTCATGAAGGTGGATTTGCCGCAGCCGTTCGCACCGATCAGGCCATAGCGGTTCCCTCCCCCGAATTTGACCGAAATGTTCTCGAAGAGGGGCTTCGGCCCGAATTGCATGGTGATATTGGCAGTAGACAGCACAGCGCGTCCCTTTGAATGTGATATCGGCGAAAAACCCAATATTTTAGCAGGTTTAGAGATTTCAACCCGGCAGTTCCCTCCGGCGCGCCGCATCACCCGTTCGAGCCGCCGCGCGGCGTCTGCAGAATGCCGTCGTCTGGCAGATTGAATGGATTATGTTGCGCACACATGATAACGGCCGCCCCAAGCGGTGACGTCAAGCGGTGCTGGGCATGCGACGTGCGGCGACGAGGGTTCGGGCTGCCGCCCATCGGGTGTCGCGTGAATGCCGCACACGCGGCGCCCGGGCGGCGCGAACCGTTGCCTATACTTTCCTAATGCGCGTTTGCGCGCAGCGTTTCACCGACCAGCGGCGCACACCAAGGAGGAACATTTATGTCAGAACACGTTTACAAGAAGATCGAATTGACCGGCTCGTCGACGAAATCGATCGACGATGCAATCACCACCGCGATTGCCAAAGCGTCGAACACGCTACGTAATCTGCACTGGTTCGAGGTCACGGAAACGCGCGGCCAGATCGAGGACGGCAAGGTCGCGTACTGGCAGGTGACGCTGAAGGTCGGCCTGCGCATCGAGGACTGAGCGGCGGCGAAAACCGCAAACAAAAAAGCTGCGTCCAACCGAGGTGGGACGCAGCTTGTCAGTCACAGGCCGCCCGATTTACTTCGGCAGCGACCCGTCGACACCTTCGACGTACCAGTTCAGGCGCTGCAACTCCCCGTCGGTCAAGGTCTTGCCTTCGGGTACCTTCACCGTGCCCGACTGATCCTTGATCGGGCCCGTGAACACGTCACGCTTGCCGCTCGCGAGTTCGTCGCGTCTGGCGGCGACCTGCTTCTGCCCATCGGCCGGAATCACCGACGTGTTCAGGTCTTCGAGATTGACGGCCTTCTGCGGAATGCCCCACCACACCGGATCGTTCTTCCACTTGCCGTCGAGCACCTGCTGGATCACCGCGCTGTAGTACACGCCCCAGTGCGCGACCACCGAGCCGAGATGCGCATCAGGACCGAACTTCTTCATGTCCGAATCCCAGCCGAACGCGTGCACGTGCTTCTCCGACGCGGTCGCGAGCGTCGCGCTCGAATCGGTGTTCTGCAGCAGCACGTCGGCGCCCTGGCCGATCAGCGTTTCGGCGGCCTGCTTTTCCTTGCCCGGGTCGAACCAGCTGTTGATCCAGATCACCTTCGTATGCACCTTCGGATTCACCGAGCGCGCACCGAGCGTAAACGCGTTGATGTTGCGCACCACTTCCGGAATCGGCACCGATGCGACGAAGCCGAGCGTGTTGCTCTTCGTCACATAGCCCGCGGCGACGCCGGCCAGATATGCGCCCTGGTACATGCGCACATCGTAGGTGCCGAAGTTCGGCGCCTTCTTGTAGCCGGTGGCGTGTAGGAACACGGTGTCCGGGAAGTCCTTGGCGACCTTCAGCTGGAAGTCCTGGAAGCCGAAGCTCGTGCCGAAGATGATCTTGTTGCCCTTGTTCGCGAGATCGCGGAACACGCGCTCGGAGTCGGCCGATTCCGGCACGTTCTCGACGCGCGTGATCTTGATCCTGTTACCGAACTTCGCTTCGGCTTCCTTCGATCCCTGGTCGTGCGCGAAAGTCCAGCCGGCATCGCCCGGATTGCCGAGATAGACGAACGCGACGCCCGGCACGTCGGCGGCCTGCGCGGTTTGCGCGAGCGGCGCTGCAAGCGCGAGCGACGCCGCGCCCCACGCGAAAGCGGTCAGCAGATTTCTTCTCTTCATGTTTTTCCCCTGTCGTGATGAGCGATTAGTATTGAGCGGATCGATAAAAAACCTGCGCCGCGTTCAGGCCGCCGAGAAAAACGGCTTGCCGAGCGACGCGGGCGCATTCAGGCGAATCGTATTCGGATTGCGCGAGATCAGCGCGAGCACGACGATCGTCGCGACGTAGGGCAGCATCGCGAGGAACTGCGTCGGCACCGGCACGCCGATCGCCTGCGCGTAGAACTGCAGCCCCGTTACCGCGCCGAACAGCAGCGAGCCGATCAGCAGCCGCCCGGGGCGCCACGTCGCGAACACGACGAGCGCCAGCGCGATCCAGCCGCGGCCCGACGTCAGGTTCTCTTGCCACAGGTGCAGATTGACGATCGAATAGTAGCCGCCCGCGAGCCCCGCCATGCCGCCGCCGAACGCGACCGCGCCATAGCGCACGCCGACCACCGGGAAGCCGACCGAGTGCGCGACCTGCGGCGACTCGCCGACCGAGCGCAGCACGAGCCCCGCGCGCGTGCGATACAGGAACCAGCCGATCGCGGCGAACATCAGAAACGCAAGGTAATCGAGCGGCGTGAGCGTAAAGAGCGCGGGGCCGAGCACCGGGATCTTCGCGAGCCCGGGGATCGTCCACGTATCGATCGTCGCGCGCACCGCGGCCGACGTGTACGGCTTGCCGACGTACGCGGACAGCCCGATGCCGAAGATCGTCAGCGACAGGCCGGTCGCGACCTGATTCGCGAGCATCGTCAGCGTGAGGAACGCGAACAGCAGCGACATCGCGAGACCGGCGCCGATCGCGGCTAGCACGCCGAGCCACGGGCTGCCGGTGATCGACGTGACCGCGTAGCCGCTGACCGCCCCCATCAGCATCATCCCTTCCACGCCGAGGTTGAGCACGCCCGATTTTTCGGCGACGAGTTCGCCGGCGCCCGCGAACATCAGCGGGATCGACGCGGTGATCGCGCTCGACGTGAGCGCACTGGCTTGCTGGATATCCATATCGAGTCTGAGAGTGGATTGGCGAGCTTATTGGCAAACTTAACGAGCCACCGCGGCGGCCGGGCGGCGCCGCACGCGGTAGTTCACGAACAGGTCGGCGCCGAGCAGACAGAACAGCAGCAGTCCATGGAATACGCCCGAGAGCGCCTGCGGCAATTGCATCGAAGTCTGCACCGCTTCGCCGCCGAGATACAGCAGCGCCATCAGCAGGCTCGCGAGCACGATGCCGAGCGGATGCAGCCGTCCGACGAACACGACGATGATCGCGGTGAAGCCGTAGCCCGGCGACCACGTCGCCTGCAACTGGCCGATCGGCCCGGCGATCTCGCCCATGCCGGCCAGGCCCGCGAGGCCGCCGCTAATGAGCAGCGAGGTCCAGATGGTCTTCTTGTCCGAGAAACCGGCATAGCGCGCGGCGAGCGGCGCGAGTCCGCCGACGTTCATCCGGTAGCCCGCGAAGCTCTTGCGCATGAACAGCCAGACGAGCGGAATCGCGATCAGCGTGACGAACACGGACGCGTTCAGGCGCGTGCCGCGCAAAAATTTCCAGTGCCAGTCGCCGTATAGCACCGGATACAGTGCGTCCCCGCTGAACATTTCCGACAGCGGAAAGTTCATGCCCTGCGGATCGCGCCATGGGCCGCTCACGAGGTAGATCAGCAGTTGCGTCGCGACGTAGGTGAGCATCAGGCTCACGAGAATCTCGTTGGTATTGAAGCGGCTCTTCAGGAACGCCGGAATCGCGGCCCACGCCATGCCGCCGAGAATGCCGGCCGCCATCATCGTCGGCAGGATCCACCAGCCGCTCGCCTGATCGAAATAAATGGCGACGCCGCTCGCCGCGATGCCGCCGAGCAGCATCTGCCCTTCGGCGCCGATGTTCCACACGTTCGCGCGATAGCCGATCGCCAGACCGAGGCCGATCAGGCATAGCGGCGACGCCTTCAGCAGCAGCTCCGACCAGCCGTTGATGCTCGACAGCGGCTCGATGAAGAACGCGTGCATCGCCTGCAAGGGGTCGCGGCCGACGAGGCCGAAGATCAGAAAGCCGATCGCGAGCGTCAGCAGCGCGGCGATCAGCGGCACGGCGAACTGCATCGCGCGCGAGGGCGCCGTGCGGGCTTCGAGTCGATAGGGAAGCGTCATGGGTAGCGTGTGTGGGTTCGGGTTCTGTTCTTCGGGGTCCGCATTCGCGTGCGTGATGACCGTATTAGCGTGTGGCCGGCCGGCGACGCTTCGCCTCACGCATGCGCCGGCTGATCCGCTGCGGGCGCCGCGCCTTGCTCGCGGTCGCCGAACAGCCCCGCCATCCAGCGGCCGATTTCCTCGGCGTTGGTCGCGCCGGTCGCGCGCACCGGCGAGAGCCGCCCGCCCGCCAGCACCGCGATGCGATCGCAGATATCGAATAGCTCTTCGAGCTCCTCCGAGATCACCAGGATCGCGACACCGCGCGCGGACAGATCGAGCAGTTGCTGACGGATGAACGCGGCCGCGCCGACATCGACGCCCCACGTCGGCTGCGCGACGACCAGCACCTTTGGCGCCTGCAGGATTTCGCGGCCCATGATGTATTTCTGCAGGTTGCCCCCCGACAGACTTTGCGCGAGCGCGTCGGGACCGCCGCAGCGCACGTCGAACGCGTCGATGCAACGCTTCGCGAACGCGCGCATCGCGGCCGTCATGATCCAGCCGGACTTGACCATGCTCTGCCGATGCGCGGTCAGCAGCGCGTTGTCGGCGAGGCTCATCGCCGGCACCGCGCCGCGGCCGAGCCGCTCCTCGGGCACGAAGCCGAAGCCGAGCGCGCGACGCCCGCCCGCGCCGAGGCGCGCGGCCGGTTTGCCGCAGATCGTGATCGCGTCGGCCGCAAGGCTGCGTTGTTCAGCGCGCTTCTCCCCCGACAGCGCCGCGAGCAGTTCCGCCTGACCGTTGCCCGACACGCCCGCAATGCCGAAGACCTCGCCCGCATGCACGCTGAACGACACGTCGCGCAACGACGTGCCGAACGGATCGTCGCTCGCGACCGACAACTGCTTCACGTCGAGCAACACCGCGCCCGGCTTGTGCTCGCGCCGCGTGTAGTCGGGCAGCGAATGACCGACCATCAACTGCGCGAGCGACGCATGTGTCTCGTTCTTCGGCGTCACCTGGCCGGTCACGCGACCGCCGCGCATCACGGTCGCGGTGTCGCACAACTGCTGGATTTCGTCGAGCTTGTGGCTGATGTAGAGGATGCTGCAGCCTTCGGCCGCCAGCCGGCGCAACGTCGCGAAGAGCTTGCGGACCGCCTGCGGCGTCAGCACCGAGGTCGGTTCGTCCATGATCAGCAGACGCGGATTCTGCAGCAGGCAGCGCACGATTTCGACGCGCTGCCGCTCGCCGACGGTGAGGCTGTGCACATGCCGCTGCGGGTCGACGTCGAGCCCGTAGTCGGCCGACACCTCGCGAATGCGTTTGGCCAAGGTCTTTAGATCGAACGGCTCGTCGAGTGCGAGCGCGATGTTTTCGCCGACCGTCAGCGTCTCGAACAGCGAGAAGTGCTGGAACACCATGCCGACGCCGAGCTTGCGCGCGGCGGCCGGGCTCGCGATGTCGACCGTGCGGCCTTCCCAACGGATCTCGCCGGCGTCCGGTCGCACCGCGCCGTAGATGATCTTCATCAGCGTGCTTTTGCCCGCGCCGTTCTCGCCGAGCACCGCATGGATTTCGCCGGGCGCGACGACGAGCGTGACGTCGTCGTTGGCGCGCACGGCCGGGTACTGCTTCGTGATGCCCGTCAGCGCCAGCCGGGGCACCGCCTGGGCGGTGAGTTGCGCGCCGTCGCTATGTGGAGTGTCGCTCATGAGATTCCGTAGTGCGTTCTTGACGCTGCCTGGCACCTGCTTGCCGCCGGGTTGCCGACCATCGGTCCGCTCTGCCGCCGGACGATCCGTCACCACAACCGAATGACAATACCTAATTCGTCCCACTCAGTCGAGTTGCCAAAATTCCCGCAAACCCGCGCCGCTGCAAGCTCTGCGGGTATGCCACGCTTGACGTCGTTTTACGTCCATATTAAAAGGCATATACCCCTACGCACGTTCGATCAGCCAGCACATATATCCGGAGAGTCCATGAGCCAGCAACGCGAGGCGATCGACACGTACCTGCTGCGCGTGTTGCACACGTTACTGATGGAGCGCAGCGTCACGCGCGCCGCCGTCAAACTGAACCAGTCCCAACCCGCGATCAGCGCGGCGCTGCGCCGTCTGCGCGATATCACCGGCGACCCGCTGCTGGTGCGCGGCAAGTCCGGCATGGTGCCGACCGAGTACGGCCTGCGCCTGCTCGAACCGGTGCAGAACGCGCTGCGCGAAATCGAGCGCATCAAGTTCCAGCAGCACAACTTCGATCCGGCCACGTCGATCCGCTGCTATCGGATCGGCTGTCCCGACTACCTGAACGTACTGTTCGTGCCGACAGTCGTCGAACGTTTCCGCCAGGCCGCGCCGAACGCGACGCTCGAGTTCCATTCGCTCGGTCCTGCGTTCGACTACGAACTGGCGCTCGAGGACGGCAAGCTCGACATCGTGGTCGGCAACTGGCCGGAGCCGCCCGAGCAGTTGCATCTGTCGAATCTGTTCGTCGATCAGATCGTCTGCCTGATGAGCAATACGCATCCGTTCGCCAAACGCGGCGGGCTCACGCTCGACCAGTACCTGAACGCGCCGCATCTGGCGCCGACGCCGTATTCGGTCGGCCAGCGCGGTGCGATCGACGTGCATCTCGCGCGCGAGCGGCTCAAGCGCCACGTGGTTGTCACGCTGCCCTACTTCAATCTCGCGCCGTACGTGCTGATCAAGTCCGACCTGATCTTCACGACGACGCGCCTCTTTGCCGACTACTACGCGAAGTTTCTGCCGCTCACCGTGATGCCCGCGCCGCTCGACTTCCCGCCGATGCAGTACTACCAGCTTTGGCACGAGCGCGTGCATTACTCCGACGAAGTGCGTTGGCTTCGCGCACTGGTTGGCGAGGCGACCCGGTCCTTGATCGACAAGCCCTGACAGCACTCGGCGCCGCCCACACCGGCGGCGCCGCTGACGCATCGACGGCTCGCGGCATCCGCGCAGCGCACCGCCAGGGTCGCCCGTTGCGCTCAAGCGGCCGCCTGATAAAGCTGCCGCGCGAGCCGGTTATGCCGCTCGATCACCGGCCCGAGTTCGAGCGTTGCCAACCGTCCCTCCTTCACCACCACCTTGCCGTCGATCACGCTATAGCTGACCTGCGACGGCGCGCAGAAGACCAGCGCCGCGACCGGATCGTGCAGTGCGCCGGCAAAGTGCGGCTGACGCAGATCGAACGCGACGAAATCCGCGGCCATGCCGGGCGCGAGCGCGCCGATGTCGTCGCGATTGAGCACCCGCGCACCGCCCAGCGTCGCGATTTCGAGCGCCTCGCGCGCGCTCATCGCGTCGGGCCCGAAACCGACCCGCTGCAGCAGCAGCGCCTGGCGCACTTCGGCGATCATCTGCGCACCGTCATTCGAGGCCGAGCCGTCGACACCGAGCCCCACCGGCACGCCCGCGAGCCGCATGCGCTTGACCGGCGCGATGCCCGACGCGAGCCGCATGTTCGAGCACGGACAGTGCGCGACGCCGGTGCCGGTGCGCGCGAACAGCGCAATGCCCGCATCGTCGAGTTGCACGCAGTGCGCATGCCATACGTCGTGGCCGAGCCAGCCGAGATCTTGCGCATACTCGGCCGGCGTCATGCCGAACTTCTCGCGGCTGTACTCGACGTCGTTGACGTTCTCCGCCAGATGCGTGTGCAGCGACACGCCGTACTGACGTGCGAGCAGCGCCGATTCGCGCATCAGGTCGCGGCTCACCGAGAAGGGCGAGCACGGCGCCACGACGACGCGCAGCATCGCGTAGCGGCCGGCGTCGTGATACGTCTCGATCAGACGCTGCGTGTCCTTCAGGATGTCCGCTTCGCGCTCGACCACCGAATCGGGCGGCAGGCCGCCATCCTTGCGGCCGACGCTCATGCTGCCGCGCGCCGCATGAAAGCGCATGCCGATGCGGCGCGCCGCGGCGATGCTGTCGTCGAGACGGCTGCCGTTCGGATAGATATACAAATGGTCGCTCGACGTCGTGCAGCCCGAGAGCAGCAGCTCGGCCATCGCGGTCAGCGTCGACACTTCGATCATGTCGGGCGTGAGATTCGCCCACACTTTGTACAGACTCGTGAGCCAGCCGAACAGCTCGGCGTTCTGCGCGGCGGGCATCGCGCGCGTGAGGCTCTGATACATATGGTGATGCGTGTTGACGAGACCCGGAATCACCACGTGGCCGAGCAGGTCGAGCACTTCGTCGGCCGTTTGCGGCAGTTGCGCCGCCGGTCCGACCGCGACGATCCGGTTGTCCTCGATATAGAGGCCTGCGTCGTGCAGTTCACGCCGCTCGCCGTCCATCGTGACCAGCACGTCCGCGTGCTTCACGAGCATGGTTTTGCCGGGTTGTTTCAGTGCTTCATTCATCGTCATTCGTCTGTCCGCCTGATTGCTCGCACGCAAAGCCGTTCGAACGCGTCGCATCACGCCTAGCTTCGGTAGCCAAAATCCGGCTGACAACCCGCGCGGTTGCGATACCCAACTTCACACCGCGAATATAGTAGTGGCGCTTTTTGGCGCCGGTACCATCGGCCGATAAGCCCGCGGCTTTCGACTGGCTGTCCATCATGCGCGAACTATTATCTTTCTTATCGCTCGCGCGCTGAACGAGGCATCCTTTCTACAATGGCTGTCACGGCGCTCGCTTCGATTCGCCGACGGGTATGTAGCCACTGACGTGGAGCCTCGATCCGCCGCAAACGTAGTGGATCGGGCCGCCGCCGACACCTCGCACTCACACAAGGACAATGGCGAATGGGCAAGCTCACTACCCACGTGCTCGACACCGCGAACGGCCGTCCCGGCGCAGGCATCAAGGTCGAACTCTTCGCGCTCGCGGGCGACACGCGCCGCGCGCTCAAAACCACTCGCACCAATCACGACGGCCGCTGCGACGAGCCGCTGCTCGAAGGCGACGCGCTCGTCGCGGGCGAGTACGAACTCGTGTTCGGCGCGGGCGACTACTTCGCGTCGCTCGGCACGAAGCTGCCGGAACCGCGCTTCGTCGATCGCGTCGTGCTGCGCTTCGGCGTCGCCGACGCCAACGCGCATTATCACGTGCCGCTGCTGGTGTCGCCGTTTTCGTACAGCACGTATCGGGGCAGCTAGTCCGCGCGGATGCCGGCGGCATTCGAACCGGCACGAAAACGCACAGACAGGCACAAGCGTCCCGCGACACCCATAACGACCCGCGCTGCGCCTTTACCCCGCAGTCGGCGCGATGACCGACGACGTCGACCGTCATCGCGCGCACAACGAATCAGAAGTGGAGGAGTTTGATGGAAGGCTTTATCACCGACTGGTTGAACCTCGCGATTCGCTGGTTCCACGTCGTCGCCGCGATTGCATGGATCGGCGAATCGTTCTATTTCGTCGCGCTCGACAACAGCCTGAAACCGCCGGCCGATCCGAACCAACGTCGCCGCGGCGTGTTCGGCGAACTGTGGCACGTACACGGCGGCGGCTTCTACAACATGCAGAAGTACACGGTCGCACCGCCCGAAATGCCCGACGACCTGCACTGGTCGAAGTGGCCGTCGTACACGACGTGGCTGTCGGGCTTTGGTCTCTTCACCGTGCTGTATCTGTTCTCGCCGAGCACCTACCTGATCGATAAGAACGTGCTCGACATGGGGCCGGTGGTCGCGGTCGCATCGGCGATCGGTTTTCTCGCGGCCGGCTGGATCGTCTACGACTCGCTGTGCCGCATGCTCGGCACGCGCGACAAACTGCTCGGCATCTGCGTCGGCGTTTATGTGCTGATCGCCGCGTATCTCGCCTGTCACATCTTCGCGGGCCGAGCGGCATATCTGATCATGGGCGCGATGCTCGCAACGATCATGTCGGCCAATGTTTTCTTCGTGATCATTCCGGGTCAGCGCAAGATGGTCGACGCGATGCTGAAGGGCGACACGCCGAACCCGATCTACGGCAAGCGCGGCAAGCAGCGCTCGGTGCACAACACGTATTTCACGCTACCGGTCGTGTTCGCGATGCTGTCGAACCACTACGCGATGACCTACACGCATCCGTACAACTGGGCGGTGCTCGTCGTCATCATGCTGGCCGGCGCGCTGATCCGTCAGTTCTTCGTGATGCGCCATCGCGGCCAGGTGCTGTGGTATCTGCCGCTCGTCGGCGTTGCGCTGATGTGCGCGGCGCTCGCGTGGACCATGCCGCGTCCGGTGGTGCCGCAGGCGCAGGCCGCCAACGCGCCGACGCTGAAGGTCGCCGACATTGCGCCGGTGCTGCAGCAGCGCTGCGTGGCCTGCCATTCCGCGCATCCGACGCTGATGGGTAGCGCCCCCGCCGGCGTGTTGATGGATACGCCCGACGAAATCTCGCAGAACGCACAGCGCATTTACCAGCAGGCGGTCACGTTGAAGGCGATGCCGCTCGGCAACGTCACGCACATGACTGACGAGGAGCGGATGAAGATCGCCGCGTGGTTCGAGGGCGGCGCGGCGAAGTAGGGACGTGTGTCGGGATCACGGAGCCAGGGACACCACGCTCTGTCGCCCTGGGGCTACAAAAACCGGTTGCGATGCAGGAAATGTAGCCCTCAAGGCACAAAATAGCGATTACCTCTCGTGTCTCTTGGGCAACAATAAACGTCAAATTCGCCCGATCTGACGCCCAGAGGCTACAAATGACCAACCTCGCCGATGTCTCGGAGATGCTCAAGCCGTCCGACGAGACAGCAAACTCTCGCAGGAAGATTTCGCGCGCCGTGCGGGCGTGGCCCGCACGACCGTCGCGCGGATGGAAACGCTCGCTAAAAACGATATGAGCGTGTCCGTGCTCGTGCGCCTGCTGGAGGCCGCCGGTTATGACCTCAAGTTCGTCGCGCATGGCATGGCCGCACGCTGGAAGACATCCTCGCTGAACAACGCAGCCCGGACGCGCAACCGTGAAGCTCGACGTTCAGGTGTTAGGCAAGAGCGTTGCCGCGCTGTTTCGCGAGCGTGACGACTATGTCCTCAAATACAACGGCGATGCGAGCGCGGCCGACTTCGTCAGTCTGACGATTGCTGAATCTGATCCGCGAACAATTCGGACCCTTGCTCGACGGAACCGATCTGTCACTGCTCGCCGTCGTGGGCTCGATGGGGATTGGCCGGGTCACTGTCACGCCCCAAGGTGTGCCGCCGGGCACTGAACTCCAGGCGCTCGACGTGCAGGACATCCTGCATGGCGACAACTCCGCCGAACATTTCGCCCAACTCGTACGTGAATACGCGCGAGCCGCTATTTCGGGCGTCGTGCCGAAGTTCATCGCGCCGCAGGCGCAGCCGTCTCCCACATCGACACCGTTGCTGCTCGGCAAACCGACGATTCGAACGAGCCGTCACATCGTCAAAGGTTCGGACGACAACACGCCCTTTCTCGGTTTCAACGAGTTCTATCCGATGCGGGTGCTGGAGCGGCTAGGGGTGGCGCCCGTGGCGCGCACGCAGATGGAGCGTATCTACTCGATCGCGACACCATGCGGGTGCAACTCCAGCAACTCGGCTGGCATCTGCTGACGAACTACGTCGTGCGCAATGCGGACTGCCACACCAAGAACGTCGCACTGTTCTATACCTCGGTGGACGATGTCGCGTTCACGCCCGTCTACGATGTCGTGACGACGCAGGCTTATCCGCGCTTCGCGGCCGATCCACCCGGGCTGCCCGTCGATGGCCGTAAAACCTGGGCAGCCGGCAAAACGCTGGAGCGATTTTTCAACACGCGCATGGCATCGCCCCGCGGCAATACGCGCGAATGGTTGAAGCGCTTTGCGATTCGGCTGTCGACGTCGGCCATCAGTTGATCGAAGCGGCGCGCAACGAACCGCAGTGGCGCACGGTCGCCAAGCAGATGCTGCATGCGTGGGACGACGGTATGACATCGCTGCGCTCGCCAAAGAAAAGCCTGCAATTCAGCGGGCTCAAGCCGGCGATCCACGCAGCGGGATTTTCGGCGCCTGAGCCTGCCGAGCGGTCAAGGCAGGTCATCGGGCATTCGCCGCTGCTTGGCAGGCGAAAATAATCGCGAGCGAGCATTGACGCACCAGCCACACCGCCAGCCATCAAACCGCCACCGCGCTCAACGCATCTTCCGTGAGCCACAGCGGCTCCGCCAGCTCCTGCTCGTGCAGATTGAGCCCCTCCCCACCACGATCGACGACGATAAAGTCGCTCACCTCACCCAACGCGATCAGCGGATGGTGCCACACGCCCTTCGCATAATTGACGCCTTGCCAGCCACTCGTGACGAACGCGCGGATCTTCGTCTCGTCGAGCTTGCCCGCGGGCGCGACGACGACCAGATACGGCTTGTCGTTGAGCGGCACGAACGCCTGGCTGCCAAGCGGATGACGCTCGAGCATCTTCACTTCGAACGGCAGCGTGCGCGGCTGACCACGAAACAGATTGATGAGCGTGCGGCCGTGCTCGTCGGTCACGTCGATTTTCGCGAGGTCGTGATAGCGAATCGTCGTGCCGAGGTTGATCGGAATCTGCTTTGCGCCTTCGAGTTCGATCACGTCGCCGAACGCGGCGAATGCCTCTTTCGTCAGCGGTTCGATGGCCAGCGTTTTCATTCGAGCGTACCCCACAGACGCAGACGCGACACGCCGCCGTCCGGATAGATGTTGAAGCGCACATGCGTGACGGGCCCGAGCGCCGCGATCTCGCTCTCGAAGAAATGTTGCTTGTCCATCTGCAGTTTCTGTTCGCCGAGCAGCACCGGCCAGAACATCGCCTGGGTGACGAGCGAGCTGTCGGTACCGCCCTTCACATACGCCGCCTGGATCGAGCAGCGATCCGGATAGTTGCCCTTGAAGTGCGCGGTGTCGACTTCGATCTTTCGGATCACGCCCGGCTGCGCGAGCGCGACGATCGCCCAGTCGTTGCCCGGCTCGCGACGCCGCCGGGTTTCCCAGCCGTCGCCCATGTTGACGCCACGGCCCGGCATCAGCAGCGTCGAGGCTGCGCCGAAGTGCTGGTTGTTCGCGCCGACCAGATACGCGCCGTTTTCCATCGCCGCGAGATCGAACTGCTCGGTGCGGCTCGCGCCCGCCCAGTCCACCTGCGGCTGACCGTACACACGCAGGCGCGCGATACCGCCGTCCGGATAGAGGTTCACGCGCAGATGCGTGTACGCGTTGGCGTCGCCGACTTCGAGGTAGTGGTGGCTATTGCCCTGCAAGCTCGTCGACCGCACGATCTCGGTCCATTGCGTCGACCGGTTCGGCTCGCCATCGACGACCCGCGCCGCCTCCACCGACGCCGCCGGCGGGAAGTTGCCGGTGAAGTGGCTCGTGTCGAGATCGACTCCCTTGATCACGCCGGGCCGCGCGAGCTTGACGATGCACCAGTCGTAGCCGGTCGTGCGCTTGCGACGCGTTTCCCAGCCGTCCATCCACTTGCCGTTGTCGTCGTACTTGCCTGGAATGAAGACGGCCGGTTCCGGATTCAGCATGCGGTCCTTCGGCGCGAAGAATTCGTCGCTGGCCTCGAGCGCCTGCGCGCCCAGGCGCGGGTCCGCCAGGTTCACGTAACGGCGCGTGAATTCGGGTGCGTTGGGGTCGAGAATCGGAAGTGCCATCTTTGTCGTCCTTGATATCGGTTAGTGCGGAAAAAACCTTACGGCTCGCGGCGTGACGCGATGCGCTTCACGCGCCGATCAGCTCGTCGAGCCGCAAACGTGCAATGCGGTAGATCTGATCGAGGCTCGCGCGCATTTCGTCGGCGCGGCTGTTGTTCACGCGGGATTCGAAGTTCGCGATGATGCCGTGGCGGTCGTAGCCGCGCACCGCGAGAATGAACGGAAAACCGAATTTCTCGCGGTACGCCTGATTGAGCGCACGCAGCTTGTCGAACTCTTCCTGCGTGCATTGCGCGAGGCCCGCGCCGCTTTGCTCGCGCGTCGATTCGGCGGTCAGCTCGCCGCGCACCGCGGCCTTGCCGGCCAGCTCCGGGTGCGCGTTGATCAGCGCGAGCTGCTTGTCGTCGCCCGACGTCTCGACGATCCGCGACATCGTGCGATGCAGTTCGTCGATGCTCGCGAACGGCCGCTGCTGTGCCGCGATCTCCGCGACCCACGGCGAGTGCTCGAAGATGCCCGACAGCGCCGCGACGAACGCGTCGGTCGAAATGCGGTTGAGTTGGTCCAGGGTGTATTGCATCGCCTTCATGCCGCTGCCTCGCGGTCGTCTCGCGGGTAAGGATGTGTTTCGTGCCAGTGCCGCGCGATATCGACGCGCCGCGACACCCATACCCGATCGTGCTGTTCGATGTGATCGAGAAAGCGCTGTAGCGCCCGAAAACGCCCCGGCCGCCCGAGCAGCCGGCAGTGCATGCCGATCGACAGCATCTTCGGCACCTCGTCGCCCTCTTCGTACAGCACGTCGAATGCGTCGCGCAGGTAGGTGAAGAAGTGCTCCGCGGTGTTGAAGCCTTGCGGGGTCGCGAAGCGCATGTCGTTGGTGTCGAGCGTGTACGGCACGATCAGTTGCGGCACGGTCTTGCCGCCCGCTACCTCGACGTCCATCCAGAACGGCAGGTCGTCGCCGTAGTAATCGGAGTCGTACAGGAAGCCGCCGTGTTCGGCGACCAGCCGATGGGTGTTCGGACTGTCGCGGCCGGTGTACCAGCCGAGCGGCCGCACGCCGGTCACGCGCTCGATCGCCTCCATGCCGAGCCGCATGTGCTGCGCTTCCTGCTCCGGCGACATGTCCTGATAGTGAATCCAGCGATAGCCGTGGCACGCGATCTCATGTCCCAGTTCGACGAACGCCTGCGCAACTTCCGGATGCCGTTCGATCGCCATGCCGACGCCGAAGACCGTCAGCGGCAGATCGCGCCTTTCGAACTCGCGCAGGATGCGCCACACGCCCGCGCGCGAGCCGTATTCGTAGATCGACTCCATGCTCATGTGGCGCGCCGGATACGCCGCCGCGCCCACGATCTCCGAGAGAAACTGCTCGGAAGCGGGATCGCCGTGCAGCACGCAGTTTTCGCCGCCCTCTTCGTAATTCAGCACGAATTGCACTGCGATGCGCGCTCGCCCCGGCCAGTTCGCGTGCACCGGGTGGCGGCCGTAGCCGATCAGATCGCGTGGGTAGTTCGGGTCGAGTGGCATGGTTTGACGGATGCGTTGTGACGGGACCAGAAATTCGCGTGAACGCGGTTTGAAACCCCCTGAGCAAACCGTGGGGGTTCACACGTTTAGCCACGCGAGAGGCGGCTTCAGCGGCTGCGGAACCGTAGCGCCGAGTTGACCCAGTGTAGCGAAAACACCCGGGTGCGCCCATACAGCCGGGCAGATAGTGCGTGTTAGAGCGGGTGTATGTGCGAGTCCGCCGGGTCGGCGTTTACCCGCAGCGGACCCGGGCTGAACGACGCGAGCGCGCCGTCGTAGCGCTTCGCGAGCGGGCGCGCGTAGTCGCCGCGCTTGGCCGTCGCGAGACGCAGCGCCACCAGCGCCTCGGTCCATTTGACAGCCGCCGTCACGCCCTCGATCACCGGCGCGCCGAGCGCGTCCTCGATCTCCGCGCACAGCTCGGCCATGCCCGCGCAACCGAGCACGATCGCGTCCGAGCCGTCCTCGGCGAGCGCGCGCCGGCATTCGTCGAGGATGATGCGGCGCGCCGCCGAGCCCGGCTTGTCCAGATCGAGCACGGCGACGTCGGTCGCCCGCACGTTGCGGCAAAAGCGCTTCATGCCGTAGCGCTCGGCCAGATGCCAGGCCATGCCGCAGGTGCGCGCGAGCGTCGTCACGACCGAAAAGCCCGGCGCAAGCACGCTCGCCGCGTGCATCGCCGCCTCGGCGATGCCGATCACCGGACCACGCGCAAGCTCGCGCGCCGCATACAAACCGGGGTCGCCGAAACACGCGATCACGTAGCCGTCGCAGCCTTCGCGCTCGCCGGCCGCCACTTCGGCAAGCAGACCGGGCGTGGCGAGCGCCTCGTCGTAATAGCCTTCGATCGACGGCGGGCCCATCGTCGGATTGACGGCGATCACGTCGGTGCCGGGCGCGGCGACCTCGCGCGCGCAGCGCCCCATCGCCTCGGTCATGCGGCGTGTCGTGTTCGGATTGATCAGTTTGATACGCATGGCGACTCCTGTTCGACTCGTTATTGCAGCGGCGAAAGCGCGTGAAACTCAGCGTGCGAGCATCCGGTAAAACAGCGCGCCAAGTCCCGCGCCGATGAACCATGAGAAATTCGCGCAGCCGTCGAGCCCCGGCACCATCACGCAGATCACCGCGATCAGCGCGGCCGGCAACAGCGCGGCCACCGCGCGATAGTTGACGCCATTGCGATACCAGTAGGAACCGCTCGGCGCGACCGTGTACAGATCGTCGAGCACGATCTTCTGACGCTTGACGAGGTAGAAATCGACGACCAGCACGCCGTACAAAGGTCCGATGAAGCTGCCGAGCACATCGAGCGTGTAGTGGATCACGGCCGGATTGTTGAACAGGTTCCACGGCGTGATGAACACCGACGCGACCGCCGCAAGCATCCCGCCCGCGCGCCAGCTGATCAGGCGCGGCGCGACGTTCGAGAAGTCGAACGCCGGCGACACGAAGTTCGCGACGATGTTGATGCCGATCGTGGCGATCGTGAAGGTCAGCGCGCCGAGAATCACCGCCATCGGATAGTCGATGCGTCCCACCGTCTCGACCGGGTCCGTGATCAGCTCGCCGAACACCGGCAGCGTGGCCGCGGTCGTGATCACCGTGACGAGCGAGAACGCGAGGAAGTTGACCGGCAGGCCCCAGAAGTTGCCGCGCTTGACGCTGCGAAAGCTCCTGCCGTAGCGCGAGAAGTCACCGAAATTGAGCATCGGTCCGGAGAAGTACGACACCACCAGCGAGATCGCCGTGATCATCACCGGCACCACCTCCATGCCGTGATATTTGACGCCACCGAGGTTGATGCCGATGTTGCGCCAACCCGCGCGGTACACCATATAGCCGGCGAGAATGAACATCACGACGTACACGGCCGGCCCGGCGAAGTCGATGAACTTCTTGATGGTCTCCATGCCGTGCCAGAACACCAGCGCCTGCAGTACCCACAGCAGCATGAAGCCGGCCCAGCCGAGCGTCGACAGACCGAACAGACCATGACGATGCACGTCCGCATACGGCAGCAGTTGCGGCACGAACTTCAGCACGACGATCACCAGCGCGCTCGACGCGAGATAGGTCTGGATGCCGTACCACGCGACTGCGATCAGGCCACGAATCACCGCCGGAACATTCGCGCCGAGCACCCCGAAGGTCGCGCGGCACGCGACCGGGTACGGCACGCCGTTCAGCTGGCTCGGCTTCGCGATCAGGTTGCATAGCACGTTCACGAGCGTGATGCCGATCAGCAACGACACCAGCACCTGCCAGCTCGTCAGGCCGAGCGCGAACAGACTCCCCGCGAATACGTAGCCGCCGACGCTGTGCACGTCCGACATCCAGAATGCGAAGATGTTGTACGCGCTCCAGCTTTGCGCGCGTAGCGGCGCGAGGTCCTCGTTATAGAGCCGCTCGCTGTAGCCGGCCGGCATGGACGGATCGGTGTCGGCCGTGCCGTCCGGATAGTTGGAGATGGGGTGACTGCCTGGCGCTGCGCTGAACTGAGCCATGATTCCTCCTTGGGATAGGGCCGTCGATAGGGCATCGACGGACACTGCATCGGTCATGCCAGTTGCTCGCTTCTCGCCCTGCGCGGGTCGTAGAAGTCGGCGCCGTGGTCCCGGACCGTGCCGCGCGTGTCTCCGTACTGACGTACTTGTGGTTGTCGCATCGCCAGCCGCCGCGGATTTCCGGCGATGCGTCGCTACCAGGGTCCGTCGTCTCACGACGGACGTGCGTGTTCAGGCCGGCGGCGCTCGCACGAGGCCGCCTGACCGTGCCTCTATCGGTTCAGTTCACTTCAGTTCAATTCAGTGCGGCGCGCACCACGAACGGGCGCTCGCCTGCTGCTTGCCTCAGCCTGGGGTGGAGTCGGCTTCGGCTGCCTACGTGGATGCGTGTGTCGACGTGAGCGCGCCGAATACTTCACGCAGATCCGCTGCCCCGCGCGCGGGGCGTTCCAGCATCTTCAACTCGACGCTTTGCAGATGCCGCGCCATCAGCGCGGCCGCCTGCTTCGCATCGCCGGCGTCGAGCGCAGCGAGAATCGCTTCGTGGTCCTCGAACGAGCACGGGCTGCGTCCAAGCGACTCGTACAGCGCGGAAATCAGCGTGGAACGCGCGACCAGTCCGTTCAGACAATCACACAACACCGAATTGCCGGTGAGGTTCGCGAGCTCCGTATGAAACTCGCCCGACAAGCGGATCCATGCCGGAAAATCCCGTGTTTCGAAGGCCTTGCGTTCCCGGCCGATCCTGCCGCCGATGTGCTTCAGGCGCCGCATGCCGTGTCCGCTACAGATCTTTTCGACGACGGCCAGCTCGATGATGCGGCGCATTTCGAACACCTCGTGCACCTCCTGCAACGACGGACTCGCGACGAACGCGCCGCGATTCGGTTCGAGATCGACGAGGCGCTCACCCGCCAGCTGTGAGAGCGCTTGCCGGATCGGGCCGCGCTTCGCACCGAATACTTCGCATAGCTGAGCTTCGGTGAGCTTCGCGCCGGGTGCCAGCCGATGCTCAAGGATCGCCGCGCGGATGCGCTCGGCGATTGCTTCGGGCTTCGAACTATTCGCGACGGATTCGGTGTCGGACATGATGGCGTCTCGGTATGTTGGTCATCTTAGGATGGACACAAAGATTGTCAACAATTTTCGTGTCGATTTTCGACACTATTTGTGCTGCGATGCGTCAGAAGAAGCCCGTAGGCCGCGCTGTACGGCCACCTGAAGCAAATCTAATCCGGCTCGGAGGAAGCGCATTTGATTGCTGGCGACCTATTTTTTGTCAACAAAAACAGAAAACATTGGCAGTGTGTGGGGAAGGTGGCGAGTGCGAAGGGTCGGCGGTTAGTTGCGTTGCTGCCACAAAAAAACGGGCGAGGCGCCCGCCTCTGCCCGCCCGCTCAGGCTTCACCCGAGGTTGGGATAGCCCGACGCGGTCAGCCTGAAACCATGTGCGTCCGCGACCAGATGTGCGTCCGCGCCGACCGGCAGCGTCAGCATGTTGCGGACGTGCCCGAACTGCAGCCCCGTCACGACCGGAATGCCGATCAGCGAACGCACCTGCTCGACCATTGCATGCAGGTCATAGCCGTTGTCGTAGTCGTAACGCTTGCCGCCCGAGAAGTCACCGAGCACGAGCGCGTTCTGCTGCGCGAGGATGCCGCCCAGATGCAGTTGATAGATCATCCGCTCGATGCGAAACGGCTGCTCGTTGACGTCCTCGACGAACAGGATGCCGCCCTGTACCGGCGGCATATACGGCGTGCCGACCAGCGACGCCACCACCGCGAGATTGCCGCCCCACAGCGTGCCCGTTACGTCGACGTTCTGCGCTTGCGGCGTGGTGCTCGCGATGGTGATGGTCGGCTGCGTCAGCGCCGACCAGAAGTGCTGCATCGTGAACTCGCTGAGCTCCTCGGCGCCGAAATCGCTCATCAGCATCGGCCCGCCGAAGGTCTTCACGCCGGCGCGCGCGAGCAACGCCAATTGGATCGCGGTGAAGTCGCTGTGACCGACCAGCGCGATCGGCTGATCGGCAAGCCGCCGCTGCAGCCCTTCGTAGTCGAGACCATGCAGGATCCGCACGGCACCGTAGCCGCCGCGCACGGCCAGCACGACATCGGGCAACTCGCGAGCTGGATCGGCGAGCCGGTTCAGATCGGCCGCGCGCTCGCCGTCGGTGCCGGCGAAGCGCTGGTAGCGACGCTTCGCGGCCTCCTCGCCGTCGACACGATGCCCCTGCGCACGCAGCCGATGCAACGCGCGATGCAGCACCTCCGGATCGTGCGGGTAGCCGGATGGCGCAATCAGTTCGATGGTGCGATGAGCGGTCATGGGCGGACCTGTTGGACGTTGTTGCTTTAGAGCGGCGTGGTTGGGGGCGGTTCGCTGCCAGGGGGCGTGGCGATGTTATCGCCAGTGCCGATGGCCGTTTTTGCCGCCTCGGCGCGCGTTTCGCGGCTCGCGCGACGCCGCTCGGCGAAAAACGAGCTGAGCGCCGCACCGCATTCGGCTTCGAGGACGCCGCCGCTGACCGTCGTGTGATGGTTCAGTTGAGGATTCGCGAACGCATCGACGACGCTGCCACACGCGCCGGTTTTCGGGTCGCGCGCGCCGAATACAACGCGTGCAATGCGCGCGTGCATGATCGCGCCGGCGCACATCAGGCAGGGTTCGAGCGTCACATAGAGTTCGCAGCCCGGCAGACGGTAGTTGGCGAGCGATTGCGCGGCGGCGCGCAGCGCCACCATTTCGGCGTGCGCGGACGGATCGTGCGCGCCGATCGGATGATTGAAGCCCGTGGCGATGACTTCGTCGCCGCGCACGAGCACCGCCCCAACGGGCACTTCGCCGGCTGCGCGCGCTTCTTCGGCGGCGGCCTGAGCGAGCGCCATGAAGTGCAGGTCGCGTGCCGAAATAACGGAAGACTCGGGAGCGTGGGAGGCCATGGCGGGAGCGGCCGCAGGTTGGTCCGTCGCGAGCGCGCGGCCCGCGCCGATGCCAGCGCTAACGGCATTCTCGCCGTCGTTGGCTTGTGCCCAAAAGCCGATTGAAGTGGCACACACGGGCGGCTCGTTCACTGCGAACCCGCGCCGGCCACATTGACATCGCCGACGCGCTCCGACAGACGTTCCGCGATGCGCCGGCAATATTCGCGCGGCAGGACCATCGGGCCGCCGCGCAGCGATTCGAGCGCCATATGCAGCGCCAGCATGCGCGCCTGGAGACGGCAACGGGTCGCCTGATCGCTCACGGCATTCAGCTCCGTTTGCAGGTCGCGCAATGCGCGAAGCTGCTCGACGGCGGGCGGCACGAAGCCCGCGTTTTTCAGAATCCGGTTAGCGACGCGCACCTCTTGCGGCACCAGTGCATCGTCGTCGAGCGACAGCGGCGCGCCCGCACCCGGCAAGTCGTCGAACTCTCCGCGCGCGGCGGCGGCGGCAATACGCTGTTCGACAAGCGCATCAAGCAATTTCATCTGCAATCCACTACGTTGCGGCCCGAGCATTCTATCAGGGAGCGCACGGGCGTTCAGCGCGCTTGACGGCACAGAACCGCCGATTTGCCGACTATTGGCAGTTGACGGTGCTTCGGCGTGGACCTAGAGGCATTTATCAACTCGTCCAATGCGCGCGGCGCTTAGCTAGCGCGGCACGCGGCGTTTTCCTCTCGTCGAAGTCGATGCCGCGATGCCATTCAAACCGGTCGGCCGTTCCCGCGCTTGACGGCGGCTGCGGGACGAGCTTGCGGTTCCGGCCGGCGCCTTGCGAAACCGCCACGAATTCGACACCGGCGCGCCCGACCCACCCCATGCCCTTCAGCTCTGCCCCACCAACGACCACCGCGCGAGGACGATATGTCTGGTTCGTCCGAGCAGGCTGTGGATCAGCGCAAACTCGCGCACATTCCAGCACGCCGGCTCGGCCGCACGACGTTCGCTCCACGGCATCCCGTACGCCAGCGTGACGTGCGGCGTAAAACGTTCGCCAGGCGCAATGCCGTCGTCCCGTAACCGCGCTTCGAGCGCATCATGAAGCGACTGCAGTCCGCGCACGCCATCCTCGCCGACCAGCACCGCCGGCCCGAGCCGCGGCCTTTTCGCAAAGCTGGCGACCGCGTCGAATTCGACCGTAAACGGCGCCATGCTGACCGCCGCCGCAGCCCGCTTCGCGGCCTCGACCACATTCGCCGGCAAGCCTCCCGCAAAATTGCCCAGATGCCTCAGCGTCACGTGCAAGCGGTTGGCCGCGAGCGGTTTGCTGCGCACGCCGCTGCGCACGCCTGCCTCCGCACAAAGCTGCTGCGCGAACTTCGCGATAGCAGCCGCGGTGCTGGCGTCGGGATACACCGCGAAAAAGAGCCCGTCAGTGGGCGGAGGCGGCGCCTCGAGCCCGGGCAACCACAGTTGTTCTGGCATCGCGCCTCGTTCCTTCGCTGATTGTTTGTGCCGTTGCGCACACCGCCGCACCGGCGGTCCATTGCAGTGATGATGCTGTATATCCATACAGTATGGCACACCGCCGGTGCTCACGTGACTGATGCCCGCGCATTTCGGCGCGGTTCTTCGCGCTGGGACTGATCGGCTCGCTTATGCTGACGCACCGCGCGGCGCCGCTGAACGAATTCGCCGCCCAGTAGCCCGCTCGGTTTTCACCTCATCCGCACCGCGATTCGAATCGATACGGACATCGAATCGATCGGCCAATACGGAAGACGCATGCCGCGCCTTCATTCGGCGACTCATTCTTTCGGAGATCCGGCATGTCGTTGCGAGGACGCAGTTGCCAGTGCATCGCGGCGCGACAGCCAGCACGCCGGTTTATGAGAGAGCATTCTTATGGACACCACTGAACATCTCGACGCTTACCTCGGAGCCATGAGCAGGCTCGACGTCGAATGAGCCCAGGCCCGCGGCTGCGCGCGTTTGCGCATCGCGGAGCCGGCCGCAGAACGGCTCCGCCCGTTCGCTGCGGTCGCGCGCCGGGGCCGCCGCAGTTTCGGTAATGTTCGGCTTTTTCGCGATCCGGATCGTTGCATAGCGTGTTCAAGAACGCTTCGTAGCCTGGCGGGCCACCCCACGTCCTCCGGCGGGCACGCCCGAGTACCGCCGATGGTCTGCGCTGCACTCCGCCGTTCGCCCTCAACGGCTTCCGTTTTTTCAACGGTGACGACATTCAGACTCACAACTCTTGTTCCCACCAGCCGCGGGTGTTCACGTTAGCCGCGTCGGCGAGAGCCTCCAGCTCTGCAATGTCGTCGCTGGCGAGCGTCATGCTGGTGGCCCGGCCCAGACCATCGATGTGGTTGGGCCTGGTGACGCCAATGATCGGCGTCACTCCCTTGGCGATAGCCCAAGCCGTCGCGACATCGGCAGCTGCTGCACCCTGCTTCTGGCCGATCAAGGCGAGTTTGTCCGTCAGCGCCTTCAACCGAGGCAGCATGCCATTGTAAGTCTCCGCCCGGTTGCTGCCTTCGGGCAGCGGATTCTCCGGACCGTACTTGCCGGTCAAGGCGCCCTGCTCGAGCACCATATACGCGAAGAACGGGATACCGTGGCTGCGGCAGTAGTGGAGAATGCCGGCATCCTCAGAGCTGCGGTAGAGCAGGCTGTAGTGGTTCTGGATGGCTTCGAGCCGGAACCCGGCTTCGCCGAGAATCTGGTCGGCGAATTCGATTTCGCTCAGGTTGTGATTCGAGACACCGACATGTCTGACCTTCCCGCTCTTCAGCAACGGGATCAGGTGCGGCGTCCATCGCGCCACATCGGCGGAATTGTGAATCCAGTAGAGGTCGATGTAATCGGTACCGAGGCGCGTCACGCTCTGCTCCAGCATGTCCGCCACCGGATCGTCGCTGGTTCCCGCAGCCTGCGGGGTGAACTTCGTGGAGAGCTGGTAGTCGCTGCGGGCGTAGCGCTTCAGTACTTCCCCGAGTACGGTTTCGGAACGGCCCATGCCGTACACCGGGGCGGTGTCCCACAGGATGAACCCGGCCGCATGTGCCTTCTCGGCGATCTCTTCCAGGCCAGCCTGAGTCAACTGGCTGCCGAAGTAGCCGTTGCCAGTCTCGCCGCTGTCGCCCCAGGCCCAGGTGCCCAGTGCGACCGTGGGGGTCTTCAGATTATCGATTGTCATGTTTGCTCCATAGTTGTTCTGCGGCCTGGTTTGCTGTGACCCAAGCGCCGCCCACACTGTGATGCGCGGCGACGTCGAACCGTGAGCCTGATGCGCCGGAATTACTGCCCAATCCTCCGGCAGCACGGTTCACATTGCCGCCCTCCCGCGCGCGTGCGATAGTCAGATTCATGAAAACATTGACCGAAATCGCTTCCGTGATTGCCCGGCACGTCTCGAAGGATGGCTTCCAGGCCACACCGATCGAACGCGTGACGCTGGTTCGATCCTCCACGGTGACGATGCCGATGCCGAACGTTTTCCGGCCGCAACTGTGCCTCGTCGCGCAGGGGCACAAGGAGGTCACACTGGGCGACCGCGCGTTCAGATACGCACCGGGGCGCTATGGAGTCGTGACCTACGACCTGCCGGTGATAGGCCATGTGGTCGAGGCGACGCCTAATAAACCCTATCTCTGCCTGTACCTCGATTTCGATCCGGTCATGCTGGGAGAGTTGGCGTTGCGCGTGCCGCCACCGCCGGGAGCGCCATCCCCGCCTGTGGCCAAGACAGTGTCCGATGCCGGCGCCGCTCTACTCGACGCGGCGCTACGCCTGCTGCGCCTGCTCGACGATCCGGCAGCGCTGCCCGTGCTCGCGCCGCTTGCGGAGCAGGAAATTCTCTATCGCCTGCTCGCCGGCCCGGACGGCGCCAGGATGCGCCACATCACCTTCAGCCAGGGTCGGGTGGCCCGAGTCGGCCGCGCCATCGCCTGGATCGGGAAGAATTTTCGGGAACGGTTCAGCATCGAGCGGCTTGCCGCGGAAGTAGGCATGAGTCCGTCGAGCCTGCACGAGCATTTTCGCGCTGTGACGGCGATGACGCCGCTGCAATTCCAGAAGCAGCTCAGACTGCAGGACGCGCGCAGCCTGATGCTGGTCCAGGACATCGACGTCACGACCGCCGCCCTCCGCGTGGGTTACGAGAGCCCGTCGCAGTTCAGTCGCGAATATCGCCGCCACTTCGGAGAACCGCCGGCGCGCGACATAGCCCGCTTGCGCGCTTCGCCGGGCTTGGCAGTGGTCGCTTGAGTTCAGTCTGGCGACACAGAGCCTCAGCTACCTCTTCTTCCTGCCGGGCAGCCGCTAGGGGCGTCATCGGAAACGGGGCCGATCGCGTTGCTCGATGTGGTTCCAAGGCCCTTTGGATGTGGCTGGTCTTCGCCGGGACGCCGGCTCCCTGCGGGGTGCGCGGCTCGTCCCGCGGCCGGACAGCGCGGGACGCGGCAAATCTATCGGTCGCTTCACCGGAACGGAGCGAAGGGGATCACGGCCCAGCACCGGAGGCGGTGCGAAGCGCCGAAATCCGTTTCTCGCGTTGCCTGCGGCCATATTCGCGCGGCGAACAGTTCATCACCCGCTTGAAAGCCGTACTGAAGGACTTTTCGGACTCGTAGCCGAGGGCCGATCCGATCTCGGCAAGTGACTGTCTCGAGGAGGTCAGGCGGTCCGCCGCCTGTAACATGCGCCAGCGCGTCAGATACTCGATCGGCGAAACGCCGACCGTCTGTTTGAATGTCACCGCAAAGGCAGTGCGAGACATCGCCGCCAGGCTGGCGAGCGTCTGGAGAGTCCACCGCTCTCCCGGTGCTCCGTGCATGGCTGCAATTGCCGCGCCTAGCCGCTTGTCCGCGAGCGCGAAGAGCCAACCGGCGTCCTCGCTCGTCCGGTCAGAAAGATAAAGCCGCAGTGCCTGCACCAGCACGATCGTCGCCAATTGCTGCGCGACGATGAAATCGCCCGGCTGGCCCTCCAAAAGTTCTTGCCGCATACGCTCGACGCACCAGCGCAAGGTCGCGCTGTTCGGCTGCTCGCGAATGTGGAGAAGCGGCGGGAGCACATTGAGCAGCATCCCGGCCTGTCCTTCCGAGAGCGTGAAATAACCGCCGATGCTCAAATAATCGCCACCACCGTTATAGGTCAGGATCCGGCCATTAGGCTGTGGCGGCAAAACCCGGCTCACATGGACCGGCTCCAGCGACAGGTCACTGGCAATGCGAAATGGTCGGCCGCGCGGCAGTAGGAAACATTCGCCGGCATTGACTTGTATCGGCGCTTCGCCCTCGACCGACAGCCAGCAGGATCCGGTCACGACAGCATGGAACTTGATGCCTTCATGCGGCCCGAAGCTGATCGCCCAATCGCCGCCCGCATCGAAGCCCCCCGACACGTAGCTGCGCAGCTTCAAAAGAGCGAGCACGTCGGAGAGCGGATCCATCTGCGCCAATCCTGAACGATTGAAAACCATATCCGAACTCTATGGCATGGATCGTTCCGGATCAACCGTCTAGAGTTGGAGGCAATGTCGAACAAGGAGAAACGTCATGCGCATATTCATAACCGGTGCGACGGGGTGGGTCGGCTCCGCCGTGGTGGAGGATCTCATCGCAGAGGGTCACCAGGTTGCGGGACTTGCCCGGTCCGCTGCCAGTGCGGAAAAGCTTGCCGCCAAGGGGGCGCAGGTGGTGCGCGGCTCGATCGAGGATGTCGAGGTGCTGCGGAGCGCCGCGGCGCATGCCGATGCGGTGATCCACGCCGCCTTCAATCATGACTGGTCGCACTTCGCCGAGAACTGCGCGGCCGACAAGCGCGCCATCGAGGTGTTGGGCGCGGAACTCGAAGGATCCGAGCGACCCCTTATCGTTACATCCGGCGTCGCTCTGCTCGCGCCCGGACGTCTCGCCACCGAAGCCGATGCGGCGCCGCCCGTGACGGAGAGCTTCCCGCGTGCCTCTGAAGCGGTCGTCGAAGCGCTGCGCAATCGCGGAGTTCGCGCGACCACCGTGCGCCTTGCTCCCACGGTGCACGGCGTCGGCGATCATGGGTTCGTGCCGCGTCTCGCCGGCATCGCCCGGGACAAGGGCGTGTCGGCCCATATCGGCGATGGCCGGAACCGCTGGCCGGCGGTGCATCGGCTCGACGCCGCGAGGGTCTTCCGCCTCGCACTGGATCACGCCGCCGAAGGACCGTTTCATGCCGTCGCCGAACAGGGTGTGGCGCTGAAGGACATCGCCGAAGCGATCTCACGTCGCTTCGATCTGCCGCTGGTTTCGATATCCACCGAGCAAGCGGGTGGGCATTTCGGGTGGTTCGCGCCGTTCGCAGGCCTCGATGCGCCGACCTGCAGCGAGCGCACGCGCGCGATCCTGGATTGGACGCCGAAGCAGTCCGGGCTGCTCGAGGATCTCGCGCGCCCGGACTATTTCGGCTCCTGAGCTGTCGGGCGAACTCACCAATCGAGACCGGAATGAAGACGGCATGCGAGTTTTCGTCACAGGCGCCACAGGGTTCATTGGATCGGCCGTCGTCCGCGAACTCATCGAATCCGGGCACGAGGTCACCGGGCTTTTCCGCTCGGCGGACGCGGCCGCTAGCCTTGAAGCAGCATCGCCTGGAAAACAGCGAGGACACCGAACGGGTTCTATTCGAGGAGTTCTGTTCGAGATGATGCCGATCGGTCAGCCGACATCGGCCGCCCATGCTTCGGCGTCGGCGCCGGCCGGGATACGCATTGGGGATGACGGATCGGTCGCCGCGCGCCACCCAGCTTCGGCGACGTTCTGCGCACGGGTGATCGGGGAAGACGTATCTCCGAACGGACGGATCAGGGTCGACGTTTGTCGCGGCCACCAGCGGGTTTGCCAGCCGGCTTGCGCGAACCCGCAACTGGCTTGCTGGCGGGTTTGCTGTGCGGCTTGTGCACGCTGAACGGATTACCGCTTGACAAGCTTGTGCCTTTACCCACGGCCCCAGCGCGCTGCGCCGCAGGCTTGCGTTTGTTTTCACCGCTTTGCGGGCGCGGTTTTTTGCTGGGCCCCTGCATGGCGCCCGGCGCAAGTTGCGGCACTTTGGGCTTCTTAGGCTTCTTGGGTTTCTTGATGAGCTGGCCCGTCGCGCTAGTTTGCGGCACGCGGTGTTCGGCTTCGAAACCCGGCTCTTCTTCACGGGGCAGCGTTTGCCGGATCAGCGCTTCAATCGCGGCCAGTTGCGGCGCTTCATCGGCACACACGAGGGACACCGCCACGCCGCTGGCGCCCGCGCGACCGGTCCGGCCAATACGGTGCACATAGTCTTGCGGCACGATCGGCAGATCAACGTTGATCACCAGCGGCAGGTCGTCGATATCCAGCCCGCGCGCAGCTACATCGGTGGCTACCAGCATACGTACTTCGCCCGTCTTGAAGCGCTCCAGCGCACGCAGGCGCGCGGGTTGCGGTTTGTCGCCGTGGATGGTGTCGACCGCATAGCCCGCTTCATCCAGCATGGCCGCCAGGTAATCCACGCCGTTGCGGGTTTTGACGAACACCAGCGCGTGCTCCCAGTTATTCTCAGCCACAAGGTGCATGAAGAGCTCGGGCTTGTTCCTTTTATCTACCGGCACCACCCACTGCTTGATCTTGCTGGCCGTGGCATTCGGCGGGCTGACGCTAATATTGACTGGGCCGCGCAGAATGCTCGCCGCCATGGCGCGGATATCGTCGGTAAAGGTGGCAGAGAACAACAGGGTCTGCCGCTGAGCGGGCAAGGCGGCAAAGACAGCGTTGAGTTCGCGTTCAAAGCCCAGATCCAGCATGCGATCGGCTTCATCCAGTACCAGCGTTTGTACTTGATCAAACTGCACTGCGTTCTGGCGATTCAGATCTAGCAAACGGCCCGGCGTGGCAACGAGCACATCGACGCCTTTGCGCAACTTCATCATCTGCGGGTTGATAGCCACACCGCCGTAGGCGGCCAGAAATCGTAAGTCGAGGCCTCTGCCGTAATCGATAAAGCTTTGCAGCACTTGCTCAGCCAGCTCACGCGTGGGCACCAACACCAGAATACGCGCGCGGTTGCTGGACACCGCCGGGCCGTGTTGCACTAGCCGTTGCAACAACGGCAGCGCAAAACCCGCCGTTTTGCCGGTGCCGGTCTGTGCCCCAGCCATGACGTCCTTGCCACTGAGCACTGCAGGAATCGCTTTGGCCTGCACCGGTGTAGGTATCTGGTAATTGAGGTCCTGCAGATTACGCAGCAACGGATCGATCAGGCCAAGCGAGGCAAAAGACATGGATGTATTCCGGGCTAAAACCGCAATTCTTTCTTTAAACGTTATGGCTTCAACCCCCGACATCCCACCGGGCTGCGGAGCACCACTACAATCCGGGTCTGCGCAGCCATCCGAAAGGAATCAAGCCTCTACCACACCGATTAGAGGTGCCGTGAACGCCGCCGACGGTATTAAGCAGCTCGACATAGGCTGCCCGCGTATACCGTCAGCGATACTCCCTCATTCCCACTCGATCGTCGCAGGCGGTTTCCCCGAGATGTCATAGACGACCCGGTTGATCCCGCGCACTTCGTTGATGATCCGGTTCGACACATGCCCGAGGAGTTCATGCGGCAGATGCGCCCAATGCGCGGTCATGAAGTCGAGCGTCTGCACCGCGCGCAGCGCGACGACGTACTCGTAGGTGCGCCCGTCGCCCATCACGCCGACGCTCTTCACCGGCAGGAACACCGCGAACGCCTGGCTCGTCAGGTCGTACCACGACTTGCCGGTTTCGTTGTCGATCGTGTCGCGCAGCGTCTCGATAAAAATCGCGTCCGCGCGGCGCAGCAGGTCGGCGAAATCGCGCTTCACTTCGCCGAGGATCCGCACGCCCAGACCCGGACCCGGGAACGGATGGCGATACACCATCGAGTGCGGCAGACCGAGCTTCACGCCAAGCTCGCGCACTTCGTCCTTGAACAGCTCGCGCAGCGGCTCGAGCAGCTTCAGGTTCAGCGTCTCCGGCAGACCACCCACGTTGTGATGGCTCTTGATGGTTTGCGCGGCCTTCTTGCCCTTGCCCGCCGATTCGATCACGTCCGGATAGATCGTGCCTTGCGCAAGCCACTTCGCGTCGGTCAGCTTGCCGGCTTCCGCCTGAAACACCTCGACGAACTCCGCGCCGATGATCTTGCGCTTCGCTTCCGGATCGGTCACGCCAGCGAGCTTGCCGAGGAAGGCGTCACTCGCGTCGACGTGAATCACCTTCACGCCCAGGTGATCGGCGAACAGCGTCATCACCTGCTCGGCTTCGTTCAGGCGCAGCAAGCCGTGATCGACGAACACGCAGGTCAGCTGATCGCCGATCGCGCGATGCAGCAGCGCCGCCGCCACCGATGAATCCACGCCGCCCGACAGGCCCAGAATGACGTGCTCGTTACCGACCTGCTCGCGAATCTTCGCGACCGCTTCGTCGATGTAGTGGCCCATTTCCCAATCGGCCTTCGCGCCGCAGATCTGCAGCACGAAGCGCTCGAGCATCGCGCGGCCCTGCACCGTGTGCGTGACTTCCGGATGCCATTGCAGGCCGTAGAAGCGGCGCTGTTCGTCGGCCATGGCGGCGATCGGGCACGATTCGGTCGATGCCATCAGCGCGAAACCCGGCGGCATTTCCAGCACCTTGTCTCCGTGGCTCATCCACACCTTCAGCATGCCGTGGCCTTCGGACGTGGTGAAGTCGCTGATGCCTTCGAGCAGGCTCGTATGGTTGCGCGCGCGCACTTCGGCGTAGCCGAATTCGCGCAGATGACCGATGTCGACCTTGCCGCCGAGCTGCTGCGCCATCGCCTGCATGCCGTAGCAGATGCCGAGCACCGGCACGCCGAGTTCGAACACGGCTTGCGGCACGCGCGGCGTGTCTTCCTCGGTGACCGAACTCGGGCCGCCCGACAGAATCACGCCCTTTGGCGCAAAGTCGCGGATGAACGACGCGTCGACGTCATACGGATGAATTTCCGAATACACGTTGGCTTCGCGAACGCGACGGGCAATCAGTTGGGTGACTTGCGAACCGAAGTCGAGAATCAGGATCTTGTCATGCATGGCTGCGGACGGAATCAGAAGAGAGCGGATACGGAATGCCGCGCACGAGGCGCAGCGTCGAATTCAAAGCGGTCCACGCGGCGATAGCCGCGGCGCGGACACCAAACCTCAGGATGAAGCACAGGGGCGCGGCCAACTGCGGAGCTTGCCGCCGGCGATGCGCGCGAACCAAACCCGGCAGCTTTGACAAACGGCCTGGCGCGCGCCGCGTCAGCCATGAAACGGCGGGCGGGGTGCGCCGGGCACGTCGTTACTGGGGTCGCGCGTGGCGCGTTCGGACTCGCTCAGGCCCGGCTCGCTCGCGGCCGGATGAAGCGGCGCGGTGCCGGCAACGGAAGACGCGGCAGCCGGATCGACCGGCCGCGTGGCCGGCATGACGGGCTCTGGCACCGGCTCGGCGTGATACACCGGAAAGCCCGCTGTGACACGTGGCTCGCGCGCGTTGTCGCGTTCGAGCTCACGCTGCCGTGCGGCATCCTTTTCGGCTTCTTTCGCGGCCCGCTTTTCGGCCCGACTGTCGGCCTTGCTCGACGAGGACGTGACCACGATCCCCTTCTCGCGCCGCCGCACCGCACCCGACAGTCGTACGCCGCCGAGACCGATCACCACCAGCACGACACCGGCCAGCACCGCCACCATCTGCCCGAAGCCGGTCAGCGACGGCGCATGCAGCCCCAGCAGCCAGACCAGCATCAGCACGCCGACCAGCCAGTGCACATGACCGACGACCTTCGCGACCGTCGAAGTCATCGCTCCGTCGAACGACGCATGCGCCGCGAGCCAGGCGAGCCCGATCAGCGCGACGCCGAACGCCTGGCCGACCAGCATCGGCTCCGTCGGCACCAGTTGCAACGCGTCGTAAAGCGAAGTCCATGGCGTCAGCACGAACAGCAGGCCGAACGCCAGCAGCAACAACGCATCGAGGATCAGTGCAACGCGCAGCAGTGGCTTCATGGGCGTTTAGTCCACGTGGTAGTTAGGCGCTTCCTTGGTGATTTGCACGTCATGCACGTGCGACTCGCGCAGGCCCGCGCCGGTGATCTGCACAAACTCGGCCTTCTCGTTCATTTCGGCGATGGTGCGGCAGCCGCAGTAGCCCATGCTCGCGCGAACGCCGCCGATCAGCTGGAACAGGATCGCGTTGACCGAACCCTTGTACGCGACGCGACCTTCGATGCCTTCCGGCACGAGCTTGTCGATGTTCGCTGAATTGTCCTGGAAGTAGCGATCCGCCGCGCCGTCCTTCATCGCGCCGACCGAGCCCATGCCACGGTACGACTTGTACTGGCGGCCCTGGTAGAGGAACACTTCGCCCGGCGACTCTTCGGTACCGGCGAACATGCTGCCCATCATCACGGCGCTCGCACCCGCCGCGAGCGCCTTGCTGACGTCGCCCGAGAAGCGCACACCGCCGTCGGCGACGACCGGCACGCCAGTGCCCTGCAGCGCTTCGGACACGTTGGAAATCGCGGTGACCTGCGGCACGCCCACGCCCGCGACGACCCGGGTCGTGCAGATCGAGCCAGGGCCGATACCCACCTTGACGCCGTCCGCACCGTATTCGACGAGCGCCTTGGCAGCTGCGGCGGTCGCGATGTTGCCGCCGATCACCTCGACGTGCGGGAAGTTCTGCTTGACCCACTTGACGCGCTCGAGCACGCCCTTGCTGTGGCCATGCGCGGTATCGACCACGATCACGTCGACGCCGGCCTGCACGAGCAGCTCGACGCGCTCTTCGTTGTCCGCGCCGACGCCGACCGCCGCGCCCGCGCGCAGCTTGCCGTGCTCGTCCTTGCACGCGTCCGGGTGCTCGGTCTGCTTGGTGATGTCCTTGACGGTCATCAGGCCGCGCAGTTCGAATGCGTCGTTGACGACCAGCACGCGCTCGAGGCGGTGGCTGTGCATCAGCGCCTTCGCTTCGGCGAGCGGCGTGCCCTCCTTGACGGTGACGAGGCGCTCGCGCGGCGTCATGATGTTGCGCACCGGTTCGTCCAGACGCTCTTCGAAGCGCAGGTCGCGATTCGTCACGATGCCGACGAGTTGCGAGCCCTCGACGACCGGGAAGCCGGAAATGCCATGCTGGCGCGACAGCGCGATCACATCGCGCACTTTCATGTGCGGCGGCACCGTGATCGGATCGCGCACGACGCCTGACTCGAAACGCTTGACCTTTGCGACTTCACGCGCCTGCTCGGCCGGCGTGAGGTTCTTGTGGATGATGCCGACGCCGCCCATTTGCGCCATGGCGATTGCCAGACGCGCTTCGGTGACCGTGTCCATCGCGGCGGACACGAGCGGCATATTCAGGGAGATGTTGCGGGTCAGCCGGGTCTTGAGGCTGGTGTCGCGCGGCAGAACATCGGAGAAGGCCGGGACGAGGAGCACGTCATCGAACGTGAGTGCTGTTTGGATCAGACGCATGGCAAATCCTATAGGCGCAAAAGCGAATTATACGCGATACCACCCCGGTTTTCACTGCACGAACAGCAGCTTAGCGAATTTCGGACGATTTTTTACCGATCCTGGATGCGCCGATTTCGCTTGCCCGTTCGCGTTGCGTTCGATCAAGTTTCGTTTATGCGTTCGCAGGCAAAGTTGGGCAGAGCCGGCGGGGTAATCCCCTGCACCCGCGCAAATCGCGCAGCGCTCGCGCGGCCCGAATGCAGGCTCGAACAAGACGTCCTGCCCGCAACGCCGCTATTGTGCGAATCATTCCAGTTTTCCAGCAGGGGCAGTCGATGCAGCGAGGTGTCGTATATGGGGTCATGGCCGGAGCCTTGTGGGGCATGGTATTTCTGGTGCCGCGGGTGCTGCCCGAGTTCTCCCCGCTGTTGCTCGTCGCCGGCCGCTATTCGATGTACGGCGTCGTCTCGCTCGCCGCGGCGCTACCGATCGCGGGCTCGCTCGCCAAACGGTTGTCCCGCGAGGATCTGATCGCACTCGTGAAGCTCGCGCTCGGCGGCAATATCGTCTATTACCTGTTGCTGACGGCCGCCGTGCATCTGATCGGGATCGCGCCGGCCTCGCTGATCGTCGGCGTGCTGCCGGTCACGGTGACGCTGGTCGGCCGGCGCGATCACGGCGCGGTGCCGCTCGCGCGCCTCGCGTGGCCGCTCGCGACGGTGATGGCGGGCATCGTCTGCATCAATATCGACGTGTTGACGGTGGCCGGCGCGACGCCGGTCGGCATCGCGACGCGCCTGCTCGGCGTGGCTTGCGCGGTGGGCGCGCTGATCTGCTGGACCTGGTTCGCGGTCGAGAACGCCCGCTACCTGCAGCGTCAGACGCATTTCAACGGCAACGAGTGGTCGGTGCTGTGGGGCGTCGTGACGGGCGCGCTAGGCGGCGCGCTGTGGCTCGTGGTCGCGATGCTGCCGTCGGGCGGCCAGCCAGGCGAGCTAGCCGACGCGCGTTGGCACACGTTCTGGCTGCTCAACCTGGTGCTCGCGATCGGCGCGTCGTGGCTCGGTAACGGCCTGTGGAATGCCGCGGCAAAACGGCTGCCGCTGACGCTGTCCGGTCAGATGATCGTGTTCGAGACGCTATTCGCGCTGCTTTACGCATTCATTTACGACGAGCGCCTGCCGCGCCCGCTCGAACTCGCCGCGATCCTGCTTCTGGTCGCGGGGGTCTGGTGGTCGGTGCGCCGGCATTCGGACGACGATTCGTCCGGTGCGGCGCGCGTCGAGGGCATGGAGGATAAGGCGCAGACGTCGGCGCCTCGATGTGACCTGATGTGACGCGATCGGAAACCGGCGGCGTGCGCAGGGCGAACCGCCACCGCAATCCCCGCCGCCTACCGCGAGTCCTTGTTGAGCCAGCGCCGCCCCTCGATCGACCCCGCCTTGCGGGTCTTTTCGACGCGGCGTTGGCGCGACACTTTCGGATCCACCAGCAGCGGCCGGTAAATCTCGACGCGATCATGGTCGGCCAGCACCGTATCGAGCGGCTTGAGCTTGCCGAACACCCCCACTTTCTGCGTGTTCAGATCGATCGACGGAAAACGTCGCAGAATCCCGCTCGCGTCGATTGCCTGTTGCAGCGTCGCGCCCGCGGGCAACTCGACCGCAATCACCGCCTGCTCACCAGCGAGCGCATAGCAGACCTCAACCGTTAACCGCGCGCTCATGCCTGGCCATAGCGCTGATTGGCGCGCTTCACGAAAGATTCGACGAAGGTATTGGCGATGTGATTGAACACCGGCCCGATGATCTTCTCGAGCAGGATGCTGGTGAACTCATAGTGCAGCGCGAATTCGATCTTGCACGCATCGGCGCGCAACGGCGTGAACCGCCAGAAACCGGTGAACTTGCGAAACGGACCGTCGGCGAATTCCATGTCGATGCGCGTTGGGCGCTCCATCGAGTTGCGCGTGGCGAAATGCTGCTTGATGCCCTTGAAGTTGATATCGATCCTCGCCTCCATGCTGGTGTCGTCCCGGTGACGAATTTCGATGCCCCCGCACCACGGCAGGAAGTTGGGGTAATCGTCGACGTCGGTGACGAGGTCGAACATCTGCTCCGCCGAATGGCGAATCAACACGGTTTTCTGGACATCTGCCATAAATTGAACAGCGCGTGGCAACGGTGGACGAGCGCCGCGGGCTTTCCTTGCCCCGCTTTGCTAAAATCGTGATTTTAAACGAGTTGAGCACTTTCCATTCATGAGCATCACATGAGCATCATCGACAACAGAAAAGCCTTCTACGACTACTCGGTCGAGGAACGCTATGAGGCAGGCCTCGTGCTCGAAGGATGGGAGGTCAAGGCTTTGCGCGCGGGGCGCGGCCAGATCAAGGAAGGCTACGTGGTGATCCGCAACGGCGAGCTGTTCCTGATCGGCACCCACATCAGTCCGCTGCCCGAAGCGTCGACGCACATCCATCCCGACCCGGTGCGCACGCGCAAGTTGCTGCTGCATAGCGAGGAAATCAGCAAGCTGATCGGCAAGGTCGAGCAGCGCGGCTACACGCTCGTGCCGCTGAATTTTCACTACAAGAACGGTCGCGTCAAATGCGAGATCGGCCTCGCGAAGGGCAAGAAGATGCACGACAAGCGCGAGACCGAGAAGAAGCGCGACTGGGAGCGCGAAAAGGCGCGTTTGATGCGCTCGCCGACCTAAGCGCGATTCGTTTGCGGCTCACGCAAAAATGGCCCGCACATCGAGGTGCGGGCCATTTGCTTTTGCGTCACGCGTTCATTGCGCATTCATGGCGCGCTCATGGCTCGATTCGTCAGCGCAAGTCGCTTCGCGGCGGCTCCGCTGCCGCCTTGCCCTTGTTCACGATCGTCAGCGCCGACGCGATCATCGAACTCATGTTCGACATGTCGCCCGGCACGATCAGTGTCGTGCCCTGCTTTGCGAGGTTCGAGAACGCGTTCACGTACTGTTCGGCCACCTTCAGATTGACCGCGTCCATGCCGCCGTTCAGCTGGATCGCCGCCGCGATCTTCTGGATCGCCTGCGCGTTCGCCTCGGCCACGGCCAGAATCGCCGCGGCCTGCCCTTGCGCCTGGTTGATCGCCGCCTGACGCTCGCCCTCGGACTTCTGGATCGCCGCCTCGCGGCCGCCCGACGCGATATTGATCTGCTCCTGCTTGCGCCCTTCCGATGCCGCGATCAGCGCGCGCTTCTCGCGCTCGGCGGTGATCTGTGCCTGCATCGCGTGAAGGATCTCCTTTGGCGGCGTCAGATCCTTGATCTCATAGCGCAGCACTTTGACGCCCCAGTTCGCGGCCGCTTCGTCGAGCGCCGACACGATACTGTGATTGATGAAATCGCGCTCCTCGAAGGTCCGGTCGAGCTCCAGCTTACCGATGACCGAGCGCAGCGTGGTCTGCGACAGCTGCGTGATCGCGAACACGAAGTTGCTCGATCCGTACGACGCCTTCATCGGATCGGTGACCTGAAAATACAGCACGCCATCGACCTGAAGCTGTGTGTTATCGCGCGTGATACAGACCTGGCTCGGCACTTCGAGCGGAATTTCCTTCAGCACGTGCTTGTATGCGATCCGGTCGACGAACGGAAAAGCGAAGCTCAGACCCGGTGTCAGCGTCGCGTGATAACGGCCGAGGCGCTCGAGCACCCACGCATGCTGCTGCGGCACGATCTTGACGGTCTGCGCCGCAAGCACGATCACGACGATCAGCAGCACTGCCCCGACGATAGTTGAATCCATATTGCTACCCTCCGATTCTGATTCGAATATTTGTGCGTATCGATGAGCGCGTGCGACGAACAGCGCGCCCAACGCTCGTATTTCGAGCGTCAGGTCGCGTTCGCGCGGGCTTTC
The DNA here is from genome assembly GCF_001865575.2 of Paraburkholderia sprentiae WSM5005. NCBI lineage: Bacteria > Pseudomonadati > Pseudomonadota > Betaproteobacteria > Burkholderiales > Burkholderiaceae > Paraburkholderia > Paraburkholderia sprentiae. Next base: position 2,004,629 of record NZ_CP017561.2, read on the forward strand.
GGCTGCCGGCTCGCGACAACGACCAGGCAACTGCCGCGTAATTCCCTGATCTCGTAGACCTGCGCGTCTTCGGGTTCGCCCGCGGCCAGCTCGACATCCCATGCCGCGCCACGATAGTTCGCACGTGCCTTGCGCTCCTGCCAGGCCGGCACGTTCACCGTCTGCCCGATATCCAGATTGACGTCCGGATTACGCGAAGCCTGCTCGCGCTTGCGGCGGCCAAAGCGCGAGCGCCTGAGCAGCACGACCGCCGCGAGCGCGACCAGCGCCGCCACCACGAACTGCAGATCAGCCCCAGCGCCGGCAATGCGCGCAAACGCGGCCGCGACGCAGCCCAACGCGATCATCAACAGATAGAAGGTGCCGCTCATCAGCTCCAGAGCGACAAGCACACCCGCCGCGATCCACCAGAACAATCCACCAGGCGCCACCTCGACCTCCATAAAGCAAAACACCCCGGATCTACCGGGGTGTTTATAGCACGAAGCGCACGTGCATTTAACGCGTGCTGAATGCCGCTTGCACAGCGGCATGCGGCATCTCGCGAGTTACTGCTTTGACTTTGCCAACTGTTGCCACGTATCGATGATCGTGTCGGGGTTCAGCGAAATCGACTTGATGCCTTCGTCCGTCAGCCATTGCGCGAAGTCCGGGTGATCCGACGGCCCCTGGCCGCAGATACCGACGTACTTGTCCAGGCGCAGGCAGGTTTCGATTGCCCGCTTGAGCATGAACTTGACCGCTGGATCGCGCTCGTCGAAATCGACGGCGAGCAGCTCCATGCCCGAGTCGCGGTCAAGGCCAAGCGTGAGCTGCGTCAGGTCGTTCGAGCCGATCGAGAAGCCGTCGAAGTACTGCAGGAACTCTTCCGCGAGGATCGCGTTCGACGGCACTTCGCACATCATGATCAGACGCAGGCCCTTCTCGCCGCGCTTCAGGCCGAACTTGCCGAGCAGCTCGACCACGCGCTCCGCCTGCTTCAGCGTACGCACGAACGGCACCATGATTTCGACATTGTCGAGGCCCATCTCTTCACGTACCTTCTTCAGCGCGACGCATTCCATCTGGAACGCCTCGGCGAAGGCTTCCGCGATATAACGCGACGCGCCGCGAAAGCCCAGCATCGGGTTTTCCTCGTCCGGCTCGTAGCGCGAACCGCCGATCAGCTTCTTGTACTCGTTCGACTTGAAGTCCGACATACGCACGATGACGGGCTTCGGATAGAACGCAGCGGCGATCGTCGCGATGCCTTCGGTCAGCTTGTCGACGTAGAACGCGCGCGGCGACGCGTGACCGCGCGCGACGCTTTCGACCGCCTTCTTCAGGTCCTGATCGACGTTCGGGTACTCGAGGATCGCCTTCGGGTGCACACCGATGTTGTTGTTGATGATGAACTCGAGACGCGCGAGACCGACACCCGCATTCGGCAGCTGCGAGAAGTCGAACGCGAGTTGCGGATTGCCGACGTTCATCATGATCTTCACCGGAATCGGCGGCAGTTCGCCGCGCTGCACTTCGGTGACTTCGGTTTCGAGCAGGCCGTCGTAGATCTTCCCTTCGTCGCCTTCCGCGCACGACACCGTGACGAGCGCGCCGTCCTTCAGCACGTCGGTCGCGTCGCCGCAGCCGACCACGGCCGGCACGCCCAACTCACGCGCGATAATCGCCGCGTGGCAGGTGCGGCCGCCACGGTTCGTGACGATCGCCGACGCACGCTTCATGACCGGCTCCCAGTTCGGGTCGGTCATGTCCGCGACGAGCACGTCGCCCGGCTGCACACGATCCATCTCCGACGGATCGTGGATCACGCGCACCGGGCCCGCGCCGATCTTCTGACCGATCGCGCGACCGGTGGCGATCACGTTCGACTGGCCCTTGAGCTTGAAGCGCTGCTCGGCCTTGCCGCCGCCCTGGCTCTTGACGGTCTCCGGACGCGCCTGCAGGATGAAGATCTTGCCGTCGCGGCCGTCCTTGCCCCACTCGATGTCCATCGGACGCTGGTAGTGCTTCTCGATGATGACCGCGTACTTCGCGAGCTCGATCACGTCTTCGTCGGTGATCGAGAAGCGGTTGCGCTGCTCGTGCGCGACGTCGACGGTCTTCACGCGGCCCGGCTCGCCCGGCTTCGTGAACTCCATCTTGATCAGCTTCGAGCCGATCGAGCGGCGGATGATCGGGTACTTGCCCTGCGCGAGCGTGGTCTTGAAGACGTAGAACTCGTCCGGATTCACCGCGCCCTGCACGACGGTCTCGCCGAGGCCATAGCTCGACGTGATGAAGACGGCGTCCTTGAAGCCCGATTCGGTATCGAGCGTAAACATCACGCCCGCGGCGCCGACGTCCGAGCGCACCATGCGCTGCACGCCCGCCGACAATGCGACTTCAGCATGCGTGAAGCCCTTGTGGACGCGATAGGAGATCGCCCGGTCGTTGTACAGCGACGCGAACACGTGTTTCATGCGATCGAGCACGTCGTCGATGCCGACAACGTTCAGGTAGCTTTCCTGCTGACCGGCAAACGATGCGTCCGGCAGGTCTTCCGCGGTCGCGGACGAACGCACGGCAAACGACAGTTCCGCGGGGGAGCTGTTTTGCAGCGTGTCGAACCCCGCGCGAATGTCAGCCTCGAGCTGCGGCTGCAGCGGTGCGTCGACGATCCATTGACGGATCTCCTTGCCCGCTTCGGCGAGCGCCTTGACGTCGTCGACATCGAGCGTCTCGAGGCGTTTGGCGATGCGTTCGGTCAGGTTGTTGTGCTGCAGGAAGTCACGGAACGCGAGCGCGGTGGTCGCGAAGCCAGTCGGCACGCGCACGCCGGCTTCGGCGAGCTGGCTGATCATCTCGCCCAGCGACGCGTTCTTGCCGCCGACGATCTCCACGTCGGTCATCCGCAACTGCTCGAACGGAACTACATACGCCTTGTCCTTTGCGACGGTAACTGCGTTAGTCATACAAGCCCCTAAGTGTGAAAGAAATTCACGGCTGTGCAAGTGGGCTTGAACACGGGCAGCCCATTGGAAGCTCGACCCCGTGTCTTGCACAACCTGTTAGATAAGCAATCGCCGAGACGGCGGAGATACGATGCATGAGCGCGCCGGCCGCCTGGTAGGACGCTGACCGCGCGAAAGAACGCGATTGAGCGGACTTATCGCTCGATCTCTTGCGTTCAACGCATATGCGTTCCGGTAACGTGACGTTGAACGACCGTTCGCGGCAAGTTAGCGGCCAATCGCCTGCAATTGCTTATCCAACAGGTTGCCGCTATTCTACCGTGCCGACTCCTCAAATGTGGCAGTCGGTCGAGAAATGCGCGTCGAATCGCGCGCCGACCGAGCCGGTGGGCTTTGGCAACGCCGGCCGCCCGGGCGAGAACGTGGCCCGACGCTGCCGTCTCCGGCCAACCGCCGCCGCGCGGTTCGATTCGAGCGCGTTTTTGCGCTCGCGCTTTCCGGCTCATTTGTCTTTCACGTTTACAGCCCCACTGATGCCGCCCACCGTATTCATCGTCTCAGACGGTACCGGGATTACTGCCGAAACCTTCGCGCATTCGATCCTCTCCCAGTTCGACCAGAAATTCCGCCTGGTCCGCGTGCCTTTCGTCGACTCGACCGAGAAGGCCTATGCAACGCTCGAAAAGATCAATGAAGCGGTCGTGCAGGACGGCCGTCGTCCGATCGTATTCACCACGCTCGTCGATAGCGCGTCGAATCAGATCGTAAAGGATTCGAACGCGCTCGTGCTCGACATGTTCCAGACCTTCGTCGAGCCGCTCGAGCAGGAACTGGAACTGAAGTCGAGCCACGCGATGGGCCGGGGACACCAGAACGCGGACACCGAGGAGTACAAGAACCGGATCGAGGCGATCAATTTCTCGCTCGCGCACGACGACGGTCAATCGAACCGCAATCTCGCCGACGCCGACGTGATCCTCGTCGGCGTGTCGCGCAGCGGCAAGACGCCGACAAGCCTTTATCTGGCGATGCAGTACGGTGTGAAAGCAGCGAACTATCCGCTGATTCCCGAAGATTTCGAACGCGGCAAGCTGCCGACGCCACTGCTCGAGCATCGGCAGAAGATGTTCGGGTTGTCGATCGATCCGCAGCGGCTGTCGGAAATCCGCAACGAGCGGCGGCCGGGCAGCAAGTATGCCGCGCTGGAAAACTGCCGCTACGAGATCAACGAAGCCGAAGCGATGATGCGGCGCGAGGGGATCAAGTGGCTGTCGTCGACGCACAAGTCGATCGAGGAGATTGCGACGACGATCCTGCAGGAAATCAAGCTGGATCGGTCGTCGTATTGAGGGACAGCCGAGCAGGCGTCGCGTTGCCTGATCAGGGCACAGCCGAGGCGACCCGCGTTTAGTTTTTACGCCCGCGTTGCTGCCGGCACTGCTCGAACACGCAGACCGCCGCCGCGGCCGCCACGTTCAGCGACTCCATGCCGCCCGGCTGCGGGATCGTCACGCGCAACGACACGGCCTCGCGCCATGCCTGCGACACGCCCGCCCCTTCATTGCCGAACACCCACGCGAGCGGCCTGTTCAGGTCGCAGTCATAGATCGCTTCGGCGCCGTGCGAATCGGTAATCACCACCGGCACCGCGAGGCGCTCGATCAGCGCATCCGCTTCGACGTCCTCATGAATTTGCAACAGGAAGTGCGCGCCCATCCCGGAGCGCAGCACCTTCGACGACCACGCGTACGCGGTGCCCCGCGCGCAGAACACGTGCTCGATACCCCCCGCGGCCGCGCTGCGCAGAATCGAACCCACGTTGCCCGCGTCCTGTACGCCGTCGAGCACGAGACAGTTTTGCTCGACGCGCCCGGGCAGCGGCGCATCGAGCTTCTCGACGAGCAGCACCATCCCGACCCCATGCACGACATTCGACAACTGCCCGAACAACGCATCCGGCAGCGTCACGAGCCGATGCTCGTCGATGCGCGACACGATCGCTTGCGCTTCGTCGTGGTTCAGCGCGCCGTCGGTAACGACGCATAGCTCCGGCTGACCGGCGACGTCGAGATACGTGCTCGCGAGATGAAAGCCTTCGAGCAGCGCATGGCCGCTGCGGCGCTGTTGATGCGTCGAGCCGGCCAGTGCCTTCAGGCGCTTGTAGAGCGGATTGTCCCGCGAGGTAATGGCTTTCACAGGCAGCGAAGGCGGTGGAAGGGGAAGGAATCAGCGGCGAATCAACGGCAAATCAACGGCACGCAAACACGGACCGCACTAGAGCCGCGCCGATGTGGTCGCTCACGCGAGGCCGGCTTCGCCAAACGCATCGCCGTCGAGCAGCAGCGCGTCGGCCGCGATGACGGCATCCGCCCCCGGTAACGGCACGCCTGTGCCGAACCGCAGATGCGCTTCGCGCACCGGCGCGAACGAGCGCCGATGATGCTCGCACGGCCCATGCTCGCGCAGCGCCGCGAGATGCTGCGGCGTGCCGTAACCGGCATGCGCGTCGAAACCGTACATCGGATACGTCTGGTGCAGTTCGAGCAGCATGCGGTCGCGCGTGACCTTCGCGAGAATCGACGCCGCCGAAATGCACTTCACCAGCGCGTCGCCGCTGATCACCGCCTCGCTACGGATACTGAGCGTCGGGCAACGATTGCCGTCGATCTTCACGAGCGTCGGCACGACCGACAGGCCCTCGACCGCACGCTTCATCGCCAGCATGGTGGCGTGCAGGATGTTCAGCGAATCGATTTCCTCGACCGTTGCCGACGCGATGCAGTACGCGAGCGCACGCTCGACGATCTTGTCGTACAGCGCTTCACGCTTGAGTGCGCTCAGCACCTTGGAATCGTCGAGGCCGCGGATCATCGGTTTGGCCGGATTGAAAATCACCGCCGCCGCGACGACCGGACCGGCCAGCGGCCCGCGCCCTGCTTCGTCGACGCCGCAGACGATGTCGTCCGCGCTCTCGAAGCTCAGGCCGGCCTGCGCCACCACCCGAACGGCGGCCGCGCTCTTGCGGCCAGGCGCGCGCACGACGGTCATGGCCGCCCCGCCCGCTGCTCGACGACGCTTGCCACGACTTCGGCGGCGCGCTGCGCGGTGTTCTGCTTCAGCACGTGATGCATCTCCGTGAAAATTTCCCTCAGCGTGCGCCGGTTCGTTTCGTCGCGCAACTGTTTCAGCGTCGCCTCCGCGAGCGCCTGCGGCGTCGCGAAGTGCTGAAGGATTTCCGGCACCACGAAGCGCCCGGCGAGGATGTTCGGCAGGCCAACGTACGGCAGATAGCCCTGGCGGCGCATGATCTGGCCGGTCAGCCAGGGCACCTTGTACGAAATCACCATCGGCTTTTTCAGCAGCGCGGCTTCGAGCGTGACGGTGCCGCTCTTCACCAGGATCGCGTCGGCGGCGGTCATCGCGAGTTGCGACTGGCCGTCGGTGATCGTCAGCGCGAGACCCGGATGCGCATCGACGAGCGGCTGCAGCAACGCGCGCAAAGCGGGCGTTGCTGCCGGCATCACGAAGTGCACGCTGGGCTCCTGGTGCTGCATCATCTCCATCGCGGCGAAGAACGTCGGGCCGATCAGATCAATTTCGGAGCGCCGGCTGCCCGGCAACACCGCGATCACCGGCCCGCTTTGCGCGAGACCGAGCGCTCGGCGCGCGCCGAGCGTGTCGGGTTCGAGCGGAATCTGATCGGCCAGCGGATGCCCGACGTACGACGCCGCGACACCCGCCTTTTCGAGCAACGCGGTTTCGAACGGGAATACGCATAGCATGTGGTCGACCGCCTTGGCGATCTTCTTGATGCGCCCGCCGCGCCATGCCCAGATGGACGGGCAGACGAAGTGTACGGTCGGAATGCCGGCGTCGCGCAACGCATGCTCGAGTCCGAAATTGAAGTCGGGCGCGTCGACGCCGACGAACACGGACGGCGGCTCGGCGAGCAGTTGACGCTTCAGCTCGTTACGGATACCAAGGATTTCAGGGATGTGGCGCAGTGCCTCGACATAGCCGCGCACCGCCAGCTTATCCATCGGCCAATGGGCGTCGAAGCCCGCGGCGACCATGCGCGGACCACCGATGCCGTAGTACTGCGTGGCGGCCGGCAACCGGCTGGAGAGGCCGTCGAGCAGCGAAGCGGCGAGCAGGTCGCCGGACGGCTCGCCGGCCACCATCGCGACGCGCAGCGGACTGGGTTGCAACGTCATCGGTTAGCGGATGATGCCGCGCTGCGACGCTTCGACGAACGCGAGCAGCGTCTGCACCGGCGCGTCGCCGTCACCGCCGGCCGAACCCAGTTCCTTCAATTGCACTTTCGCTTCTTCGAGCGACAGGCCGTTCTTGTACAGCACGCGATACGCGGTGCGCAGCACCGAGATCGCGTCCGCCGAGAAGCCGCGGCGGCGCAGCCCTTCGACGTTGATGCCATGCGGCTCCGCCTTGTTGCCCGCGGCGATCACGTAGGGCGGCACGTCCTGCACGAGCGCCGACGCGCCGCCGAGCATCGAATGCGCGCCGATGCGCACGAACTGGTGCACGCCCGACATGCCGCCGATGATCGCGTGGTCGCCGATCGTCACGTGGCCGGCCATCTGCGCGTTGCTCGACAGGATCACGTTGCTGCCGACGTGGCAGTCGTGACCGATGTGCACGTAGGCCATGATCCAGTTGTCGTCACCGAGCGTGGTGACGCCCGCGTCCTGCACCGTGCCGGTGTGGATCGTCGTGAACTCGCGAATCATGTTGCGGTTGCCGATCACGAGCCGGGTCGGCTCGTCCTTGTACTTCATGTCCTGCGGACGGCCGCCGACCGATGCGTAATGGCCGATGCGGTTGTCTTCGCCGATCGTGGTATAGCCTTCGATTACGCTGTGCGAGCCGATCGTGGTGCGCGCACCGATCGTCACGTGTGCGCCGATCACGGCATAGGGCCCGACTTCGACGGATTCGTCGAGCTGCGCGCCCGCTTCGATGATCGCAGTGGGATGGATCCTGCTCATGCGTCCTCGCTTCTGATTCTGTTGCGTTGTCTGGATGGACTTGCCGCCGGGCCGACCGCGCGCGTACCGTGCCGCGACCTGCCCTGACGCCGGCTTTACGCGTCTGTGTCCGTGTGGCGCACTGCGCACATCAGATCGGCTTCCGCCGCGACGACACCATCCACTTCGGCGCGCGCCTTGAACTTCCAGATGCCGCGCATATGACGCTCGAACGTGCAGTTCAGCATCAGCTGATCGCCCGGCTCCACCACGCGCTTGAAGCGCGCGTTGTCGATGCCGACGAACAGATACAGCGTGTTCGACGGATCGCTCGGCTCTTCCGAGAACGTCAGCAGCGCCGCGGTCTGCGCGAGTGCTTCGAGGATCAGCACGCCTGGCATCACCGGCCGCGTCGGGAAATGTCCCTGAAAATACGGCTCATTGATCGACACGTTCTTCAACGCTTTGATGCTCTTGTGCGGTTCGAGTTCGAGCACCCGGTCGACCAGCAGGATCGGATAACGATGCGGCAGCAGCGTGAGAATCTTATGAATGTCGAGATTGATTTTTTCGGTGCTCATGGTGTTTCTGCTCACGCATTGACTGCGCGATGATGACTGCGGATGCTGGTGCAGGTAGGTTGAAAACGCGCGCAACCGGCGCCTCTGATGACCGTTGGCCGTGCCACCCGGTCACAGCCACCGGCTTTGCTTCATGATGCTCGGCCACTATTTTACGCGGTGCCGGTGGGCCGCCGGGATAACTGTCAGATCTTGTTGCCTGCGGGTTGACCCGCGGCGTCATCGACGGCATGGCTGCCGGCCTTGTCGGCCGTGGCGTTCTCCAGCGCCTTGATGCGATCGCGAAGCTTGTCGATATTGCGCAGCAGCGCGGCGCTTTTATTCCAGTCCGCGTGGTTCACGGCCGGGAACGCACTCGTGTACATGCCGGGCTTGAGTAGCGACTTCGACACGCCCGACTTCGCGGTGACGATCACGTAATCGCCAAGCGTGACGTGTCCGGCAATGCCGACCGCACCGCCGATCATGCAATGACGGCCGATCGTCGTGCTGCCCGCGATACCCGCGCAGCCCGCGATCACCGTGTACGCGCCGACCTTGCAGTTATGGCCGATCTGCACGAGGTTGTCGATCTTCACGCACTCCTCGATGATCGTGTCGGCCATCGCGCCGCGGTCGATCGTGGTGTTCGCGCCGATCTCGACATCGTTTGCGATCGACACGCCGCCGACCTGCGGAATCTTGACCCAGCTGCCGGTGCGCGCGTCGCCTTCGCCGACGAAGTCGGGCGCGAAGCCGAAGCCGTCCGAGCCGATCACCGCGCCCGCGTGCACGATCACCCGCTCGCCGAGCTTGCAGCCGTGGTACACGGTCACGTTCGGATACAGATGCGAATTCGCGCCGACGCGCGTGCCGCGGCCGATGACGACGTTGGCGTCGAGCCGCGCGTGCTCGCCGATCACAGCACCCGCTTCGACGCTGACACGCGGACCGATTACCGCGCTTGCGGCGACCTGCGCGGAAGGATCGATGGTTGCGCTGGGATGCACGCCGGGCAACGCCTTCGGCGCGGCGAGCTCGATGAAGGTTTGCGCGATGCGCGCAAAGTAAGCATAGGGATTCGGCGTGACGATGAAGTTTCGACCTTCGCGCGAGGCGAGCTTCGCGAGGTCGCCGGCATTGATCAGCACCGCGCCGGCGCGGGTGGTTTCGACCTGCGACAGGTACTTCGGATTGGCGAGGAACGCCAACTGGTCCGGGCCCGCCTGGTCGAGCGGCGCGAGACTGCTCACGCGCTGCGACCGGTTACCGACTACCTCACCGCCGAACCGCTGTACGATGTCCTCGAGCGAAAATGCCATGCCTATCCTGTCTCCAACCTGTTCAATCAATGCGAGGGCGCGCCGACGCGCGCCGGGCGACCCGTGCGGCGCCCTTAATTGCCCGATGCCGCCAGCGCCTTCAGCACCTGGTCGGTGATATCGATGCGCGGGCTCACGTACACCGCTTCCTGCACGATCAGATCGTAGTGCTGCGTTTCGGCGATCTGCTTGATGACCTTGTTCGCGCGGTCGAGCACCGCCGCGAGTTCCTCGTTGCGGCGCTGGTTCAGGTCTTCGCGGAACTCACGCTGCTTGCGCTGGAAGTCCGAGTCGAGCTGCGACAGGTCGCGCTGCTTCTGCGCGCGATCAGTCGCCGACATTGTCGCGCCATTCTTGTCGAGTGCATCGGACATCGACTTGAGCTTTTGCGCCATGTCGGCAAGATCCTTGTCGCGCTTCGCGAATTCGGCCTCGAGCTTCAGCTGCGCGGCTTTCGCCGCCGCCGATTCGCGCAGGATGCGGTCGGAATTCACCGCGGCGATCCTCGCTTCCTGCGCGTGCGCCATGCCGACCCCGAGGGTCATTGCCAGCGCCAATGCGCACGCTACACGTTTCGAAAACATACCGGTTAGCAAAGTCATCCTCTCGATACTGTAGTTTGGCGGGGCCGGCTGCCGCAGCCGGCCGCCGGATGCATCCGCCGCCCGATCAGAACGCCGTCCCGATCTGGAACTGGAACTTCTGATACTGGTCGCCAGTGTGCTTGGTGAGCGGGAAGCCAAGGCTCAACTTGAGCGGGCCGATCGGCGAGATCCACGCGAGACCCACACCGTAGCCGTAGCGCAGGCCGTTTGCGCCAGTCGACGTCGCTGCCGAACTCGCGTCTGCCCAGACATTACCAGCATCCAGGAACGTGAAGACACGCAGCGTACGGTCGTAACCGGTGCCAGGCAGCGGGAACGTCAACTCGATATTGCCCACCAACAATTTGGAGCCGCCGATCGGGTCGCCGGTTGTTTTGTCGCGCGGACCCAGTGAGCTCGGCTCGTAACCACGCACCGAACCGATACCGCCCGCGTAGTAATTCTTGAAGATAGGGTAAGGCTTGCCGCCAAGGCCGTTACCGTAGCCGCCCTGGAAGTTGAAGCCCAGCACGAAGCCGCGGGCAAACGAGTAATAGTACTGCGCGTTGATGTCGGCCTTGTAGTACTGGGTGCCGCCGATCGGCGTCCCGTATTCTGCATTCGCCTGCGTGAAGTAGCCGCGGCTCGGCACGAGCGCGCTATCGCGCGCGTCGCGCGACCAGCCAACCGTAAGCGGCACGTTGTTCGAAACCCGGCCGAAGTCAGTCACGTATTGCTTATATGAAGCCGGCGTGTTTGCATCGACGTCAAGTTGGTTCTGTTCGAAGCCCGCGCCGAAGTACACCGTGTCGACTTCGGAGAACGGAATGCCGAACTTCAGATCACCGCCCATCGTGACGATTTTGAAGCTCGAATCGGTCGAGTAGTACAGCGGCTGGTACGTGCGGTAGTAGACGTCGGTGATGCGCTTGATGCCGTCCACCGTGAAGTACGGGTCGACCTGCGTGACCGTCAGCGTACGGTACGTCTTCGCGGTATTGATGTTCACCGAGAGGCTCGTGCCGGAGCCGAACACGTTGTCCTGCGAGATACCCGCGGACAGCACCACCTTGTCGGTCGATGAGAAGCCCGCGCCCAGCGTGATCGCGCCGGTCGGCTTTTCGGCGACCTTCACGTCGATGTCGACCTGGTCGGGCGTGCCTTCGACCGGCACCGTGGTCACATCGACGTCGGTGAAGTAGCCCAGACGATTGATACGGTCCTTCGACAGCGCGAGGCGGTTCGAATCGAACCACGAGCTTTCGAGCTGGCGCATTTCGCGGCGCACCACTTCGTCGCGCGTGCGCGTGTTGCCGACCACGTTGATGCGGCGAACGTACACCCGGCGGCTCGGATCGACCTGCAGCGTCAGGTCGACCGTGTGGTTCTTCTGGTCGATCTGCGGTTGCGCGTTGACGGTCGCGAACGCATAACCGTACTCGCCGAGCTTGTCGACGATCGCCTTCGTGGTGGCCTGCAGCTTTTCGGCCGAAAAGCGGTCGCCCGGCTTGATCTTGATCAGCTTTTTCAGCTCCGCTTCGCGGTCCAGCAGATTGCCGGCGAGACGGATGTTCGAGATCGTGTACGGCTGGCCTTCATGCAGCGTGACCGTCAGATACATGTCCTTCTTGTCCGGCGAAATCGACACCTGGGTCGATTCGATGCTGAACTCGAGGTAGCCGCGGTTCAGGTAGTACGAGCGGACGTTCTCGAGGTCGCCGGTGAGCTTGTCTTTCGCGTACAGGTCGTTCTTCGTGTACCACGAAAACCAGTTGGGCGTGGACAGCTGCATTTCGTCGCGCAACGTTCCGGTGCTGAACGTCTTGTTGCCGATGAAGTTGATCTGGCGGATCTTCGCGCTCGGACCTTCGGCCACCGAGAACAGGATGCCGACGCGATTGCGGTCGATCGGCGTGACCGTCGTGGTGACTTCCGCCGCGTAGTAGCCGCGCGTCAAATACTGACGCTTCAATTCCTGCTCGGCCTTGTCGACGAGCGCCTTGTCGTAGTAACGGCCTTGCGACAGCCCGACCGCGCGCAGCGCCTTGATCAGGTTGTCCTTGTCGAACTCGTGGATGCCGGCGAAGTCGATCGTGCCGATGGCCGGACGCTCCTGCACCTGCACGACGACCACGTTGCCTTCGGTCGCGATCTTGACGTCATTGAAGAAGCCCGTCGCGTACAGCGCTCGAATCGCTTCGGACGCCTTGTCGTCGGAAAAGGTATCGCCTTGCTTGATGGGCAGGTACGCGAACACGGTACCCGGTTCGACGCGTTGCAATCCCTCAATGCGAATGTCTTGCACCACGAAGGGCGTCGTTGCGTGAGCAACCAGCCCATGCGCGGCGAACGCCGCGGCTATAACCGTCTTTGGACCAAAGCGATGAGGTTTGAACAACGTGCTTCCCCAGTGTGTATAGCTGCATCAGGCCGGGCGGCCGCCCTCTTGAACGCCGCCGGACACTTTAAAAATGGATTAAACGAGCCAGATCGTTGAACAGCGCAATCGCCGACAACGCGACGATGCAGGCAAGACCCGCTCTCTGAAAAACGAGTTGCCAGCGATCGGAGACAACTTTACCGGTCACAGCTTCAACCAAATAATATAACAGATGACCCCCGTCCAATACGGGAATTGGTAGCAGGTTCAGCACGCCGAGGCTAATGCTGACAAGGGCCAGGAACGACAGAAACGCGGAAGGACCCAGACGTGCGCTCTTTCCTGCGTAGTCGGCGATCGTCACCGGACCGGACAGGTTTTTCAGCGATGCCTCGCCGACGACCATCCGGCCGAACATCCGGACCGAGTACACGGCGAGGTCCCACGTACGGCGCGCGCCGAGGCGCAGGCTCTCGAGAGGCCCATAGCGCACGTCGATCGAGGGCACCTGGGTCGCGAGCTCTGCGCCGATGCGGCCGATCTGCTGCCCGCTCGCCGCATCGCGCTGCAATTGCGGCACGATCGTGATGTCTTCGAGCGCGCCCGCCGCATGACCGCCGCGGCCGCCGCGCTCCACCCGCAGCGTGACCGGCACGCCGGCGTGCGATTTTACGTAAGCGATGAAAGCCGCGGCATTATCGGCCGGCGTACCGTTGATCGCGCGCAGCCGGTCGCCCTCGACGAGGCCCGCCTTCTGCGCGGCGCTGCCTGCCTGCACGCCCGCCACCGTCAGCTTGCCGCCGCCCGGCTCGAAGCCGAGGCGCGACATCAGATCGTCGTCGACGTCTTTTTCGCCGACGGCGCGCAGGTCCATCGGAAAATCGGAGGTGCCGTGCGCGTCCTTTGCATTGAGGACGATACGTTGCTGATCAAACGCGGCGGCAAGCAGCTTCCAGCGCAGGTCCGACCACGACCGCACCGGCTCGGTTTCGTCGCTATGGCCGGTGCGCACCCCGACGATCGTCTCGCCGCCCTCGAAGCCGGCCAGCGCGGCCGGCGTGTTCGGCGCGGGTGCCGCGATCACGGCCGCCGGTTCGGTCACACCGGTCGCGAAGACGAGCGCGAACAGCACGATCGCAAGCAGGAAATTCGCGACCGGGCCGGCCGCGACGATCGCGAAGCGCCGCCACACCGACTGGCGGTTGAACGCGCGCGGTAGATCCGCGTCGGGAATCGAACCGGGGCCGCTCTCGCGCTCGTCGAGCATCTTCACGTAGCCGCCGAGCGGCAACGCGGCAATCGTCCACTCGGTGCCCGTCTTCGGACTGACCCATTGAGCGAGCGGCTTGCCGAAGCCGATCGAAAAACGCAGTACCTTCACGCCGCACAGACGCGCGACGCTGTAGTGCCCGTACTCGTGGACCACCACGAGTACGCCAATCGCAACCGCGAAAGCGAGCAGTTCGATCAGCAGATTCATATGCGCCTCACTGGACGGCGCGTTCCGTGCGACGGGCGCCGTCGGGCAGACGCGCGATGAGTTCGGTCGCGGCGCGACGCGCGGCGGCGTCCGCTTCGATGACGTCGTCGAGCGCGTGCGCGCTGCGGTTCGGCAACGCGCCCAACACCGAGTCGACCACCTGGGCGATCGCCATGAAGCCGATGCGGCGCGCGAGGAACGCCTCCACCGCGATTTCGTTCGCGGCGTTCAGCGCCGCGCTCGCGACGCCGCCTTCTGCAAGCGCCTTCATGGCGAGCGCGAGGCACGGGAAACGCGCGTAGTCGGGTTTCTCGAACGACAGCGACGCAATCTCCGCGAGATCGAGTTGCGCGACGCCCGAATCGACGCGATCCGGAAACGCGAGCGCGTGCGCGATGGGTGTGCGCATGTCGGGGTTGCCGAGCTGCGCGAGCACCGAGCCGTCCGCGTACGACACCAGCGAATGGATCACGCTCTGCGGATGGATCAGCACGTCGATGCGCTCGCCAGGCAGATTGAACAGCCAATGTGCCTCGATCACTTCGAGGCCCTTGTTCATCATCGTGGCCGAGTCGACCGAGATCTTGCGGCCCATCACCCAGTTCGGATGCTTGCAGGCTTCGTCAGGCGTCACGTCGACGAGCGTGGCCGGCTCGCGCGTGCGGAACGGACCACCCGACGCGGTCAGGATGATCTTCGAGACGCCGCCATGCAGCGATGCTTCGCGCGGCAGGCATTGGAAAATCGCGTTGTGTTCGCTGTCGACCGGCAGCAGCACCGCGCCGTTGTCGCGCACCGCGTCCATGAAAATCGCGCCGGACATCACCAGCGCTTCCTTGTTCGCGAGCAGGATGCGTTTGCCTGAGCGAGCCGCGGCGAGGCTCGGCGCGAGACCGGCCGCGCCGACGATCGCCGCGACCACCGTGTCGCAGCCCTCGCTCCCGGCGACGTCGACGAGCGCCTGCGGCCCGTACGTGACCTCGGTCCTGCTGCCCGCTTCGCGCAGCTTCGCGGCGACCTTCGCGGCCGTGTCGGGGTCGCCGACCACCGCCACTTCGGGCGCGAAGCGCAAGCATTGCTCGACCAGTTTGTCGCCGTTGCGATGCGCGCTCAGCGCGTAAATCGAAAAACGCTCGGGATGGCGCGCGGCCACATCGAGCGTGCTGTCTCCAATCGAGCCCGTGGAACCGAGCAATGTCAGACGTTTTTGCATATCTCTTTCTCTAGCCCAGCAGCAGCATGGCGAGCGGCAGTACCGGCAACAACGCGTCGATGCGATCGAGCACGCCGCCGTGCCCCGGCAACAGGCCGCTCGAGTCTTTGACGCCGGCCTGGCGTTTCATCATCGATTCGAATAGATCGCCGACCACACTGAAAACCACCAGCAGGGTCAGCGCAAGCACCGTGCGCAGCGCGCCCAGTTGCGCCAGCAGCGCAGAATACAGGGTCGGCTCGAACGCGTGCAAAAAGATCGCCGCTGCCGCGACAATCATGACCAGCAGCCAGCCGCCGATCGCGCCCTCCCAGGTTTTACCCGGACTGATGGCGGGTGCCAGCTTGTGCTTGCCAAACGCCTTCCCGGAGAAGTATGCGCCGATATCGGCGAGCCATACCAACAGCAGCAGCGACAGCACGAACGGCACGCCCTGCATGCGCGCGGCGACGAGAGCATGCCAGCACGCGATGAAGCCGACGATGCCGGCAAGAAACAGAAAGGCGCGCCACACGCCGTGCGCGAGCACGGGCTTGCGAAGCAGCACGAACGGCCCCGCGATCACCCAAAAAATGGCGGCCGCCTGGAAGAACGGCCGTGCGTGCCCGGTGCCGATACCCACGCGGGTGCTGGTGACGAGCCCGAGTGCCGCGACGAGCGCGTACAGCACCGGCCCCGCACCGCCGAGCTTGAGCAGGCGTGCCCATTCCCACGCGGCGAACACGACGACGAAAGCGATCAGCGCGCCGAACACGCCGACCGGCGCGAACAGCGTGACAGGCAGGAACACTGCCAGTAGCACGATCGCCGTGATGACACGGGTCTTTAGCATGGAAGCGAATCGGCGTTCTGCGATTGCGGCTCGAGCTGAGCACTGGTGCGACCGAAGCGGCGTTCCCGCTCGGCATAGGAAGCGATGGCGTGACCGAGCGCGTCGGCGTCGAAGTCCGGCCAGAACGTGTCGGTGAAATAGAACTCGGTGTAGGCGAGCTGCCACAGTAGGAAGTTGCTCACACGGCGCTCGCCGCCGGTGCGGATAAACAGATCCGGCTCGGGCGCGTAAGCCATCGACAGATGCTCGGCGAACGCGTCCTCGTTGACCTCGACCGGCTTGCCCGCCGCGGCCGCTTGCTCGACGAGCTTGCGGGTGGCCTGCATGATGTCCCAGCGGCCGCCGTAGTTCGCCGCGATGGTCAGCGTGAGACGGGTATTGCGCGCGGTCTTGGTTTCCGCGCGTCTGATCAGATCGCGGATCTTCTCGTCGAAACGCTCGAGATCGCCGACCACGCGCAAACGGATACCGTTCGCGTGCAGCTTGCCGATCTCGCGCTCGAGCGCGGTGACGAAGAGGCGCATCAGGAACGACACCTCCTCGTTCGGACGGCGCCAGTTCTCCGAGCTGAATGCGAACAGCGTCAGATATTCGACGCCCCGCCGCGCGCACGCCTCGACGGCTGCCCGCACCGCGTCGACGCCGCGCGTATGGCCCGCGACGCGCGGCAGACGCCGCTGGGTGGCCCAACGGCCGTTGCCATCCATGATGATCGCGATATGTCGCGGCACCGCGGCGACTTCAGGCACGCGCACGGTTGAGCTGGTATAGGTCATGGCCGTCGGGACAGTAATGCCAATAAAGAAGTGGAAATCTGAAAGTGCTGAGCCGAACGGCGTCAGACCGTCATGATCTCGGCTTCTTTCGTCGTGACGAGCTTGTCGATTTCCGCGACAAACTTGTCCGTCAACTTCTGGACGTCGTCGCCGGCACGACGCTCGTCGTCTTCCGAGATTTCCTTGTCCTTGACGAGCTTCTTCAGTTGCTCGTTGGCGTCACGGCGCAGGTTGCGCACAGCCACCTTGGCCGTTTCAGCTTCGCTGCGCACGACCTTGGTCAGCTCGCGGCGACGCTCTTCGGTCAGCGCGGGCATCGGTACGCGGATCACGTCGCCGTGCGTGGCCGGGTTCAGACCGAGATCCGACTCGCGGATCGCCTTTTCGACGACCTGGACCATCTTCTTTTCCCACGGCTGCACGCCGATCGTGCGCGCGTCGATCAGCGTCAGGTTCGCGACCTGCGAAATCGGCACCGGCGAGCCGTAATAGTCGCACTGGATATGATCGAGCAGGCCCGTATGCGCACGGCCCGTGCGGATCTTCGACAGGTCGTTCTTGAACGCGTCGATGGAGCGCTGCATCTTCTGTTCAGCGCCCTTCCTGATATCAGCCACAGACATTTTTAAACCTCCGAACCTTCAAAACGGTGCGAGCCGTGCGGCACGCGCGATGCGGCGACCCGGGCTCGCGTCAAAGCCCACGTAATGTAAACGAAGTTTACACGTGGACGAGGGTGCCCTCGTCGTCACCTTGCACGATGCGCTTGAGCGCTCCGGGTTTCACGATCGAAAACACGCGGATCGGCAGCTTCTGGTCGCGGCACAGCGCGAACGCCGTCGCGTCCATCACCTGCAGATTGCGCCCGATCGCTTCGTCGAAACTGATTGTGGTGTAACGGGTCGCGCTCGGGTCCTTCCTCGGGTCAGCCGAATAGACGCCGTCCACCTTGGTCGCCTTCAGCACCACTTCCGCGCCGATTTCCGAGCCGCGCAATGCAGCGGCCGTGTCGGTCGTGAAAAACGGGTTGCCGGTGCCGGCCGCGAAAATCACGACCTTGCCTTCCTCGAGCTGGCGGATCGCGCGGGGCCGGATGTACGGCTCGACGACCTGGTCCATGCGCAGCGCCGATTGCACGCGCGCTTCGATGCCGGCATGGCGCATCGCATCCTGCAGCGCCAGCGCGTTCATCATCGTGGCGAGCATACCCATGTAGTCGGCCGTCGCGCGGTCCATACCCGCCGCACCGCCCGCCACGCCGCGAAAAATATTGCCGCCGCCGATCACCACGGCCAGCTGCGTTCCGAGACGGACCACTTCGGCCACGTCCGCCACCATTCGTTCGATGGTCGCGCGATTGATGCCGAAGGCATCGTCGCCCATCAGAGCTTCACCGGAGAGTTTGAGCAGGACGCGTTTATAGGCAGTGGGCATAGGAGTATCCAGATCGCGCAGAACAGGGCAACAACAAGGGACTAATGTAGGGGTGAAATGCTGATTCGGGCAAGCGCCGCCAAATTGACGAACCATAGGGTTCGCCAGCGGCGGCCGCGCGGCGAGGGTCAACCCGTGCACGGCCTTGCGGCGCTGCCGAGCGCGGCGAGGTCTTGCCCCGCCGCGGGTCCAACGGTACGGCTGTAAAGCTTAGGCGACGCTTATTGTTGCTTCGCAGCAGCGACTTGGGCGGCCACTTCCGCAGCGAAGTCGTCCTGCTTCTTCTCGATGCCTTCGCCGACCACGAACAATGCGAACTTCTGCACGCTCGAGTTGGCCGCCTTCAGCATTTGCTCGATCGTCTGCTTGTCGTTCTTCACGAACGTCTGGTTCAGCAGCGACACTTCTTTCAGGTACTTCTGCACGCTGCCGTCGACCATCTTGGCGACGATTTCAGCCGGCTTGCCCGATTCGGCGGCCTTCTGCTCAGCGATGCTGCGTTCCTTGGCGATCAGGTCCGCCGGCACGTCGTCCGACGACAGCGAAACAGGCTTCATTGCGGCGATGTGCATCGCCACGTCCTTGCCGACCTGCTCGTCCGCGCCGGTGTACTCGACCAGCACGCCGATGCGCGTGCCGTGCAGGTACGCCGCCAGCTTGTTCGCGGTGTCGAAGCGCACGAAACGGCGGATCGACAGGTTTTCGCCGATCTTGCCGACCAGCGCGAGACGCACCGCGTCGACGGTCTGGCCGTCGAGCGGCAGTGCCGACAACCCGGCGACGTCAGCCGGGTTTTGCGTCGCGACGAGTTCGGCGACCTTCTTCGAGAATGCGAGGAAGTCGTCGTTCTTCGAGACGAAGTCGGTTTCGCAGTTCAGCTCGACGAGCGAGCCGGCGTTGCCGTTGATGAACGATGCGACGACGCCTTCAGCCGTCACGCGCGATGCCGCCTTGCTCGCCTTGTTGCCGAGCTTCACGCGCAGCAGTTCTTCGGCGCGCGCCAGATCGCCGTCGGCTTCCGTCAGCGCCTTCTTGCATTCCATCATCGGCGCGTCGGTCTTTGCGCGCAGTTCTGCAACCATGCTTGCGGTAATTGCCGCCATCATTTGCTCCTTGGGTTCTGTCTGTCACACGCCGCCCGCACTTCGATGCTGGCGGCAAGAATTCGTTTCAGCGTTTTCGCGCATTTTTGCGCGCGACGCGTCTCGCGTCGCCTCAAGCACTCTGCCAGATGCCCGTTACAACACCTCGTACGGACGTCGCGGCTTAAAAAAAGGGGGCCTGTAGAAAGCCCCCTTTTATGCCGGACACTGGGCAGCCTTACGCTTCCGAGTTGACCTCGACGAACTCGTCGCCGTCGCCGCCACGCGCAGCCTGGACCACTTCGTTGACCGCATTGGCACGGCCTTCGAGGATCGCGTCGGCCACGCCGGCCGCATACAGGGCGACGGCCTTGCTGGCGTCGTCGTTACCCGGGATCACGTAGTCCACACCTTCCGGCGAGTGGTTCGTATCGACCACGGCGATGACCGGAATGCCGAGCTTGTTCGCTTCGGTCACGGCAATCTTGTGGTAGCCGACGTCAACCACGAAAATTGCGTCCGGAATGCCGCCCATGTCCTTCACGCCGCCGATCGACTTCTGCAGCTTGGCCATTTCGCGTTCGAACAGCAGCGCTTCCTTCTTGCTCATGCGCTCGGTTTCACCGGCTTCCAGCGCTGCCTCCATGTCCTTCAGGCGCTTGATCGACACTTTCAGCGTCTTGAAGTTGGTCAGCATGCCGCCGAGCCAGCGCGCGTTGACGAACGGCATGCCAGCGCGCTGCGCTTCCTGGGCGATCGTGTCGCGCGATTGACGCTTGGTACCGACGAACAGGATCGTGCCGCGGTTCGATGCCAGCTGACGCGCGTATTTCAGCGCGTCGTTGTACATCGGCAGCGTCTTTTCGAGGTTGATGATGTGAATCTTGTTGCGATGACCGAAGATGAAGGGGGCCATCTTCGGGTTCCAGAAGCGGGTCTGGTGACCGAAGTGGACACCTGCTTCCAGCATTTGACGCATCGTAACTGCCATGAAATTCTCCACGAGGGTTGGGTCTTAAGCCGGCTGCCGCATCGACCGCGCCCGCCTCTATTTTGGCTGGAACGCGGCGACACCCTGGGTGCGCCGGCTTGCGATTTGGTTGCCTGACACTACTTTCTCTATTCTCGTGACGCTAGCAACCGGAGCGTCTCGACAAGCCGTTCCGCCCACCTTGCCATGCGCAAATTTGCGAATGCGCGAATAACAGCGGACTAGGACTGACTTAGCCAAAGAGTATAGCACGCGACTATCGGCCGACTCAACCGGCCCGACCACCTGCCGATGGCCGTGCGCACCGTACCGCGCATCCCGGACCGAAGCCGGGTTTGGCATCCTGGGTTGGCACGCTTTGGGCCGTCAATCAACCGATTATGGTCGCTTTGAGCCCATTGCCGCCCGATCCAGCGCAACGACCCAGCCTCCGCTGCTGTAAAATGGCTCGATTCCGCCACGCGCGAGGGATCGTTAAAGATCGACCGGCATTCTCTGCCCGGCAGACGCCCCCGCCAGGCCACCGCAACACCTAGCGAGCCTCAACCAGGGAGGCTTCCGAGGAAATCATGGCTATCACCATCAAGAATGAAGACGACATCGCGAAGATGCGCGTCGCCTGCCGGCTCGCGAGCGAAGTGCTCGACTACATCACGCCGTTCATCAAGGCCGGCGTCACCACTGGCGAGCTCGACCGTCTGTGCCACGAATACATGCTCAAAGACCAGGGCACGGTTCCCGCGCCGCTGAATTACCAGCCGCCCGGCTATCCACCCTATCCGAAGGCCACCTGCATTTCGGTCAACGACGTGATCTGCCACGGCATTCCGGGCGACAAGGCGCTCAAGAACGGCGACGCGCTGAACATCGACATCACCGTCATCAAAGACGGCTACTTCGGCGACACGAGCCGCATGTTCATCGTCGGCGAGGGGTCGATCATGGCGAAGCGCCTCGTGCAGGCCACTTTCGAATGCATGTGGCTCGGCATCGACCAGGTTCGCCCCGGCGCGCATCTCGGCGACATCGGCTATGCGATCCAGAAGCATGCCGAAGGCCTCGGCTACAGCGTGGTGCGTGAATATTGCGGCCACGGCATCGGCACCGTGTTCCACGAAGACCCGCAAATCCTGCACTACGGCCGCCCCGGCACAGGGCTCGAACTGCAGGCCGGCATGATCTTCACGATCGAGCCGATGATCAACGCCGGCCGCCGCGACATCCGCACGATGCCCGACCAGTGGACCGTCAAGACCAAGGACCGCAGCCTGTCCGCGCAGTGGGAGCACACCGTGCTCGTCACGGAGACCGGCTACGACGTGCTGACCGTGTCGGCCGGTACGCCCGCGCGCCCGCCCGTGGTCGCGGCCACCGCCTGACCGACTTCGACCTCCTCTTCCCCTGCCAATGAGTAGCGTTCCAGCCGTCGCCCCCTCCCATGCCTCGTCGCTCAAGGCGGACTACAAAGTGGCCAAAGCCCAGTTGCTGGAACGCTTCCGAACGGCCACCAACGTCGACGCGTTGATGGCCGTGCTCGCGCGCGCCACGGACCATTCGTTGCGCGCAGCCTGGGAGACCTGCGAGCTGCCCGACGAGCTCGCGCTCGTCGCGGTCGGCGGCTATGGGCGCGGCGAGCTCGCGCCGCATTCCGACATCGACATCCTCGTGCTGCTGCCCGACGCGCGGCTCGAGCATCTGGACGCGCGCATCGAGCGCTTTATCAGCCTCGCGTGGGATCTCGGGCTGGAGCTTGGCAGTAGCGTGCGCAGTGTGTCGCAATGCATCGAAGAAGCGGCCAACGACGTCACGGTGCGTACGTCGCTGCTGGAAGCGCGCCGCATCACGGGCAGCACCGCGCTGTTCGACGATTTCG
Organism: Paraburkholderia sprentiae WSM5005; assembly: GCF_001865575.2. Classification (NCBI taxonomy): domain Bacteria; kingdom Pseudomonadati; phylum Pseudomonadota; class Betaproteobacteria; order Burkholderiales; family Burkholderiaceae; genus Paraburkholderia; species Paraburkholderia sprentiae. The sequence continues at coordinate 2,027,092 of NZ_CP017561.2, forward strand.
CTCGACGTTACCGCGCGGCGCTCGACCCGAAGGCGTTCTTCCAGGCGAAGGTGCTCGAAATGCGCCAGCGTCACGCGAAGTTTCAGGACACGCCCTACGCACTCGAGCCGAACATCAAGGAAAGTCCGGGCGGCCTGCGCGACCTGCAGCTGATCCTGTGGATCACCCAGGCGGCCGGCTTCGGCAGCAGTTGGCGCGAGCTCGAAGCGCGCGGGCTGATCACCGAGCGCGAGGCGCGCGAACTGCGCCACAACGAGGGCTTCCTGAAGTCGCTGCGCGCGCGGCTGCACGTGATCGCCGGGCGCCGCCAGGACATTCTGGTGTTCGACCTGCAGACGCCGGTCGCGCAAAGCTTCGGCTACGAGCCGACCGCGACCAAGCGCGCGAGCGAGCAGTTGATGCGCCGCTACTACTGGGCCGCGAAAGCGGTCACGCAGCTCGCGACGATCCTGATCCAGAACATCGAGGCGCAGCTGTTTCCGAGCACGAGCGGCATCACGCGCGTGCTGTCGGATCGCTTCGTCGAAAAGCAGGGCATGCTGGAAATCGCGTCCGACGACCTGTTCCAGCGCGAGCCGAACGCGATCCTCGAAGCCTTCCTGCTCTACGAGCGCACACCCGGCGTGAAGGGTCTGTCGGCGCGCACGCTGCGCGCGATCTACAACGCCCGCGATGTGATGGACCAGCACTGGCGGCGCGATCCGGAAAACCGCCGGCTCTTCATGGAAATCCTGAAGCAGCCGGCCGGCATCACGCATGCGTTCCGGCTGATGAACCAGACGAGTGTGCTCGGACGTTATCTGCTGAATTTCCGGCGCATCGTCGGGCAGATGCAGCACGACCTGTATCACGTGTACACGGTCGATCAGCACATCCTCATGGTGCTGCGCAATCTGCGCCGCTTCGCGGTCGCCGAACATGCGCACGAATACCCGTTCTGCAGCCAGCTGATCGTGAACTTCGACCGGCCGTGGGTGCTGTACGTGGCCGCGCTGTTTCATGACATCGCGAAGGGCCGCGGCGGCGATCATTCCACGCTGGGCATGGCCGACGCGCGGCGTTTCTGCCGGCAGCACGGCATCGAAGGCGAGGATGGCGAGCTGGTCGTGTGGCTCGTACAGCAGCATCTGACGATGAGCCAGGTCGCGCAGAAGCAGGACACGAGCGACCCCGAAGTGATCAAGCGGTTTGCCGAGCTGGTCGGCACCGAGCGCCGTCTGACCGCGCTCTATCTGCTGACGGTCGCCGACATCCGCGGCACCAGCCCGAAGGTCTGGAACACGTGGAAAGGCAAGCTGCTCGAAGACCTCTACCGCACCACGCTCGCCGTGCTAGGCGGTGCTCAGCCGGACGCGCATTCGGAGCTGAAGTCGCGCCAGGAAGAGGCGCTTGCGCTGCTGCGCCTCGAAACCGTGCCCGAAGGCGCGCAACGGGCGCTGTGGGACAAGCTCGACGTCGGCTACTTCCTGCGCCACGACGCGGCGGACATCGCGTGGCAGACGCGCGTGCTGTACCGCCACGTCGAAACACCGACGCCGTTCGTGCGCGCGCGCCCCTCGCCGATCGGCGAGGCGCTGCAGGTGCTCGTCTATGTGAAGGACCAGCCCGACCTGTTCGCTGGCATCTGCGCGTACTTCGACCGCAACGGCCTGTCGGTGCTCGATGCGCGCGTCAGCACGACCCGCCACGGCTACGCGCTCGACAACTTCCTCGTCGCGCACACCGAAGAAGACGTGCACTATCGCGATATCGCCAATCTGGTCGAGCAGGAACTGACCGCGCGCCTCGCTGGCCACGGCACCTTGCTGCCCGGACCGTCGAAGGGCCGGCTGTCGCGGCTATCGCGTACCTTCCCCATTACGCCGCGCGTCGACCTGCGGGCCGATGAGCGCGGGCAATACTACATCCTGTCCGTGTCGGCGAACGACCGGCCAGGCCTTCTTTATTCGATCGCGCGCGTGCTCGCCGAGCATCGGGTTGGCGTCGCCTCGGCGCGGATCAATACGCTCGGCGAACGCGTCGAAGACGTGTTCCTTCTCGAAGGACACGGCCTGTCGGACAACCGCCTGCAAATTCAGGTCGAAACCGAACTACTGCGCGCGATCGCAGTGTGAGAATTCATGCGAACCAAATTAACAGCGAAGCATCCGCGGCCGGCATCATCCGAACGCGCCCCTGTCCGCTCGGGCAGCGCGTCGGCGCGTAAGCCGACCCGTCCAGCGCGGCCGAACCCATTTGGGGCCGAGGCGGGCTCGACCCGCGAAGGCGCGGCATCGACGAGGAGCGGCGCGAAGCGGCCGGCTGGCGCTAAGCCGGCGGGCGCAGGTGCGCGCACGCCGCGTGCCGAAGGGTCGGTCGCGCGCGGTCGGGGCGCGGCTCCCACGAGCGCGCCGCGCCGGTTCGAAGGTGTGGCCGAGCGTGGCGAGCGCGCACCGCGTCGTTTCGAAGGCAGCGCAGAGCGCGGCGAACGTGCGCCTCGGCGGGGATTCGGCGAGCGTGGCGAACGCGCGCCGCGTCGTTTCGAAGGCAGCGCGGAGCGCGGCGAGCGTGCGCCTCGGCGCGAATTCAGCGAGCGTGGCGAACGTGCGCCGCGTCGTTTCGAAGGCAGCGCGGAGCGCGGCGAGCGTGCGCCTCGGCGCGAATTCGGCGAGCGCGGCGAACGCGCACCGCGTCGTTTCGAAGGCAGCGCGGAGCGCGGCGAGCGTGCGCCTCGGCGCGAATTCAGCGAGCGTGGCGAACGTGCGCCGAGTCGTTTTGAAGGCAGCGCAGAGCGCGGCGAGCGTGCGCCTCGACGCGAATTCGGCGAGCGTGGCGAGCGCGCACCGCGTCGTTTCGAAGGCAGCGCGGAGCGCGGCGAGCGTGCGCCTCGGCGCGAATTCAGCGAGCGTGGCGAGCGCGCACCGCGTCGTTTCGAAGGCAGCGCGGAGCGCGGCGAGCGCGCGCCTCGCAGTTTTGACCAACGCGCACCGCGCCGCGACGCCGGCGAACGCGGTCCGTTCAGCGGTCCGCGCGCAGGCGCAGGCAGGCCGTCGGAAGGCGGCGCCCGTGGCGATCGTCCGGTGCGCCGCGAGCGCGATAGCGCCGAGCGTCCGCGCTTCGGTAGCGATCGCGGTGAGCCGCAGCAGCGTCGCGGCGGCGATCGAGGCGCGCGCAGCGACAGCGCCCCGCGCCGTTTCGAAGGTGAGCGCAGCGTCGCGAAGCCGGGAAAAGGCGGCTACGGCGAGCGTACCGAGCGTCCGGCGCACGCGACGCGTGAGGACCGCGGCGAGCACGGTGCACGCGGCGATCGTCCGCCCTCGCGTCGCGAGTCCGGCGAACGCACCGAGCGTCGCGAGCGCCCTGCGCGCAGCTTCGACGACACGTTGCCAGCCGCGAGCCGCCGCTTCGGTGACGACCGACCAGCCCGCGCCGCGAAGCCGCGAGCGTCAGCAGCCAAAGCGGCGCAGCCCATCGACACCACCGTCGAGGCCGCCCGCCCATCCCGCCGCGATCGCGAAGACGCGCCGGGCATGCTGCGTCTGTCAAAGCTGATGTCGAAACTCGGCATTTGCTCGCGCCGCGAGGCCGACGAATGGATCGAGAAAGGCTGGGTCATGGTCGACGGCGAGCGCGTCGATACGCTCGGCGCGAAGGTATTCCCCGATCAACGCATCGACATCGACCCGGCCGCCGCAGCCGCTCAGTCGAGCCAGGTGACCGTGATCGTTCACAAGCCGGTCGGGCTCGTCTCGGGCCAGGCGGAGGACGACTATCAGCCGGCTATCACGCTCGTCACGCCGGAGAATCGCTGGGAAGGCGACCGTTCGGGCATCAGCTTCTCGATGTCGCATCTGCGCCAGCTCGCACCGGCCGGGCGTCTCGACATCGATTCGACCGGCCTGCTCGTGCTGACGCAGGACGGCCGCATCGCGAAGCAACTGATCGGCGGTCATTCGGAAGTGGACAAGGAGTATCTGGTGCGCGTCGCGTACGGCGAGTGCACCGTCGACGTCGAAAGCCACTTCCCGGCCGAAAAACTCGCGCTGCTGTGCCACGGCCTGTCGCTCGACGACGTCGCGCTGAAGCCCGCGCAGGTCAGCTGGCAGAACGGCGAGCAACTGCGTTTCGTGCTTCGCGAAGGCAAGAAGCGTCAGATTCGCCGCATGTGCGAACTGGTCGGTCTGGAAGTGCTGGGCCTGAAGCGGGTTCGCATCGGCGAGGTGATGCTCGGCGCGCTGCCGCCGGGACAGTGGCGCTATCTGTCGCAAGACGAGTCGTTCTGAGGCCCGTCCGCCGCGCCTCCGTGTTCAGAGCAGGCGCATCAGGACAACAAAAACCCGCGCACACAGGCGCGGGTTTTTTATTGGCGGCGGCCGCGCTGCCCGATCAGCGTTGAGCCCCGTCAGTCGTCGCTATTCGGATCCAGATCCGGGAACAGAGTCTCGGTAAAGCCGAACTTCGAGAAATCGGTAATCCGCATCGGATACAGCTTGCCGATCAGATGATCGCATTCGTGCTGCACGACCCGCGCGTGAAAGCCCTCGGCGACCCGATCGATCGGCTTGCCGAATTGATCGAAGCCGTGATAGCGGATCATCGAAAACCGGCTGACCACGCCGCGCAGTCCCGGCACCGACAGGCAGCCCTCCCAGCTCTCTTCCATGTCCTGCGAGACCGGCGTGACGGTCGGGTTGATCAGCACCGTTTCCGGCACCGGCGGCGCGTCCGGATAGCGCGCGTTCGAACCGAAGCCGAAGATCACCACCTGCAGATCGACGCCGATCTGCGGCGCGGCAAGACCCGCGCCGTTCGCGTCGTGCATGGTCTCGAACATGTCTTCCACGAGCCGGTGCAGTTCGGGCGTGTCGAAGCGGTCGACCGGCTCGGCGATTCGCAGCAGGCGCGGATCGCCCATCTTCAGAATGTCGTGAATCATCAGTGCCCCTCCAGGAGCTTGCGCATACCATCTTCGTCGAGTACGGGGATGCCGAGTTCCTCGGCTTTCGCGAGTTTGCTGCCCGCGTCCGCGCCCGCCACCACGTAACTGGTTTTCTTCGATACCGACCCGGCCACCTTCGCGCCGGCCGCCTCCAGCATTTCCTTTGCATCCTCGCGCGACAGGTTCGGCAGCGTGCCGGTCAGCACGACCGTCTGGCCGGCCAGCACGCCCTGCGCCGCCTTCGGCGCGGGCGGCCCCTCGGGCCACGTGACCTTGCCCGGCGCGCGCAGTTGCTCGATCACCGTGCGGTTGTGGTCCTCGGCGAAAAACTGATGGATCGATTCGGCGACGACCGGACCCACGTCGTTGACTTCGAGCAGCTGTTCCGGCGACGCATCCATGATCGGATCGAGCGAGCCGAAGTGCTTGGCGAGATCCTTCGCGGTCGACTCGCCGACGTGGCGAATCCCCAACGCGTAGATGAAGCGCGCGAGCGACGTGTGCTTGGCTTTTTCGAGCGAGTCGAGCAGGTTCTGCGCGGACTTGTCGGCAAAGCGGTCGAGTTCCGCGAGCGTCGCGAAGCCAAGATTGAACAGGTCGGCCGGCGTGCGAACCAGATTCTGTTCGACCAGTTGATCGATGATCTTATCGCCGAGGCCGTCGATATCGAGCGCGCGACGCTGCGCGAAGTGCCACAACGCCTGCTTGCGCTGCGCCGGACAGAAGAGTCCGCCCGTGCAGCGCGCGATCGCCTCGTCGGGCAAGCGCTCGATCGACGAGCCGCATACCGGGCACTGCGTCGGCATCACGAACTCGCGCACGTCGGCCGGACGACGGTCGACTAGTGCGCTGACCACTTCCGGAATCACGTCGCCCGCGCGCCGCACGATCACCGTATCGCCAATCCGGATGTCCTTGCGGCGCACTTCGTCCTCGTTGTGCAAGGTCGCGTTCGTGACCGTCGCGCCGCCGACGAACACCGGTTCGAGCCGCGCGACCGGCGTGATCGCGCCGGTGCGGCCGACCTGCACGTCGATCGCGACGAGCCTGGTCAGCGCTTCCTGGGCGGGGAATTTGTGCGCGAGCGCGAAGCGCGGCGCACGCGACACGAAGCCGAGCGCATCCTGCTCGTCGCGCCGGTTGACCTTATAGACCACCCCGTCGATGTCGTACGGCAGCTTGTCGCGCTTCTCGCCGACCGCGTGGAAAAAGCCGAGCAGGCCTTCGGCGCCTCGCACGACCGCGCGCTCGCCATTGACCGGCAAGCCCATCTCCTTGTACCAGTCGAGCAGTTCGCTATGCGTGGCCGGCATCTCGATGCCTTCCAGCACGCCGATGCCATACGCAAAAAACGACAGCGGCCGCTGCGCGGTGATCTTCGAATCGAGCTGGCGCAAGCTGCCCGCCGCCGCGTTGCGCGGGTTCGCGAATTCGCGTTGCCCGGCGGCGCGCTGGCGTTCGTTCAGGCGCTCGAAATCGCGCTTGAACATCAGCACTTCGCCGCGCACGTCGAGCACGCGTGGCACGCGCTTGCCCTTGAGCCTCAGCGGAATCGAGCGGATCGTGCGGACGTTTTCGGTGACGTTCTCGCCAGTCGTGCCGTCGCCGCGCGTGGACGCCTGCACGAACACGCCGTCGACGTAGCGCAGTGAGATCGCGAGGCCGTCGAATTTCAGCTCAGCCGCATAATCGACCGGTACCGGCGACTCGCTCGCATTGTTGCCGAGCGCGTCGCCGATGCGCTTGTCGAACGCGACGATGTCTTCGTCGGCGAAACCGTTGTTGAGCGACAGCATCGGGAGATCATGCACGACCGGCTCGAAACCGCTCGCGGCTTCGCCGCCGACGCGCTGCGTCGGCGAGTCAGGCACGATCAGATCCGGATGCTCGGCCTCGATGCGCTCCAACTCCTTGAACAGCTTGTCGTACTCGGCGTCCGGCAGGTCCGGTTGATCGAGCACGTAGTACGCGTAGTTCGCGCGTTCGAGTTCCGCGCGCAACCACGCGGCCCGCTCAGCGGGAGCGTTGGTTGCGGAAAGAGGGACGGAGGATCGGGCCATGCTGTCGGAAGCTTCTCGAGATCAAAGACGGACATCGAATTATCGCAGGAAGCGTGCCCCTTTACATCGCTGAATGGGCGCGCGCCGCGCTGCAACGTAGGCCGCAAACGACGACGGCCGCACATCGTGCGGCCGTCGTCAAAACGCGTAGAACGCTGCAAAAGGCTTACTGGCTGAACAGGCGCCGCGTGGCCGGAGAACCTGCCGGAATACCGGCCTGTTCGAGCTTCGCGTACAGCGTCATCAACTGTTTTTCGATCGCGAGCAGCGCGCTTTCCGGCAGCGGCCGGCGACCGTCGTCGACCACGCGTCCGCCGATGCGCTCGGCCAGCGACTTCGCGTAATCGCACATCAGACGGAACGGCAGAATGTCTTCGTCGGCAACCGGCACGTCGAGCACCAGCGTGATCATCTCGCCGCCTTTGTAGGTGAGGTCGTCGCGCAAGAAGTTGGTGTCGCCGAACTGCAGCATGAACACCGGGCTTTGCCGCGCGTCGAGCTTGACGAAGCGCGTGCCGTCGCGCGACAGCAGCAGACCGTCCTGCGACGCGACCGCCTGCACGTAGTTGGCCGACCACGGCGCGCCGTCCGACAACACGTTGATCGACAACTGCGCGTCGCACTGGGCCGCAAAGCCGTCGAGCTCGCGCGCCATCGCGACGGTTTCGAGCATGTCGGGGAATTCCGGCGCCGCATCGAGCGTGTCGGCCAACTGCTGCACACCGGTCACGAATTCGGAAAACTCGAGTTCGTTGAGCGCACCGCTGCGGTTGGCGAGTTGAACGGCGGCGCGCAGTTCTTCGTAGCGCGTGCCGTTCTGCAGCAGCTCCCACGCGCCGCCGCCGTCGGGCTTGCCCTCGATATGCACCGGCTTGCTGCCCGCGCGGCGCAAGCGCTGCGCGAGCGGCAGCACCTTGTCGCCGGCTACCGGGCCGTTCAGCCGGATCGGCACGATACAGTCGATGCGTCGATCGACGATCGCGGGCGGTGCCGACGAAATGGTCGTGGCGGCCGGCAGGATCGGTTCGACGCGCTGCTGGGCGCCGGGCGCGGGCTGGGTCGGGAGCGCTTCTGCCGCGGGCCGCTCTGCGTTCGCGCCGGGCGCCGCCGCATGCTCACCGTCGCCGCCGGCAATGGCGTCCGCCGGCGGATAGCCGTTCGGTGACGTCATCTCAGCCTGGATATCGGCCGGTGTATCAAGCGGCGCGGCGCCCGCGCCGAACGTCGGTTCGACGCGCGCGGCGGTCGGGTGCGCTGCCTCGGCGCTCACGCTCGGCTCGCGCCGCGTGCTCGGCCGGGCCGGCTCGATGAACGGGCTCTGCTCCTCATGCTCGTCCCGCGCAAAGCTCTCGGTGGTGTCGGCCGGCATCGGCCGCGGCATCTTGCGGCGCACCTTCGCGCCCTGCCACGCGTTGTATACGACGACGCCCCCCACCACCACGGCACCCGCGCCGATCAAACCGAGTGTCAACTCGTCCATGCATGCTCCATCAGCAATTCTTTATCCGCGCGGGCCTCTCGTCCGCTCCACGTACCGCGCGGCGCTCGATCAGGCCGCTGCGCTGGATGCGGATGCCCGCGAAGGCGTTAACTCAAACGATATTCTGGGCGAAACCCGCCGCCGTTTCCATGTCGACCGCAACGATCCGCGAGACGCCCTGCTCCTGCATCGTCACGCCGATCAGCTGCTGCGCCATCTCCATCGCAATCTTGTTGTGCGAGATGAACAGGAACTGGGTTTTGTCCGACATCGCCCGTACCAGATTCGCGAAACGCTCGGTGTTGGCATCGTCGAGCGGCGCGTCCACTTCGTCGAGCAGACAGAACGGCGCGGGATTCAGCTGGAACATCGCGAACACGAGCGCGGTCGCGGTCAGCGCTTTCTCGCCGCCCGACAGCAGGTGAATCGTCGAATTCTTCTTGCCCGGCGGCTGCGCCATCACCTGCACGCCGGCGTCGAGGATTTCGTCGCCGGTCATGATCAGCTTCGCCTGGCCGCCACCGAATAGACGCGGGAACAGCTCGCCGAAATGCCGGTTCACTTCGTCGAACGTGCTTTGCAGCAGCGTGCGCGTTTCGGCGTCGATCTTGCGGATCGCGTCTTCGAGCGTTTCGATTGCGCTCGTCAGATCGGCCGACTGCGAATCGAGGAAGCTCTTGCGCTCGGTCGCGGCCTTCAGCTCGTCGAGCGCGGCCATGTTGACCGGCCCCAGCGCGACGATCGCGTTGTTGATGCGCGTGACTTCGCCCTGCAGGTACGACGGCTTCATGTCCGGCGTCAGCTTGGCTTGCAGCTCGGCTTCATCGACACCGGCCGCGCTCAACTGCTCGACGAACTGCTCGCCGTTGATGCGCGCAGCCTGCTCCTTCAACTGCAACTCGCTGATACGGTCGCGCAGCGGCTGCAACGCGCGCTCGGCGCTCAAACGCGTCTCGTCGGCCGAGCGCAGTTTCGCGGTCAAGTCGTCGAGCTCGACGCGCGCGGCGCGCAGCGCCTCTTCTTTCGCGGTGCGGATGTCGAGCGCGTCCTGCAGACCGGTGTGCGCGGTCTGCTCGTTGATCGTTTCCAGCTCGGCGCGCGCGTCTTCAAGCGCGCCCGCGACGCGCTCGCTCTGCTCGTGCGCGACCTGGATGCTGCGCTTCAATTCGTCGATGCGGTTCGCCATGTTGCGCGCGGCGAAGCGCGCGTCGGTGGCGGCGCGGTCGAGATCGCGCGCTTCGCCGCGGGCGGTCGTCAGGTCTTCGTCGAGCGATTCGAAGGCGAGCTGGTGATCTTCGAAGCGCGCCTGCAGTTCGGCAAGTTCGCCATCGTGACGCTCGAAGTTCGCTTCCGATTCGGCGCGCAGCGCCCGCTGCTCGTCGATCTGCGCGACGATCTCGTCGAGTTCCTCGCGAATCTGCGTGCTGCGCTGCGTATAGCGTTCGTGCGCCTGAGTGAGCTTGAGCACGTCCATCTGCAACGCGTGCACCCGCTGCGTCGCGCGTTCGGTCTGCTGGCGCATCTCGGCGAGCGCCTGCGCGGCCTGCGTGTGGGCGGCTTCGGCGCGGATCGCGGCGGCCTTCGCCTCGTCGGCGAGTAGGGCCTGCGCGCGCACCTGGCGGCCGAGGTTTTCGATTTCCTGCTGGCGCGCGAGCATGCCGGCCTGCTCGGAATCGGCCGCGTACAGCTGCACGCCGACGCGCGTGACCACGTGCCCCGCCTTCACGATGAACGCGCCGCCCTCGGGCAGCTGCGCGCGCATAGAAAGCGCCTGCTGCAGATCGTCGGCGACGAATGCGAGGCCGAGCCAGTCGGTCAGTACCGCGCGGATGCCCGCGTCTTCGATGCGCACGAGCGACAGCAGCGAGCGCAGCGCGCCCGCCGCCGGGGCCGGCTGACCGGCCGCGGGCGGCGCGTAGAACGCGAGCTTGGCCGGTGGCGCATCGGTGGCGAACGCCTTGACCCAGTCGAGATTCGACACTTCGAGCGCGGCGAGGCGCTCGCGCAGCACCGCTTCGAGCGCGGTTTCCCAACCGGCCTCGACATGCAGTTTCTTCCACAGACGCGGCAGGCTCCCCAGCTCGTGCTTGTCGAGCCACGGCTGGATCTTGCCTTCGGTCTGCACGTTTTCCTGCAACTGCTTGAGCGCGGCGAGGCGCGCGTCGAGCTGATGGATCTGCGCGCTTTCTGCCTGCACGCGCTCCTGCGCGGCGCGGCGTTCGCCGTCGAGCCGCGGCAGCGCCTCCTGCGCATCGGCAAGGCGCGCCTGTGCGTCGTGAAGGATTTCCTCGTGCTCGACGAGCTGCATGCGCAACTCCTCGAGCTGCGCTTCGTCGGGCGCGTCGAGGCCGCCCTGTTCCGATTTCAGCCGCTCATGGCGCTGCTGCAACTGCTGCAACTGCTGATCGGCATTGCGCTGATGCGCGGCTTCGAGCTTCAGCGCCTGCTCCGTTTGCGCGATGCCGCCGCGCTCGGTATTGAGCTCCGCCTGGGCGTCGCGCCAGCGCGCTTCGAGCGCGGGCAGCGCATCGTGCTTCGCGGCGGCGGCGTCTTCAGCGAGCACGGCTTTTTCTTCGGCGACGGCCAGTTGCTCTTCGGCGTCGGCGATGTCGTCCTGCGCCTTGTCGGCCTGCGACTGCCACTGCTCGCGCTGCGCCGTCAGCGCGGCGATCTGCGCCTGCACGCGGTTGCGCGATTCGACGATGAAGCGGATCTCGGCTTCCAGCCGGCTCACTTCGGCGTTCGCTTCGTACAGCGCGCCCTGCGCGCCCTGCATCGCATCACTCGCCGAATAATGCGCGACGCGCAGCGTTTCGAGTTCCGCCTCGACTTCACGCTGCTTCGCGGTTTGCGCTTCGAGATCGATCTGCGCCTGTTCGATTGCGCGCTGCTGGCGCTGCTGCTCACCGGCCGCCTCGTTCTTGCGCAACAGCCATAACAGCCGCTGCTTTTCCTCGCCGTCGCTTTGCAGCTCGCGATAGCGCGTTGCGACGACCGCCTGCCCCTCCAGCTTCTCGAGATTCGCGCCGAGCTCGCGGATGATGTCCTCGACGCGCGTCAGGTTCTCGCGCGTGTCGTGCAAACGGTTCTCGGTTTCGCGGCGGCGTTCCTTGTATTTCGACACGCCGGCGGCTTCTTCGAGAAACACGCGCAGCTCTTCGGGCTTCGCCTCGATCAACCGCGCGATCATGCCCTGCCCGATGATGGCGTACGCACGCGGCCCGAGGCCGGTGCCGAGGAAGATGTCCTGGATGTCGCGGCGCCGCGCCGGAAGATTGTTGATGTAGTAGCTCGAGGTGCCGTCGCGCGTTAGCACGCGCTTGACGGCGATCTCCGCATATTGGCCCCACTGGCCGGCGGCGCGGCCGTCGGCGTTGTCGAACACGAGTTCGACGCTCGCGCGGCTGCCCGGCTTGCGGGCGGTCGAGCCGTTGAAGATCACGTCCTGCATCGACTCGCCGCGCAATTCAGAGGCGCGAGATTCGCCGAGCACCCAGCGCACGGCGTCGATGATGTTGGATTTGCCGCAGCCGTTCGGTCCGACCACGCCAACCAACTGGCCGGGGACCTGGAAGTGCGTGGGATCGACGAAGGATTTGAAACCAGCGAGTTTGATCGAGGTGAGACGCACGGCGATTTCGCTGTTTGAAAAGAGAGAATGATAGGTGGCTCGCGAGGTTGCGCCAGTCGTTCACCGCCGCGGCGGGACGGCCCACGCAACCTCGCGAGCCTTCGCAATTTGGTCGCCGGCCGCACGCGCTCATGCACGTCTGAGGCACACGCAGGTGCGCATGCGCCGGCTAATGAGGGGGAATCATACCATCGCGCGTGGACGATTCTTGCCGCCCTTTTGGTGGTCGTCACTGTCGCCGTCACGGCCGTGCCCGCTGCCCTGTCCGCCTTCGCCGCCGTCGCGCCCGCCGGGCGGGTCCGGCTCCCCGATGGCCGGATCGGGCGGCACCGCCTTCGTGCGATGCACCCAGCTCGACAATGCCGACGCGAGCACGATGCACGCGCCTCCCGCCCATTCGCGCGGCCCCGGTATTTCGCCGGCGAACAGCCACGCCGACAACGCCGTCACGACCAGCTCGAACAGCATGATGATCGACGCGCGATTGGCCGGCACGCGCGACAGTCCGTACTGCACGAGCATGTTGTTGGACGCGAGCAGCAGACCGAGACCGAGCACGAGCAGCGCCGCCGTGCCCAGATGCGCGCCGACGGGCGGCGCGGGCATCGGCTCGAACAGCGACACGAGCGCGCCCAACAGCGCCGCGCCGCCGAAGATCGTCGCGGTGCGCATTTCGGGCTTCATGTCCGGCAGCACGCGGCTTGTCTTCAGGATCAGTACATTGCTCATCGCGAAGCCCATGCCGCCGGCGAGGCCGGCCCATTCGGCGGGATTGCCGGGCACCGGGATGCCGAGCCGCGGCGACCACAGCATCGTCATCGCCCCCGCGAGCGACAGCGCGGCCAGCGCCGCGCCCGACCACGTGAGTCGCTCGTGCAGGATGAAATGCGCGAACAGCGCGGTCCAGGCGGGCGTCAGATAGAACAGCAACAGCACGCGCATCACCTGACCATGGATCGCGCCCCACACGAAGCCGAGATTCGTGACGCCCGCGGCGAGCGCGAGCGCCGGCAGCAGCCAGTGCCAACGCACGGTCTTCACCGCGCGGCGCCGCACGAGCAGCACGAACAGGCAGCCGGTGCCGCTCGTGAGCGCGCTCGCGGCGGTACCGGTCACGCCGAGCGCAGCGAGCATCCGCAGCGGATACCAGACCATCCCCCAGACCGACGCGCCCAGCATGATGGCGAGCGTCGGCCAGCCGTTGCGCAGCCAGCTGGTCATGGGGCGCGGCTCCGGCGGGCGTCGTGGGCGAGTCGTATGAGGGTCGAGCTGGCGGTCTCCCGAACTGCTGCGTACATTGCTGCTCCTGCGTATCCTGTTACGGGAATCGTGGGGGATTCGCGCCGTTCCCGTTGCGGCGCCTCGATGCGCCGGCTGGCGGATTGCTGCCGCGAGCCGCGCCGCAAGCTTCGGCCGGGTCTGCGGGTGCGCCACGCTATAATCGTCGGCTCGCCGCCGCCCGCCGCCGCGCGTGCCCGGTTCTCGCCCGGCTGTCCCGCCACTCGTCCGCGTTCATCCCGATCAGGCCATTTCGTCCGTGAATCCGCTACTCGACTCCCTTCAGCCCTATCCGTTCGAAAAGCTGCGCCTGCTTTTCAAGGACGTCACGCCGCCGGCCGGCCTCGCGCACATCAGCTTCGGCATCGGCGAGCCGAAACATCCGACCCCGCCGCTGATCCGCGACGCTGTCATCGATTCGCTCGGCGGCCTCGCCGCGTACCCGGCCACGCTCGGCTCGGCGCCGCTGCGCGAGTCGATCGCGAAATGGATCACGCAGCGCTACGACCTGCCGTCGCTCGATCCGCTCACCGAAGTGCTGCCGGTGTCGGGCTCGCGCGAGGCGCTGTTCGCGCTCGCGCAGACGGTGCTCGATGCGCGCCGCGCTGCCGACAGCGAGCCTGCGATCGTACTCTGTCCGAACCCGTTCTACCAAATCTACGAAGGCGCGGCGCTGCTCGGCGGCGCCCAGCCCTACTTCGTCAACAGCGACCCGGCGCGCAACTTCGCGTGCGACTACTCGGCGGTGCCCGCCGACGTCTGGGCCCGCACGCAACTGCTGTACGTCTGCTCGCCCGGCAACCCGACCGGCGCGGTGCTCACGCTCGACGACTGGCGCGAACTGTTCGCGCTGTCGGACCGCTACGGCTTCGTGATCGCGTCGGACGAGTGCTACTCGGAAATCTATTTCGACGAATCGAAGCCGCCGCTCGGCGGCCTCGAAGCGGCGCACAAGCTCGGACGCGGCTTCGAGCGCCTCGTGATGCTGTCGAGTCTGTCGAAGCGCTCGAACGTGCCGGGCATGCGCTCGGGCTTCGTCGCCGGCGACGCCGCGATTCTCAAGGCGTTCCTGCTGTACCGCACGTACCACGGCGCGGCGCTCTCGACGGTGTTCCAAAGCGCGAGCGTGGTCGCATGGAGCGACGAGACGCACGTGCGCGAGAACCGCGCGAAGTACCTACGGAAGTTCACGACCGTCACGCCGATGCTCGCCGACGTGCTCGACGTGCGCCTGCCCGACGCCGCCTTCTACCTGTGGGCCAACGTCGAGCGCACCGGCCTCACGGACACCGAGTTCGCCCAGCGCCTTTACGCCGACTATAATGTGACGGTTCTGCCGGGCTCGTTCCTCGCGCGCACCGCGCACGGCGTGAACCCCGGCCGCAATTTCGTGCGCCTCGCGCTCGTCGCCGACGTCGACGAATGCACGGCGGGCGCGCAGCGGATCGTCGAATTCTGCCGCTCGCTCAGTGTCCACTGAGTGCAGCCTGAGCCTCGCTGAGCCGCATGGCACCCCCTTCTTCAGACTTCAACTCTTCAGAAAATCACGCATATGTCGCAACAACTTCAGAGCATCATCGATACCGCCTGGGACAACCGCGCCGAGCTGTCGCCGAAAGCCGCGCCGGCCGACGTGCGTGAAGCCGTCGCCCACGCGATCGAGCAACTCGATAAGGGCGCGCTGCGCGTCGCCGAAAAGAAGGACGGCGACTGGGTCGTCAACCAATGGCTGAAGAAGGCCGTGCTGCTATCGTTTCGCCTCGAGGACAACGCGCCGTTGCCGGCCGGCGGCTATAGCCAGTTCTACGACAAGGTGCCGTCGAAGTTCGCCAACTACACCGCTGAAGACTTCGCCGCCGGCGGCTTCCGCGTGGTGCCGCCCGCGATCGCGCGGCGCGGCTCGTTCATCGCGAAGAACGTCGTGCTGATGCCGTCGTACACCAACATCGGCGCGTACGTCGACGAAGGCACGATGGTCGACACGTGGGCGACCGTCGGCTCGTGCGCACAGATCGGCAAGAACGTGCACCTGTCGGGCGGCGTCGGCATCGGCGGCGTGCTGGAGCCGCTGCAGGCGAACCCGGTCATCATCGAAGACAACTGCTTCATCGGCGCGCGCTCGGAAGTCGTCGAAGGCGTGATCGTCGAGGAAAACTCGGTGATCTCGATGGGTGTGTACCTCGGCCAGAGCACCAAGATCTACGACCGCGAAACCGGCCAGGTCACGTACGGCCGCATTCCGGCGGGCTCGGTCGTGGTGGCGGGCAACCTGCCGTCGAAGGACGGCACGCACAGCCTCTACTGCGCGGTCATCGTCAAGAAGGTCGACGCGAAGACGCGCGCGAAGGTCGGCCTGAACGAACTGCTGCGAGGCGACTGATGGCGCGCGGCACCACAACCGTCGTCTACGGCATTCCGAACTGCGATACCGTGAAGAAGGCGCGCGTATGGCTCGAAGAGCACGGCGTCGAGTTCGAGTTTCACGACTTCAAGAAGGCCGGCGTGACCGAGCCTCTCGTGCAGGACTGGCTCAAGGACGTCCAGCTCGACGCGCTGCTGAACCGCCGCGGCACGACCTGGCGCGGGCTGTCCGACGACATGAAGGCGGCCGCGCAAACGCAGTCGGGCGCCATCGCGCTGATGATCCACAAGCCGTCGGTCATCAAGCGGCCGGTGCTGGTCGTAAACGGGCGCGTGAAGTCGCTCGGTTTTTCCGCGGACGAGTACGCGGCGCTGTTTGCTTGAACACAACGCCGAAGCGCCAGGCTCGAGCACAAGGTAGCAAAACGCGCGGCCTCGCGCCGCGTCCTTCAAAGGCTGTTGCCGGCTGCGGTGCGTCACCGCGAGCCGGCATTTTTTCATTTCAAAGTGGCTTGCACTGAATCCATGTCCGGCACCCTCGCCCTTACCGAACAACTGATCGCGCGCGCGTCCGTGACGCCCGACGACCAGCATTGCCAGCGTCTGTTGATCGAGCGCCTGGCCGCGCTCGGCTTCGAGCACGAGACGATCGAATCCAACGGCGTGACGAACCTGTGGGCCGTCAAGCGCGGCGTCGACGGCACGCGGGGCAAGCTGCTCGCGTTCGCCGGCCACACCGACGTGGTCCCGACCGGCCCGCTCGAACAGTGGCAATCGGCGCCATTCGAACCGACCCAGCGCGACGGCAAGCTGTACGGCCGCGGCGCGGCGGACATGAAGGCATCAATTGCCGGCTTCGTCGTCGCGAGCGAGGAGTTCGTGGCGGCGAACCCCGAACACCGCGGCTCGATCGCGTTCCTGATCACGAGCGACGAGGAAGGCCCCGCGACCGACGGCACCGTCAAGGTCGTCGAAGCATTGCAGCAGCGCGGCGAGCGCGTGGACTACTGCATCGTAGGCGAGCCGACTTCCAGCGAGCGTTTCGGCGACATGGTCAAGAACGGCCGGCGCGGCTCGATGTCGGGCAAGCTGATCGTCAAAGGCGTGCAGGGCCACATCGCCTACCCGCATCTGGCGAAGAATCCGGTGCACCTGCTCGCGCCGGCGCTCGCCGAACTCGTCGCCGAGCGCTGGGACGATGGCAACGAATATTTCCCGCCGACCACCTGGCAGGTGTCGAACCTTCACAGCGGCGCCGGCGCGACCAACATGATTCCCGGCCACGCGGACGTGATGTTCAACTTCCGCTTCTCGACCGCGAGCACCGTCGAAGGACTGCAAAAGCGCGTGCATGCGATTCTCGACAAACACGGCCTCGAATACGAACTGCAATGGACCGTGAGCGGCCTGCCGTTTCTCACCCCGCGTGGCGAGCTGTCGAGCGCGCTCGCGCAGGCGATCAAGGACGAGACCGGCGTGGACACCCAGCTCTCGACCACCGGCGGCACGTCGGACGGCCGCTTCATCGCGCGCATCTGCAAACAGGTAATCGAGTTCGGCCCGCTGAACGCGAGCATCCACAAGATCGACGAACATATCGAAGTCGCCCATATCGAGCCGCTGAAGAACGTGTATCGCCGCGTGCTCGAACAACTCGTTGCGTAACCAGGAACTTTCGATGACGCTTCCTTTTTGCACCGTCCGCGACCTGCTGCGTTATGCAGTGTCGCGTTTTAGCGAGGCCAAGCTGTCGTTCGGCCACGGCTCGGCCAATGCCTACGACGAAGCCGCCTATCTGATCCTGCATACGCTGCACTTGCCGCTCGACCTGCTCGAACCGTTTCTCGACGCGCGCCTGACCACCGCCGAAATCGAGGCGGTGCTGAAGGTCATCGAGCGGCGCGCCGCCGACCGCGTGCCGGCCGCGTACATCACGCAGGAAGCGTGGATGCACGGCTATCGCTTCCACGTCGACGAGCGCGTGATCGTGCCGCGCTCGTTCATCGGCGAACTGTTGCAGGACGGCCTGCAGCCGTACGTCGAGGATCCCGAGCAGGTCGGCGCGGTGCTCGAGCTGTGCACCGGGTCCGGGTGTCTCGCGATTCTCGCCGCGCACGCGTTCCAGAACGCCGACGTCGACGCGGTCGATCTGTCCGCGCCCGCGCTCGAAGTCGCGACGCGCAACGTGATGGATTACCACCTCGACGAGCGCATCGCGCTGTTCGAAGGCGATCTGTACGCGCCGCTCGCCGAACGCCGCTACGACGTGATCATCAGCAACCCGCCGTACGTGAACGCCACGTCGATGCAGGAGCTGCCGGCCGAATACAGGCACGAGCCGGAGATGGCGCTCGCCGGTGGCGCGGACGGCATGGACATCGTGCGCCGGATCATCGCCGACGCGCGCAACTGGCTGACCGAAGCCGGCGTGCTCGTCATCGAGATCGGCAACGAACGCGAGCACGTCGAAGCGGCGTTCGGCGGTCTCGATCTCGTGTGGCTGTCGACTAGCGCCGGCGACGACAACGTGTTCCTGATCCAGGCCAGCGACTTGCCGGTCTAACTCCCGCATGCTGTCCGTCTGATCGTCGTGTCAAGCGCGGTTCTCAGGCAGGGTTGCGAGCAATCGCCGCGACAGCGCGTAGCGTTGCCCGCGACCGCCGCCTGGACCCGTTGCCCGACGCGCTCCGCCAACTGTTCGCGAGCTTATGTCATTCGACCTGCTTCACGTCGGCACGCTGGTTGCGCTTGCCCATATTCTCGGCATCGTCGCGGCCGCTCACGCGATTCTCCATACCCGCACCTCGCAAGGCGCGATCGCGTGGGCCGTGTCGCTGGTCGCGATGCCTTATCTGACGCTCGTGCCCTACCTGTTCCTCGGCCGCAGCAAGTTCGCCGGCTATGCGGACGCGCGCCGCGTCGAAAACGAGCTGCTGCGCACGCGCGCGCATCCGCAGGTGTGGGACACCCAGGCGTCGTCGGCCGGCGTGCCGACGCAGCAGCTCGGCTCGCGGCTCGTGCACTCTTTGACGCGCCTCGGCGGCATGCCGTTCCTGCCCGGCAATTCCGTGCGCACGCTGGTCAACGGCACGGCGACTTTCGAGGCGATCTTCGACGCGATCGAGAACGCGCGCCGCTACGTGATCGTGCAGTTCTTCATCGTGCGCGACGACGCGCTCGGCGGCATGCTGAAGGATGCACTGATCGCGAAAGCGAAACAGGGCGTGCGGGTCTACTTCCTGTATGACAGCATCGGCAGTTTCGATCTGCCGCACCGGTACGTCGCGGCGCTGCGCGCGGCCGGTATCGAAACTCATCCGTTCGCGACGAACCGCCGCTTCGTCAACCGTCTGCAACTGAACTTCCGCAATCACCGCAAGATCGTGTCGGTCGACGGCGAGCGCGCGTTTGTTGGCGGTCACAACGTCGGTGTCGAATATCTGGGCGCGAAGCCGCCGCTGTCGCCGTGGCGGGATACTCACATCGAGGTGCGCGGCCCGGCGGTCGCCAGCATCCAGTTCGTCTTTATCGAGGACTGGTACTGGGCCACGCAGCAGTTGCCCGAGTTCGACGCGCCGGCCGCCGATTCAGCCGAGCCGTGCGTCGAGCAGCCCGGCCGCGACGGCGCCAACGAACGTGCCGCGAACAACATGCACTGCCTCGTGCTGCCGAGCGGTCCGGCCGACAGACAGGAGACCTGCTCGCTGTTTTTCGTCGAGGCGATCAACGCCGCGCGTGAACGCATCTGGATCACGACGCCCTACCTCGTGCCCGACGAAGCCGTGTTCGCCGCGCTGCGGCTCGCGGCGCTGCGCGGCGTCGACGTACGCATCCTGATTCCGAGCCGGCGCGATCACCGGGTGGTGTTCGCCGCATCGAAGCTCTATGCGTACGACTCGCTACGCGCGGGCATTCGCATCTTCCGCTATCAGCCGGGTTTCCTGCATCAGAAGGTCGTGCTGATCGACAGCAGCGCGGCCGCGATCGGCAGCGCCAACCTCGACAACCGTTCGTTTCGCCTGAACTTCGAGATCATGGTGCTGACCGTCGACCGCGGCTTCGCGCTCGAAGTCGAAACGATGCTGCTCGACGACTTCGCCGAGTCGCGCGAAATCGACCGCGACGAGTACCGCAACGCGCACGCGCTGCGACGCATGCTGATGCACGTTGCGCGGCTCTTTTCGCCGATCCTGTAGGCGCACCCGCTTACAGCAGCGCTTCGATATCCCCGGTGATCGCCTCGGGCTTGGTCAGCGGTGCATAGCGCTTGACGACGTTGCCGTCGCGGCCGATCAGAAACTTCGTGAAATTCCACTTGATTGCCTCGAGGCCAAGCAGCCCCGGCGCCTCGATCGTCAGGTAGCGGAACAGCGGGTGCGCATTCGGACCGTTCACGTCGATCTTGTCGAACATCGGAAACGTCACGCCGTAGTTCTTCTCGCAGAAGCCGCCGATCTGCGCCGCGTCGCCCGGCTCCTGCTTGCCGAACTGGTTGCACGGAAAACCGAGCACCGCGAGCCCGCGCGCCGCGTACGTGTCGTACAGCTTCTGTAAGCCCGCGTACTGTGGCGTGAACCCGCATTCGCTCGCGGTATTGACGATCAGCAGAACCTTGCCTTGGTACGTCGCGAGACTCGCTTCCTCGCCGCCGAGCGTGCGCGCCGAAAACGAATAGATCGATGTCATGTGCTCTCCCCTGAAAGCCGTCAGTCTATGCCAAAAGCGCTGCCGATACAGTCGGCCGGATGGCCGATGGCCGCTGCGCGCGAAGCGACGGACAAGCAATCGGCGCCGCGCGCCCGGCAACGCGCCGGGCAGTCTAAAATAGCGGTTTTCTTCAGCCGGCCACGTCGTGATCCGCTTCAATCAGTTCAGCCTCGCGCGCGGCACCAAGCCGCTCTTCGACAACACCACGTTCACCTTGAACCCCGGTGAAAAAGCCGGCCTCGTCGGCGCGAACGGCGCGGGCAAATCGACGCTGTTCGCCGTGCTGCTCGGCGAACTGCATGCCGACGGCGGCGATTTCTCGATACCGCCGACCTGGCGCATCGCGCACGTCGCGCAGGAAACACCCGCCGTCGACAAAACCGCCCTCGCCTACACGCTCGACGGAGACGCCGCGCTGCGCGACATCGAGGCGCGCATCGCTTCGGCCTCCGCGGCGCACGACGGCGCGGCCGAAGCCGAAGCGCACGCCGCGTTCGCGGACGCCGACGGCTACACGGCGCCGGCGCGCGCCGAAGCGTTGCTGCTCGGCCTCGGCTTCACGCTCGACCAGACCCGCGAGCCGGTCAGCAGCTTCTCCGGCGGCTGGCGCATGCGCCTGAATCTGGCGCAGGCGCTGATGTGCCGCTCCGACCTGCTGCTGCTCGACGAACCGACCAACCACCTCGACCTCGACGCGATCGTCTGGCTCGAAGACTGGCTGAATCGCTATGCCGGTACGCTGGTGGTGATCTCGCACGACCGCGAGTTCCTCGATTCGGTGTGCAACGTCACGCTGCATCTCGAGAACCAGCAGATCAAACGCTACGGCGGCAACTACTCGCAATTCGAAGTGCTGCGCGCGCAGCAGATCGCGCTGCAACAGAGCGCGTACGACAAGCAGCAGCGCACGGTCGCGCATCTGCAGAGCTACATCAACCGCTTCAAGGCGCAGGCCACCAAGGCGCGTCAGGCGCAAAGCCGGGTCAAGGCGCTCGAGAAGATGGAGCTGATCGCCCCCGCGCACGTCTCGTCGCCGTTCACGTTCGAGTTCCGTACGCCCGACTCCGCGCCAAATCCGATGATGGTGATGGAAGACGTGCGCTGCGGCTACCACGCCGAAGACGGCGGCGAGATTCCGATCGTCGAGCGCGTGATGCTGTCGATCCAGAACGGTCAGCGCATCGGCCTGCTCGGCGCGAACGGCCAAGGCAAGTCGACGCTGATCAAGACGCTCGCGGGCACGCTCGAACCGTTGAGCGGCTACGTGCGCGAAGGGAAGGGCCTGCGCATCGGCTACTTCGCGCAGCATCAGCTCGAAACGCTGCGCCCGGACGACACACCGTTGCAGCACCTCGCGCGCCTCGCGCCCGATACGCGCGAGCAGGAACTGCGCGACTTCCTCGGCAGCTTCAACTTTTCCGGCGACATGGCGACCGCGAAGATCGCGCCGTTCTCGGGCGGTGAGAAAGCACGTCTCGCGCTCGCGCTGATCATCTGGCAGAAGCCGAACCTGCTGCTGCTCGACGAGCCGACCAACCACCTCGACCTGGAAACGCGCCACGCGCTGACGATGGCGCTCGCGCAATTCGACGGCACGCTGATTCTGGTGTCGCACGACCGCCATCTGCTGCGCGCGACGACCGATCAATTCATGCTGGTCGCCAGGCATCGCCTGCAGGAATTCGACGGCGATCTCGACGACTATCGCGACTGGCTGCTGCAGCATGCCGCCGAGCAGCGGGCGGCGCTGAAAGCGAATGCTTCCGGTACCGCGGATTCAGCGTCCAACGGCGCGTCCAACGGCGACAGCAACGTCAATCGCAAGGAACAACGCCGCCTCGAAGCGGAAACGCGGCAGAAGCTCGCGCATCTGAAGAAACCGCTGCAAAGCCGCATCGCGAAGATCGAAAAGGAAATGGACGCGCTCAACGCGGAGAAAGCGACGCTCGATGCATTCGTCGCCGATGCCGCGAGTTACGAGCCGGAGCAGAAGAGCAAACTGACGGAGGCGATCCGCCGTCAGGCAGACGTGAACGCGCGCCTCGACACGCTCGAAGCCGAATGGCTCGAGACGCACGAGGAACTCGAACAGATCGGCTAGCGGCACGCAACAGCCGGGCCGCGCCGGCATCCACGGGAGCTTGGCTTTGTCATTTGCGAACTCATCGGCCGCGGAGATGCCGCCGCCGTTGCAAGGACTGCGGGTGCTCGACCTCACGCGCCTGCTGCCGGGTCCGGTGGCCGCACTGCGCCTCGCCGAGTTCGGCGCCGATGTGCTGAAGATCGAAGCGCCCGGCGCGGGCGACCCCACGCGCACGATGATGCAATCGTCGAGCGATCGCGTCGCGGGCCGGCCCGGCGCGTTCTA
This sequence comes from Paraburkholderia sprentiae WSM5005, assembly GCF_001865575.2. Lineage (NCBI taxonomy): Bacteria > Pseudomonadati > Pseudomonadota > Betaproteobacteria > Burkholderiales > Burkholderiaceae > Paraburkholderia > Paraburkholderia sprentiae. The sequence goes on from NZ_CP017561.2 coordinate 2,049,895, forward strand.
CCGGATGGTCAATCGTGGCAAGCGCGAGACGCGCCTCGACCTCAAATCCGAAGCGGGACGCCACGTACTGCGCGCGCTCGCGGCCGAAGCCGACGTGCTGATCGAGAGCTTCCGGCCCGGCGTGATGGAGCGGCTCGGCCTCGGTTACGCGACGCTGTGCGCAGCCAATCCGCGGCTCATCTATTGCGCGATCAGCGGATACGGCGCGAGTGGTCCGTTCGCGGATCATGCCGGCCACGATCTGAACTACATCGGCTATGCGGGCGTGCTCGATCAACTGGCGAACCGCGACGGAGCGCCGATCCTGCCGAACTTCCAGATCGCCGATCTGCTCGGCGGCGCATTGAGCGCGGTCACGCAGATTCTCGCCGCGCTCTGGCATGTCGCGCGTGGCGGGGCGGGCCGCTTCGTCGATGTGTCGATGACGCACACGAGCTATGCGCATAACTTCGTCGCGCAGGTGTCGCTGGTCAACGAAGGGGCGGCGCCCGCCGCGGGCAGCGGTCTGTTGAACGGCGGCGTGCCCTGCTACAACCTGTACCGCACGAGCGATGCGCGCTGGCTCGCGGTCGGTGCGCTCGAACTGAAGTTCTGGGAAACGCTGTGCATGGCGCTCGATCGGCCCGAATGGGCGACGCGTCACTGGAGCCTCGGTCAGGCGATCGGCGGCCCCGATGCCGTGGCGCTCATTCAGGAGCTCGCCAATGTGATCGCGACGCGCACGCTCGGCGAATGGGTGGAATTGCTGGAATCGCTCGATTGCTGCGTGTCGCCGGTGCTGACGGCCGCTGAAGCGGCGCAGCATCCGCTGTTCAATCCGCACGCGTATTCGGCGGCGGCCTCGAGTGCCGCCGCGGCAGACGACGAGGGCCACGGCGCAGCGGTCTAACGCGCGCGGCGCAGTCGCGGCGCGGCACCGCCCGCGTCAACGCGGCGCCACCGTCTGCCTGCGCAGCGTTTGACGCGGCGACTTCTCGTCGTCGTACAGCAGGTGTTTGCGGCCTTCCACGTGGCGGCTGATCGTGGCGCGCACTTCCGCGGCCGTCACGTCTGCTGCCACCACTCGCCGCGAAATCTGCCCCGCGGTGTCGATCCACTCGACGATCCGGCAAGCGCCGCCCCAAGGCTGACGGATCGGTGCGGAGACCCGGCAGCCGCGCACCTGCAGGTGACGCTCGACTACGACTTCATGTGACTGTTTCAAAGCGCGATCCTTTTTCGGGCATCGGAACGGATGCACGTCCGTACAGGTTAGGAAAAAGGTATGGCGGCCAGGTTACAGCCAATGTGGAGATCGTTACCGGCCATTACGAGACTGCAAGCGTACACAGCACTGGCAAGCCGTCCGTGGCCCGATCTACTCGAGCGTGCGGACGCGGTCGATGGCCTGTTCGATCCGTTCGACCGCAACGACCTGTAAGCCTTCGATCGGCTGTTTCGGCGCATTGGCCTTCGGGATCACCGCGACCGAGAAGCCCAGCTTGGCCGCTTCCTTCAGGCGCTCCTGTCCGCGCGGCGACGGCCGGATCTCGCCGGCGAGGCCCACTTCGCCGAATACGACGAGCCCCTTCGGCAGCGGCTTGTTGCGCATCGACGAATGGATCGCGAGCAGCACCGCGAGGTCGGCGGCGGGCTCGGAGATCTTCACGCCGCCCACCGCGTTCAGAAATACGTCCTGATCGAAACAGGCGATGCCCGCATGCCGATGCAGCACCGCAAGCAGCATCGCAAGCCGGTTCTGTTCGAGGCCGACCGCGAGGCGTCGCGGATTCGGCGCGTTGGCTGCATCGACGAGCGCCTGCACTTCCACGAGTAGCGGCCGGGTGCCCTCCTGCGTGACCAGCACGCACGAACCCGGCACCGACTGCTCGTGCTGCGACAGAAACAGCGCCGACGGATTGGCGACGCCGCGCAGGCCGCGCTCGGTCATCGCGAATACGCCGAGCTCGTTGACCGCGCCGAAGCGGTTCTTGATCGCGCGCACGAGACGGTACGACGAGTGCGTGTCGCCCTCGAAGTACAACACCGTATCGACGATATGTTCGAGCACGCGCGGACCCGCGAGCGCGCCCTCTTTCGTGACGTGACCGACCATGATGATCGTCGTCCCGGACTGCTTGGCGATGCGCGTGAGTTGCGCCGCACACTCGCGCACTTGTGCGACCGAGCCCGGCGCAGATGTCAGGGCATCCGAATAGACGGTCTGGATCGAATCGATCACGGCGACCTCGGGCCGCTGTTCGGCGATCGTCGCCTGAATCTTTTCGAGCTGGATTTCCGCGAGCAATTGCAGTTCGCTCGCCTTCGAGCCGGGCTCGAGCAGCGCCAGCCGTTGTGCGCGCAACGCGATCTGCGCGCCCGATTCTTCGCCGCTGATATAGAGCGCGCGCTTGTCCGCCGCGATTTCCGCGAGCGACTGCAGCAACAGCGTCGATTTACCGATGCCCGGATCGCCGCCGATCAGCACCACACCGCCCGGCACGAGGCCGCCGCCGAGCACGCGGTCGAATTCGCTGACGCCGGTGGAAAAACGCGGCACGTCCGACGCGTCGATGTCGGCGAGGCGCCGTACCGGCGTGCTCTTCGCGAGCGACTGGAAACGGTGCGTGGACGGCGCCTCGGCGACAGATTCGACGAGCGTGTTCCACGCCTGACAGGACGGGCATTGCCCGGACCACTTCGGCGACTGACCGCCGCATTCGCTGCAAACGTACAACGTCTTCGCTTTCGCCACGCGTTACTCCGCGCGAACCGGTACACGCGGCGCGACTGCGCACATCAGCTCATAGCCGATCGTGCCGCAAGCCTGCGCGACGTCGTCGATGGGCAGCGCGGCGCCCCACAGTTCGACGCGCGAGCCGATGTTGGCGGTCGGCACCGGGGTCAGGTCGACGGTCAGCATGTCCATCGACACCCGTCCGACGATCCGCGTGCGCACACCATCGACGATCACCGGCGTGCTCTCCGGCGCGACGCGCGGATAGCCGTCCGCGTAACCGCACGCGACCACGCCGATGCGCATCGGCCCGCGCGCGGTGAATGTCGAACCGTAGCCGACCGAGCTGCCTTCGCTGAGCGTCTGCACGGCGATCAGTTCCGACGTGAGTGTCATGGCGGGCTGCAGGCCCGTGCCGTCGATGGCCGCCGTCACGCCGGACGGCGACGCGCCATACAGAATGATGCCCGGGCGCACCCAGTCGAAATGCGCTTCCGGATGCCACAGCGTCGCTGCCGAATTCGCAAGACTGCGCGCACCGGCGATGCCTTGCGCGCCGCGCTCGAATGCTTCTAGCTGATGCGCGACGCCGCGTTCGCCGTCGGCATCGGAAAAATGCGTCATCAACGTGATCTGGCCGACGCCCTGGCAGGCGCGCGCGCGCTCCCATGCCGGACGGAATTTTTCGACCGTATAACCGAGCCGGTTCATGCCAGTGTTCATCTTCAGCTGGATGTTGACCGGTTTCGACAGACGCGCCATTTCGAGCATGCGCAACTGCTCGTCCGAATGCAGCGCCGTGGTCAGACTGTAGCGGTCGATCACGTCGATATCGGTCGGCCGAAAAAAGCCTTCCAGCAGAAGAATCGGGCCCGCCCAGCCCAATTCACGCAACTTCACCGCTTCTTCGAGGTCCAGCAACCCGAAGCCGTCGGTCGCGCGCAAGCCTGGGAACACGCGCGCGAGGCCATGCCCGTATGCATTGGCCTTGACGACGGCCCAGACTTTCGATTTCGGCGCAAAGCGGCGCGCGACAGCGAGGTTATTGGCGAGAGCAGCGGTATGAATCGTGGCGGAAAGGGGGCGCGGCATGGGATTTTTTCGTAAAGACACTTGCGAATCAGCGGCTTACAGGGCGTTTTCAGCGCTGAGCGGCCCGCTGGGCGGCGCGATCAAGGATTCTGCTAGTCCGAATTCAGCTATTTTCATGATATAAAGCCGTGCGCACAACCCATTTCGATCGGCATAAGCCCGGACGCATGACAAACGGCCGGGGCGGACAGACCGCAGCGAGGACAGCATCGCATCAGATGAAAAAAGGTTTTTACACCATCATGGCCGCGCAGTTTTTTTCGTCGCTGGCCGACAATGCGCTTCTGATCGCCGCTATCGCACTGCTGAAAGATCTCCACGCTCCGAACTGGATGACGCCGCTGCTCAAGCTGTTTTTTGTGCTGTCGTACGTCGTTCTTGCCGCATTCGTGGGCGCCTTCGCCGACTCCCGTCCGAAGGGACGCGTGATGTTCATCACCAATACGATCAAGGTAGTCGGCTGCGTGACGATGCTGGTCGGCGCGCATCCGCTGATTGCGTACGGCATCGTCGGCTTCGGCGCGGCGGCCTACTCGCCCGCCAAATACGGCATTCTCACCGAACTGTTGCCGCCTGACCGGCTGGTCGCCGCGAACGGCTGGATCGAAGGCACCACGGTCGGCTCGATCATTCTCGGCACGGTGCTTGGCGGTGCGCTGATCAGCCCGCATATTGCCGCGCCGATTCTCAGATGGCATCTGCCCACCGTGAACACGCCCGCGGAAGCCGCGATGCTTGTAATCATGGCCATGTACGTGGTCGCCGCGCTGTTCAATCTGCGCATTCCCGACACCGGCGCGCGCTACCCGCGACAGGAACACGGGCCGATCCGTCTGATCACCGATTTCGCCGACTGCTTTCTCGTGCTGTGGCGCGACAAGCTCGGACAGATTTCGCTCGCCGTGACGACGCTGTTCTGGGGCGCGGGCGCGACGCTGCAATTCATCGTGCTGAAGTGGGCCGAGGTGTCGCTGAACATGTCGCTGTCCGAGGCGGCGATCTTGCAGGCGGTGGTCGCGGTCGGCGTCGCGGGCGGCGCGATTCTCGCGGCCTCGCGGGTGCCGTTGAAGAAGTCGCTGTCGGTATTGCCGGTCGGCATCATGATGGGTATCTCCGTGATGCTGATGGCGTTCTACACGCGCGATCTGTTTCCCCCGCACTGGGGCGTTTATTTTGGCCGCATGCACGTGCCGGGCTATCTGATTTTCGCGTATATCTTCCTGATGTTCGTGGGCGGCCTGTCGGGTTTTTTCGTCGTGCCGATGAATGCGCTGCTGCAGCACCGCGGGCACGTGCTGCTGTCGGCGGGCCATTCGATCGCCGTGCAGAACTTCAACGAGAACCTGTCCGTGCTCGTGATGCTGTGCCTGTACGCGGTGCTGGTGTGGCTCGACGTGCCGGTCTCCGCGGTGATCGTGCTGTTCGGCACCTTCGTCTGTCTGATGATGTGGCTCGTGATGCGGCGCCATCTGGCGAACCAGCGCGCCTTCGACTCGGTCGCGCTGATCGGCGAAGCCAAGCACTGATCGGTTGCGCCGGGCCGAGCGCGACAGCCGCGAGCGCGTCCTCCTTCTTCCTCGCTCGACCATGACTCAATCGATTCCCAACGTGCTGACGATCGCCGGTTCCGATTCCGGCGGCGGCGCTGGCATCCAGGCCGATCTGAAGGCCTTCTCCGCACTCGGCGCCTATGGCGCGAGCGTAATCACCGCGCTGACCGCGCAGAACACGCGCGGCGTGACCGCGATTCACGCGCCGGATCCCGGCTTCGTCACCGCGCAACTCGACGCGGTGTTCGACGATATCCGCATCGACGCGGTGAAGATCGGCATGCTCGCGAATGCCTCGATCGCGCGCGCGGTCGCCGACGCACTGCGCCGTCACCAGCCCAAACACATCGTGCTCGACACGGTGATGATCTCGAAAAGCAATCACGCGCTGTTACTGCCCGATGCGGTCGCGGTAGTGCGCGACGAACTGCTTCCCCTCGCCGATTTGCTGACGCCGAATCTGCCGGAAGCAGCCGCGTTGCTCGGCATGCAGCCCGCCGCCGACGAAGCCGCCATGGTCGAGCAAGGCGAAGCGCTGCGCGCACTCGGCGCTCGCGCGGTGCTGATGAAGGGCGGTCATCTGAGCGCGGTTGATAGCCCCGACTGGCTCGTGCAGGAAAGCGGCACGCTGCGTCTCGGTGGTCCGCGCGTGCCGGTAAAGAACACACATGGAACGGGCTGCACGCTGTCGTCGGCGATTGCGGCGCTGATGACGCAGCGCGACGATCTCGCGAGCGCCGTGGCCGATGCGAAGGTGTATCTGACGGGTGCATTGCAGGCGAGCGAGCGGCTCGACGTCGGCCACGGCGTGGGGCCGGTGCATCACTTTCATCGGTGGTGGTGAGCGGCCTTATTGCTTCGCGTAACGCTGCGCGTGCTCGGGCCAATCGTCGGGCACGATAAAGCCGCGTGAGCGTTCACGCAGATGGCCCGCGTTGTCGTCGATGAACGCGGCGACCATCGTCGGGCCGGATTGAAGTGAGGTCTGCGCGGCCAACGTGTCCGCATCGACGCAGCACGCGTCGTCCGTGCCGTCTTGCGTTCGATATCGCGGCGCGAGCCACTCGAGTCGCGGCAACACCCGCCACCTGTACCCATGGGCGCGCGCGAAAGCCGGCCAATCTCGACGCGTCACCCACCAGCCACGCGCATGGGCAGGATCGAGTTCGGACGGATCGGTGGGCGTCTCGCCATGCCGGTAAAACAGCCAGCCTTTGACGAACATCTGCGGCGTCCACGCGCCCGCATAGCCCGTCGATGCGAATTCCTCGCGCGCACTGAGCGGCAACTGATGATGGAGCAGATGCGCGAGTTTCAGATCGAAGCGGTCTTTCAGATTGGGGCCGACGTAATCGGCGAGACGCGCCGCCTCTGCCCGATTCGCATCGCCCGCATGCAGATAGCACTTCACCGCGAGTTCCCAATGCAGTCGCGCGCCCCGCCGTGTCTGCACGAGGAAATCGCATTCACCGAGCGTAAGGCCCCCGTGCCGCAACGGCACACCGGCTGCGACCAGTTGCGCCGCCGGTCCATGCCGCAGGAAAAAGCCCAGCAGGCGTTCGGCGTAGCGGCCAAGACGCGTGATACGCGCTGCCGCGAGATCCTGACGCAGAAGTGCCGGAGCGGCGTCGAGCGCGCGCAGCCAGTCGAGCGTGGCCTGCAATTCCTGCGGTGTGTCGAAAGGATCGGCGAGCGCGCCCGCCGGCGGCAGGGGGCGCAACAGAGCGGGACTCAGCAGCAACCACGCGAGGTCGCGGACAGCCGGATCGCGCAACGCATCGACCGAAGCATCGCGAGGCAGACCCAGCAACGTATCGAGGAACGCCGCCCGGCTGACAGACGCGGCGGGCACTCGCGCGGCCGGCCCCGCGGGCATCGTCACCTGGATTCGTTCGACGGCGCGCCGCCGCTCGCGAGCCACGTCGCGCGCGCGAGACACAGGTCCGTCCAGGCTTTGGCCTTGTCGGGCAGGCTGCGCAACAGATAGGCCGGGTGATAGGTGACGATCACCGGCACACCCTCGTACGTGTGCACGCGGCCACGCAGCGACGAAATGCTCGCTTCGGTCTTGAGCAGGCTCTGCGCGGCGAAACGGCCGAGTGCGACGATCAGCTTGGGCTTCACGAGCGACACCTGGCGCTGCAGATACGGCTCGCAACGCGCGACTTCATCCGGCTGCGGATTGCGGTTGCCAGGCGGGCGGCACTTGATCACGTTCGCGATATACACGTTGGTGCCGCGGGCGAGCGCGAGCGAACGCAGCATGTTATCGAGCAGCTTGCCGGCCTGGCCGACGAACGGTTCGCCCTGACGGTCCTCGTTCTCGCCCGGCGCTTCGCCGATCAACATCCAGTCGGCCTCTCGATCGCCGACGCCGAACACTGTGTTGGTGCGCTTCTCGCAAAGGCGGCACGCTTCGCATCCGGCGACACGTTCGGCTAGCGCGTCCCAGTCGAGTGTGTGGACGGCCAGCGGCGCGGGCGCATCGCGGCGCGCGTCGGCGGATGCGGGGACCGCCGCGGTTTGATCGTCGAACCATGCGAAGTCGTCGTCGGGTGGGGCGTCGAGAGTCGGCGGTGTCGAAGAGTCGGGCTGCGGGCGCGGCTGGGTTGTTTGTCGCCGCTGCGCAGTTGCGTCCAAGCGCGGCGCAGATTCGCGCGGCGCTTGCTGCGGCGCGATGTCGGTGGATGCGCGCAGCGGTTCGTGCGCGGTCTGCGGCGAAGGCTCCCCGCGACGCTCGCCGCTCGTGTCTTCGCGCATGGATGGCGACGGCTCGTCCGCTTGCGCCGCAACGGCATCACCCTGCCCGCCCTCCGTCTGTTGCACCGCGAGCCCGCGACGCACCCACAACGGCGCGAGTCCGAATTCTTCCAGCACCGATTCATGCAGCGCCATCTGTGCCCTCCGTGGCAAACGACAGACGCATGACGATCGCGTCCTCCCGGCCGCGATGCCGCGCCGGATAATAATTTTTGCGCCGGCCGATCGACGCGAAGCCGAAGCGCTCGTACAACCGGATCGCCCGATGATTCGACGGCCGCACTTCGAGCAGCAGTCCGTCGAGCTTCTCCGCGCGCGTGATGCGCACCGCCTCGCGCAGCAGCGCGAGGCCTGCGCCGGCGCCTTGGGCTTGCGGCGTGACGCACAGATTGAGCAGATGCATTTCATCGACGACCGGCATCAGCACGCAATAGCCGATCAGCGTGCCCGTCACGTGCCGCAGACAGATGCCGAAATAGCCATTGCGCAGCGAGTCGCCGAAATTGCCGCGGCTCCACGGAAACTCATAGGCGAGCTTCTCGATCGCGGCGACTTCGTCCAGGTCGCTCTCGGTCATCGGCGACATATAGCGCTCCGCGAGCAGCACGCCGCTCATGGGCGCGCCTCGTCGCTGGACGGCTGGCCGGACGCGCCGTCCGGCGAGCGCTCGGCGGACTGCTCCGACTGCACGGCGGCATGGACCGCTTTGGCTGATTTCGCCGCTTTGTCGGCCATGCGCTCGGCGGTCGTCTGCGCGACCTTGTCGCGCACGTAGTCGGGCGCGGCCCGATCGGCTGGCACCGTGCGACCCGCATGAAACGCGCGCAGCGCCGCATAGGCGAGCGGCAGCGCATGCGGCAACGCTTCGCCATCGACGCTCCGCGCGGCCGTGGCCGCCGGCAAGCGCTCGCCGAACGCGGCAGCCGCGTTGCCGGCGAGTGTGAACGGCCCGTCGGGCAGCACGAGCCGCTCGGGCGCATCGAGCGAGGCCGTCTGCACGGTGTGCCATTCGCGTTGCGCGTGGTCCCACGCATAGTCGGCCCAGTAGATTTCGTCCATGCGCGCGTCGAGCGCGGCGAGCACGCGCGTCGTCGACGGATCGCGCAGGCGCGCGCTTTCCGCGCACACGAGCAGCGTGCCGATCGGCACGACCGGCAGGTTCAGGCCGAACGCGAGGCCTTGGGCGACGCCGGTCGCCGTGCGCAGTCCGGTGAACGAACCCGGACCCGAGCCGAACGCGATCGCGTCGCAGTCCGCCAGCGTCAGGCCGGCTTCGTCGAACAGTTCGCGGATCGCCGGTAGCAGGCGTGTACTAGACACCGCGCCGGTCTGTTCGTGACGCAGCCAGACGCGGGGTTCGGCGGTGAGTTGACCGGCGGCATCGACAGACGCTGACACGAGCGCCGCCGAACAATATTCGGTCGATGTATCGAGGGCAAGGAGCACTGTTTGAGTCATGGACCGTATTGTAATCGGCGCCGTGCGCGTGAATGATGGTTTGCGCGGGCCGCGCTGACCTGCTTTGCGACCACCACCGTTTGGAATGAGCCCTCGGCCTCGCGGCGGCGGGCAATTGTTATGATTTGCGGCCGATCTCATCTCTCCCGCCGAGCGGGCCAAACGACCATGACCGACATCAACGCCCAGTTCGCGCAAGCCCAGCAAGACGTCAAGCAACTGCCCGAGCGTCCGGGCAACCTGACGCTGCTGCGTCTTTATGCGCTCTTCAAACAGGCGAGCGAAGGCGACGCGCGCGGCGACAAGCCGGGCTTCACCGACATCGTCGGCAAATACAAATACGACGCGTGGGCGGCGCTCAAAGGCACGGCGCAGGAGGCGGCGAAGCAGCAATACGTCGAGCTCGTCGAGTCGCTGAAAAGCGGCGCCGCGACCTGAGTTGCCGCTAGGCCAGCCGTCTGCTGGAGTGGCGGTCTGACGCGGCTGCGACTGCCTCGCGGCGGTGTCGGACTCGACGCTGCGAGCGGCCGCCTCGCTTGCCTGCCTAATTCCGGCACGTGTTCCGTCGGAATTGTCCGAATAGTGGCGCAGTGCAGCAAATGTCGCTATAATGCCGCCTGCGCTTCACTGCTTTGGCCGTTTTTCTTCCAGCGGCCCCCGCGGCGCAGCGTGCCATAGCGTTTGCTCCAATCCAGTTTAGAACCTGTCCCCTCTGCCTAGCCCCCTCCGGGCTCAAGTCCCAGGCTGGCGACTCGCCATGTTGGCTCGTCGCATCCGATACAGCTTCTAACTAGAAACTCGCCTTCATTGTCGCGAGTTGCCCCCGTTTTTCGATTTGCTCGCTGCTTTTTTGCTCGCTGAATCCGACGACTTGGGTATGCCGATTGGCGTTGACGTTTCATCCGATGAACCACCCAGGATCGTTTTCAAGGATTCACATGACTTTGAGCAACACCCCCAGCAGCCCGTTGAACGCCATCGCCGACGAAGCACTCGGTCTCGCACCCGCCGCTCCCGAAGCCGCCGCGCCGGCTGACGCCAAGCCGACCTTCGCGTCGCTCGGCCTGTCCCCGGACGTCGTCTCCGCGCTGACCGCCGCCGGCTACGAGCACCCGACGCCGGTGCAGCAACGCGCGGTGCCGGCAGCTATCGCCGGCCGCGATCTGCTGGTTTCGAGCCCGACCGGCTCGGGCAAGACCGCCGCCTTCATGCTGCCCGCCATCGAGCGTTTCTCGCAGCTGCAAAAGACCCAGGCGAGCCAGCCGCGCGAACCGCGCCCGGCCGACGGTGGCCGCGGCCGCCGTCCGCAGCCGGTCGCGCGTCCGACCATGCTGGTACTCACCCCGACCCGTGAACTCGCGATGCAGGTTACGACCGCCGCAGCGACGTACGGCAAGCACCTGAAGCGTCTGCGCACCGTCAGCATTCTCGGCGGCGTCGCTTATGGCCAGCAGTTGATGCTGCTCGCGAAGAACCCTGAAATCCTGGTCGCCACGCCGGGCCGTCTGATCGACCACCTCGAGCGCGGCCGCATCGATCTGTCGCAACTGCAGATCCTCGTGCTCGACGAAGCGGACCGCATGCTCGACATGGGTTTCATCGACGACATCGACACGATCGTGGCCCAAACGCCGGCTACCCGTCAGACCATGCTGTTCTCCGCCACGCTCGACGGCAAGATCGGCTCGCTGACCGGCCGTCTCTTGAAGGACCCCGAGCGTATCGAGATCGTCCAGCGCCTGGAACAACGCACCAACATCGCGCAAACCGTCCATTACGTCGACGACCGCGATCACAAGGACCGTCTGCTGGACCATCTGCTGCGCGACGATGGCCTCGACCAGGCCATCGTCTTCACCGCGACCAAAATGGACGCCGATCAGTTGGCAGGCCGTCTGGCCGACGCCGGCTTCGAGTCGGCCGCCCTGCACGGCGACCTGCCGCAAGGCGCGCGTAACCGTACGATCCGCGCGCTGCGCGAGCGCCGCGTGCGCGTGCTAGTCGCAACCGACGTCGCCGCTCGCGGTATCGACATCCCCGGCATCACGCACGTGTTCAACTACGACCTGCCGAAGTTCGCCGAAGACTACGTGCACCGTATCGGCCGTACCGGCCGCGCGGGCCGCTCGGGTATCGCGGTGAGCCTCGTGCATCACGCCGAACAGGGCGCGCTCAAGCGCATCGAGCGCTTCGTGCGCACGCCGCTGCCGGTCAACGTCGTCGCAGGCTTCGAGCCGCGCAAGGCGGCGCCTGCGGGCAATGGTCGTCCTGGCTTCGGCGGGCGCGGCCGTCCGGCCGGTAACGGCCGTCGCTTCGGCAGCGGTTCGGGCAAGCCGGGCGGCTACGCCGGCTCCCGCAGCGGTAGCGGTAGCGGTAGCGGTAGCGGCAATGGCAACGGCTGGGGCAACAAGCCGGCTGGCGGTTCGCGCGAAAGCACCGGCGGTTCGCGTGACGGCTATGGTGCCCGCGAAGGCTTCGGCGGTGGTTCGCGCGACGGCTACGGTTCGCGTGACGGCTTCGGCGCGCGCCGCAACGACGGTCCCCGTTCGGCACGTCGCGGCAGCTAATCGCCCATCCGACAGACCGGACGGCTTCGCGCCGTCCGCGACAGGAAAGAAAACCGGTGCTCAGGCGCCGGTTTTTTTTCGCCCATAGGCTGTCCGCCCCAAATTTCACGATGTAAAAAAATTTTTTGCGTCGTAAAAAATCATGCTGCAAAGCACAAGAACGGCCATTGCAACAGGGAAGATATCGTTTCTCATCGCGAAACGAAAGCTCCAAGACATTGATTTGACAGAAAAACAAATATTGAAGAAACGCTTTGCGGCGTCTATTGCACACTCTTCGGTTTGCCTAGACTCTTATATAAGACTTCACGAAACGGAATGCCTCTACGGTCGCGACGCTTCGAGAAGACAGAGTCACCCATCCACCATAACTGGCATCGAAGGAGCACATCATGACCATGACCCGCGAACAGCAAGTGCAGCAGCTCAAGCAGCAATGGGAAACGGACCCGCGTTGGAAAGGCGTCAAGCGCACCTACTCGGCCGAAGACGTGGTGCGTCTGCGCGGCTCGGTGCAACCCGAGCACACGCTCGCCAAGCGCGGCGCGGAAAAGCTGTGGGCCGCCGTGAACAACGAACCGTTCGTCAATTCGCTCGGCGCGCTGACCGGCAATCAGGCGATGCAGCAGGTGAAGGCCGGTCTGAAGGCAATCTATCTGTCGGGCTGGCAGGTCGCGGGCGATGCCAATGTCGCCGGTGAAATGTACCCGGACCAGTCGCTGTATCCGGCCAACTCGGTGCCGCTCGTCGTCAAGCGCATTAACAACACGTTGACGCGCGCCGATCAGATCCAGTGGTCGGAAGGCAAGAACCCGGGAGATGAAGGCTACGTCGATTACTTCGCGCCGATCGTGGCCGACGCGGAAGCCGGTTTCGGCGGCGTGCTGAACGCGTTCGAACTGATGAAAGCGATGATTGAAGCGGGCGCGTCGGGCGTGCACTTCGAAGACCAGCTCGCGTCGGTGAAGAAGTGCGGCCACATGGGCGGCAAGGTGCTCGTGCCGACCCGTGAAGCCGTCGCGAAGCTGACTGCCGCGCGACTCGCCGCCGACGTGTCCGGCGTGCCGACCGTGCTGCTCGCCCGCACCGACGCCGAAGCCGCCGACCTCGTGACCTCCGACATCGACGACAACGACCGCCCGTTTTTGACCGGCGAGCGCACCGTCGAAGGCTTCTACCGCACGAAGCCGGGTCTCGAGCAGGCAATCTCGCGCGGCCTCGCGTATGCGCCGTACGCCGACATGATCTGGTGCGAAACCGGCAAGCCGGACCTCGAGTTCGCGAAGAAATTCGCCGACGCGATCCACCAGCAGTACCCCGATCAACTGCTGTCGTACAACTGCTCGCCGTCGTTCAACTGGAAGAAGAACCTCGACGACGCGACGATCGCGAAGTTCCAGCGCGAGCTCGGCGCGATGGGCTACAAGTTCCAGTTCATCACGCTGGCTGGCTTCCACGCGCTGAACTACTCGATGTTCAACCTCGCGTACGGCTATGCGCGCAACCAGATGAGCGCGTTCGTCGAAATGCAGCAGGCGGAATTCGCGGCGGCCGAAAAGGGCTTCACCGCGGTCAAGCACCAGCGCGAAGTCGGCACCGGCTACTTCGACGCGGTCACCCAGACGGTCGAGCGCGAAGCATCGACGACGGCGCTGCACGGTTCGACGGAAAACGAACAGTTCTTCGACAAGAAGGTCGCCTGAGATCGGGCCGGTCGGGGTCGTGCAGTTCCGGGCCTGAGCGCACAAACGATCGGCAAACGTCGAGCGGCACCACAAGAGTGTCGCCGACATAGGGAGAACCGTGCCGTGCCCGATTGACTGGCTGAAGCGTCAGCGCGCATGCCAGCGGCCGGGGTCCAGAAGAAGCCGGCACGCGACACGCCTGCGGCGGCGAAGCTGAACGCGCCGGCATCGCTGTCGGCGCGTTTTTTTTCGAATGCGCCGCGCGCCGGCAATCGGCCGGCGGCGCATCGTTTCACCGATAGACGATCACAGGAATCTTCGTATGCGTGAGCACGCGCTGCGTTTCACTGCCGATCAGCAGGCTGCCGAGCCCACGCCGGCCATGCGATGCCATGAAGATCACGTCGCAGCCGCCCTGCTCAGCGGCTTCGATGATGCCGAGATACGGCGCCGGATGCACGCTCGTGCGGCTCTCCACGCTGACGCCGACGCGGTGCGCCGCACGCTCCACTTCGCGCAGATGCACGCGCGCTTCGCGCTCGCTGCGCTGCAGGAACTCGCCGGGCAGTTCGACCACGACATCGGAGAACGGCGAGTACGGATATTGCGGCAGACACGCGTACGCGGTGACCCGCGCGCCGACGGCCTGCGCGAGGTCGATCGCGCCCGCTATCGCCTTGCGCGACAGATCTGAACCATCGGTTGGAACCAGGATGTGCCTGAACATAATGCCCTCCGTCACCGGCTGCGCGCAGCGCGGCCTCAGCGTCCAACGAAGCCCGGGGTGCAGGCTGCTCGAAACGATTCTAGTGCGTATGAATGGGGGTAGGGATCGGCTTCGTGCCGGTCTGGCGATTGGCGCATCAGTCCCAGTAACCGGCTTCGCCGTACGTATGTTTGAGGAAGTCCAGAAACAGCCGCACTCGCAGCGGCAGATGACGGCGCTGCGGGAACACCGCGTGGATGCCGATGCGCGGCGCGGCGAATTCGTCGAGCACGCTGACGAGGCGGCCCGCTGTGATGTCCGCGCCGACCTCCCACCACGAGCGCCACGCGAGCCCGTGCCCGGCGAGACACCATTCGTGCAGCACCGCGCCGTCCGAGCACTCCATCGTGCCGGACACCTTGATCGACACCACCTTGCCGTCGTGCTGGAACATCCAGCCGCGCTGCTGGTTCGCGCTCGCGCCCAGCGCAAGGCAGTTGTGGCGCGCGAGATCGGCAAGGCTATGCGGCGCGCCGCGCCGGCTCAGATACGCGGGCGACGCGACACACACGCGCCGGTTTTCAGCGAGTTTCAGCGACACCAGCGTCGAATCGGGCAACTCGCCGAGCCGCACCGCGCAATCGAAGCCTTCGTTGACGAGGTCGACGAGACGATCGGACAGATCCAGCGTAATCGACACGTCCGGATGCGCGACGGTGAACGCGGGCACGAGCGGCGCCACGTGCCGGCGCCCGAAGCCGGCCGGCGCCGACAGCCGCAGATGGCCGCTCGCCTTCACTCCGCCCGCCGAGACGCTAGCCTCGGCGTTCTGCATGTCGTGAAGAATGCGCTGGCAGTCTTCGAGAAAGGCCGAGCCTTCGAAGGTCAGCGTGAGCTTGCGCGTCGTGCGCACGAGCAGCTTGACGCCGAGGCGCTCTTCGAGCGCGTCGATGCGTCGGCCGATGATCGCGGGCGCGACGCCCTCGGCGAGTGCCGCCGCGGACAGGCTCCCCTTGGCCGCAACGGTGGCGAAGGTCTCGATCTGCTTGAAACGGTCCATGAACGAGTACGCGCCGCGCCGCGCAAAAGTGAGTGGTGCGCGTCAGATTAGGTATATGAAAGTAAAAGATCAAGTGATCTTTAGCGTATTTTTAGCACCCAAGGTCACCCAATACAATCGACCCCGATCTCTGACAGGAGCGCACGGCAATGTCGGCCACAACGACACCTTCCCCGCGAGCAGTGATTTTCGACGCCTACGGCACGCTGTTCGACGTGCATTCGGTCATCGCCGCCGCGGAGCAACTGTTCCCCGGACACGGCGACGCACTGTCGCAGCTTTGGCGTCAGAAGCAGATCGAATACACGCAACTACGCACGCTCGCCGCGCGTACCGACGCTCCCGGCGAACACTACCGCCCGTTCTGGGACATTACGCTCGACGCACTGCGTTTCGCCGCGAAAAGACTGCAGCTCACGCTCGGCCGCACGGCCGAAAAACGGCTGATGGACGAGTACGCGTGTCTGTCCGCGTTTCCCGACGCGGTGCCCGCGCTGCGCGCGTTGCGCGAGCCCATTGCCGCGCCGCGTGTCGGGCTTGCGATTCTGTCGAACGGCAACCCGCAGATGCTCGACATCGCGGTCAAGAGCGCCGGCATGAACGCCCTCTTCGATCATGTGCTGTCGGTCGACGCGGTGCGCGCTTATAAACCCTCACCCGCCGCATATGCGCTCGGCCCCGACGCGCTCGGCGTGTCCGCGCGCGAGATCGTGTTCGTGTCGTCGAACGGATGGGACGTCGCGGGCGCGGCATGGTTCGGCTTCACGACGTTCTGGCTGAACCGGCAGAACCTGCCCGTCGAAGAGCTCGGCGTGACGCCGCATGGCACCGGCGCCGGCATGAACGATCTGCTGGGTTTTCTGCGGACGCTCGCGACGACGCCGCGCTCGAGCGACGGCCGTCAAACGAAAGTTCATGGCAGTGGCAGTCGCAAGCGCGCCGGCCCGCGCGGATGACGGCGCCCCGTGCCTTCGGCAATCCACTTCCCCGTTTTTTAAGCTTCGCATTTTTGCAGTCTGACCGACCAAGGAGAAAACATGGCTAATCCGCTGTCGTTGCCGCAAGGCATCGAAATCACCGGCGACATCGAGCCCGGCTTTGAAGCGATCCTCACGCGCGAAGCGCTGGAACTTGTCGCGGCGTTGCATCGCACGTTCGAGCCGCGCCGTCAGCAGTTGCTGCAGGCGCGCGTCGAGCGCACCAGGCGGCTCGACGCGGGCGAGCGGCCCGACTTCCTCGCCGCGACGAAGAGCGTGCGCGAAGGCGACTGGACGATCGCGCCACTGCCGCGGGATCTGCAGTGCCGGCGCGTCGAGATCACCGGGCCGGTCGAGCGCAAGATGATCATCAACGCGCTCAATTCGGGCGCCGACTCCTACATGACCGACTTCGAGGATTCGAATGCGCCGAGCTGGGACAACCAGATCACCGGACATATCAATCTGAAAGATGCGGTGCGCCGCACGATCTCGCTCGAACAGAACGGCAAGTCGTATCGGCTCAACGACAAGACCGCGACGCTGATCGTGCGTCCGCGCGGCTGGCATCTCGACGAGAAGCATGTGAAGATCGACGGCAAGCGCGTGTCGGGTGGCATCTTCGATTTCGCGCTGTACATGGTGCACAACGCAAAGGAGCTGATCGCCCGCGGCTCGGGCCCGTACTTCTATCTGCCGAAGATGGAGAGCCATCTCGAGGCGCGTCTGTGGAACGACATCTTCGTCGCCGCGCAGGAAGCGCTCGGCGTGCCGCGCGGCACGATTCGCGCGACGGTGCTGATCGAAACGATCGTCGCCGCGTTTGAAATGGACGAGATCCTGTACGAGCTGCGCGAACATAGCTCGGGCCTGAACGCGGGCCGCTGGGACTACATCTTCTCGGCGATCAAGAAGTTCAAGAGCGACCGCGACTTCTGCCTTGCCGATCGCTCGCAGATCACGATGACCTCGCCGTTCATGCGCGCCTACGCGCTGCTGTTGCTGAAGACCTGCCATCGCCGCAACGCGCCGGCGATCGGCGGCATGAGCGCACTGATTCCGATCAAGAACGATGCGGCCGCGAACGACAAGGCGATGGCCGGCGTGCGTTCCGACAAGGCACGCGACGCGGGTGACGGCTACGACGGCGGCTGGGTCGCGCATCCGGGTCTCGTGCCGGTCGCAATGGAAGAGTTCGTCAAGGTGCTCGGCGACCGGCCGAATCAGATCGACAAGCAGCGCGTCGACGTGCTCGTGACTGCGACCGACCTGCTCGACTTCCGCCCGGAAACGCCGATCACCGAAGCGGGCTTGCGCAACAACATCAACGTCGGCATTCATTACCTCGGTTCTTGGCTCGCGGGCAATGGCTGCGTGCCGATTCACAACCTGATGGAAGACGCAGCCACCGCCGAGATTTCGCGCTCGCAGGTGTGGCAGTGGATCCGCTCGCCGAAGGGCAAGCTCGACGACGGCCGCAAGGTGACGGTCGAACTGGTGCGCGAGCTCGCGGTGCAGGAGCTCGACAAGGTCAAACGGACGGTGGGTGGGAATACGAAGCCGTATGAGCGTGCGGCGCAAATCTTCGAGCAGATGTCGACCGCGGAGCAGTTCACCGATTTTCTGACGCTGCCGTTGTACGAAGAGATTTGATGACGTTTATGATGCGCGCTCGAGCGGCTTGGGCCCGCTCGAACCGAGCGATCGCATCAGCTTGAATGACGGCGTGCCGCGCAAAGATGCGGCGCGCCGTTTTTTTTTTTTGCTCGCTGTCGCGCACCGGCTCAGCGCGTGCGCCGATGTTCCACCCAATCTCCCGAACGGATTTCGGGCAGCCCTTTTACCGCGTTCGGCGCGACTGGATAGAAGCGGCAGTTCACGACGTTGCCGTCCACTTTGACCATCACCTCGCGCGCCAGAAAGCGATCTTCGACGCCCGGGTACACGGATTCGATTTCGTCGAGCACCGCGACGAGGGCATCGTCGATTTCGTAGACGTCGCCGCGCACCTCGACGCCTGCTTCGTCGACGACGAGACCTGGATAGTCGCCAAAATCGAATAGGTGGCCGCGAACGGTGGTGTCGCCGAGCAGGCTCGGCGCGGGAAGATCGTTGCGCGCGGCGGCTTGGCTGATGTCGTTCGCTTCACCGGCACGCAGCGTGCCGTAGACAAAGACGGTCTGCATCGTCGTTGAATCTCCGTGGTAGTGATGTTGCTGGCTCAGGGGGATCGGGACATTATGCAACGGTGGCCCGTTGGCAACGGCAACTGGGCACGGCCTACAATGCTTGATGCTCTCGGCAGTGAATGGCCTCGACCGCACTCCGCCGTTGCCAGCTCCGGTGATCCGAACCAAGCTTGCCATGACCTCGTCCACCGACTCCGACCCGCTGAGCCGCGTGCGTTTCGCCGACATACCGCCCGAGTTCGCGCCGAACGACACCCACCCGATCCGCGTGCGCTCGCGGCCCATGCCGGCCGGCTGGCATATCGCCCGTCACACGCATGCGTGGGCGCAGGTCGCGTATGCGTCGCGCGGCGTGCTGCGGGTCGCGACGACGGGCATGACATGGATGGTGCCGCCGTCGCGCGCAATCTGGCTGCCGCCGCATGTGACTCACGAAGTGGTCGCCGTCGAGGATGCGTTCCTGCGCACGCTGTACATCACCGAAAGCACGGTGCCGGCCGGACTCGATACGCCGCGCGTCGTCGAAGTGTCGAACCTGTTGCGCGAAGTGATTGCCGCGCTCGATACGCCGGGCCTGTCCGCCGCGCGCGAGCAACTGCTCGGCGCGCTCGCGCTCGATGAATTGACGCGCTCCGAGCCGCTGCCACTGTCCGTACCGATGCCCAGCGAAAAGCGGTTGCGCGCGCTGTGCGAGGCCGTAATCGCCGATCCGATGCATGGCGAATCGCTCGAACAGTGGGCGTCGACCGTGGGCGCGAGCACGCGCACGATCGCGCGGCTGTTTCGCAGGGAATTGGGGGTGAGTTTTTCGCAGTGGCGTCAACAGGCGATTCTCGCGCGCGCGATTCCTCTGTTGAGCCAGGGACGCCCGCTGTCGCACGTCGCACAGGAACTGGGCTATCAGAGCCAGAGCGCCTTCTCCGCGATGTTCCGGCGTGCGTTCGGCGCGAGTCCGCGCGCGTTTATCGAGCGAGGTGCCGAGCATCGCGCGAGCAGCGACGAGCATGAAGGCGCGCCGGCGGATGATGAAACGGCGCGGGATCAAGCCAGTTCGGCGGACGTTGCCGAGCGGTGATTGGCGATCACGAGCGGTGCGCGTCGGTCATCGCCGCAGGCACCACGTCACACCCGCCGCGCCAGATGACGGATCGCGCCTAGCTGCGCGAGCCGCGGCCCGGCGAGCTTGTAGCCCTTGCGCTGATACAGCCGCGCCGCCGGATTATCGACGAACACGCGCAACTGCAACTCACGCAGCCCGCGCTCGCGCGCCCATTGATGCGAGATGTCGAGCAGAAACGTACCCGCGCCAAGCCGCCGATACCCTTCGGCAATCTGCACGTCGCGGATATGCAGCGAATCGCCCTCTTCGGTGATACGCAGCACGCCCATCGGCACGTCATCCACTTCCAGAATAAAATTTTCCGATTCCCGCCAACTGCCGAGAAATAGATCGCTGCGCCACACCAGATGATGCCGGCGATAATAGCCGCCCATGTTGTTGCGGGTCAGCGCCTCGGCAAACTCGAAATCGTCCATGCTGGCCGCGCGCAGATGAAACGGTGACGGAGCTTCGGTGGGATCGAACATGGCGGGACCGCTAGGATGAGTCGCATCAACGGTAAAACAGGCCGCGCGCGCTGGCAATGGCTGTTTGTCCCGAGCCCTCCGGGAGGCGTTGGCAACGAACGCGACCAATAAAAAAAGCCCACTTCTTACGAAGTGGGCCTTCTCAAATCTGGCGGAGCGGACGGGGCTCGAACCCGCGACCCCCGGCGTGACAGGCCGGTATTCTAACCAACTGAACTACCGCTCCAGATTTTGCACCGCAGCCTGCGAACCATGCTCGCCGCCTACTGCACCGTTCAACTTTCATCCGAACGACGCCGATATTTGGCGTCCCCTAGGGGATTCGAACCCCTGTACTCACCGTGAAAGGGTGATGTCCTAGGCCTCTAGACGAAGGGGACAACGCACTGCTTACATCTTTAATGAAAAAGCCCGTTCAGGTATGTATGAACGGGCTTTGTCTGGCGGAGTGGACGGGACTCGAACCCGCGACCCCCGGCGTGACAGGCCGGTATTCTAACCGACTGAACTACCACTCCAGTCTTTACACCTTGCTTGCGAGCGTCGGTTAATTCTCTGCAAGCCGCACTGCTTTAGTAATACTCGAATACTAAAGCGACGCTGATGTTTGGCGTCCCCTAGGGGATTCGAACCCCTGTACTCACCGTGAAAGGGTGATGTCCTAGGCCTCTAGACGAAGGGGACAAAATCTTTTCAGATCCGTCTTGATTCGCTATCGATCCGATCAACTCGCGCTAACTTTTCAGTTAATCCGCAAAGTTTCTTTCTCGTCAAGTGCGAAGTCCGCTATTTTAACTACGTTTCGGCGACTTGTGAAGTTTTTTCTACAACTTCCAGGCTTCTCAACCGCTTTAACTTCTCTGCTCTGTTGGTGGAGGTAAGCGGGATCGAACCGCTGACCTCTTGCATGCCATGCAAGCGCTCTCCCAGCTGAGCTATACCCCCTGCAGATCAGAGAAACGAGATTCTAGAGGGCGATCTGCGCTTTGTAAATACCCTTTGAGCAATCACATGCGAATTCGTTTGCGCCGGCAGGCTAACCCTCTCATGCGCACCAACCGCTGATCAGCCGAGCGATTTTTCGATGCGGCTAACGACGACGTCGCGACCGAACAGCATCAGCACGCTGTCAATCGACGGAGTATGCGTGGTGCCCGCCACCAGCAGACGCACCGGCATCGCAAGTTGCGGCATCTTGAGCTTGTGCGCGCCGAGCGTCGCCTTCAGCGCGGCAGCGATCGACTCCCGGGTCCACTCCGCCGTCTTCAATGCAGCGGCCAGATCGGCGAGCGCCGGACGAACCGCGTCGGTCACGTGCTGTGCGAGCGACTCGGCATCGGGTGCCGGCGTGAGATAGAACATCGCGGCGTTCTGCGCGATCTCCTTCACGGTCGACGCACGGTCCTTCATCAGACCCACCACGCCCGTCAATCCCGGCCCTTGCGCGAGCGCGGCTTCACTGATGCCGAGTTCCGCGAAGAACGGTTTCGCCAGTTCGGCGAGGCGTGCGTTGTCAGCTTCCTTGATGTAATGCGCGTTGAGCCAGTTCAGCTTGTCGTGGTCATACTGCGCCGGCGACTTGCCGAGATGCTCGAGATCGAACCACTCGACGAACTGCTCGCGCGTGAAAATCTCCGCGTCACCATGCGACCAGCCAAGCCGCGCCAGATAGTTGACGACCGCTTCCGGCAGGTAGCCCGCATCGCGATACCCCATCACGCTCATCGCGCCATGGCGCTTGCTCATCTTCTCGCCCTGCTCGTTCAGCACGGTCGGCAGGTGCGCGTAGACCGGCGGCTCGCCGCCGAGCGCGCGCAGAATGTTGATCTGGCGCGGCGTGTTGTTGACGTGATCGTCGCCGCGGATCACGTGTGTGATGCGCATATCCAGATCGTCGACGACGACGCAGAAGTTATACGTCGGGGTGCCGTCCGGGCGCGCAATCACGAGGTCGTCGAGTTCTTCGTTCGAGATTTCGATGCGGCCTTTCACGGCGTCGTCCCACGCGACCACGCCGGTCAGCGGATTGCGAAAGCGCAGCACCGGCTTCACGCCCGTGGGCGGCTCCGGCAACACCTTGCCCGGCTCCGGACGCCACGTGCCGTCGTAGCGCGGCTTTTCGCCCGCTTCGCGCTGGCGCTCGCGCAGCGCGTCGAGTTCTTCGGTCGACATGTAGCAGGGGTAGACGAGCCCCGCGTCCTGCATCTGCTTCAGCACTTCGCGGTAGCGGTCCATGCGCTGCATCTGGTAGAACGGGCCTTCGTCGTAGTCGAGACCCAGCCACGCCATGCCTTCTAAAATCGCGTCGACGGATTCGGTCGTGGAGCGCTCGAGGTCGGTGTCCTCGACCCGCAGCACGAAGGTCCCTTTCATCTTGCGCGCGAACGCCCACGGATACAGCGCGGACCGAATGTTGCCCAAGTGGATGAAGCCGGTGGGACTCGGTGCGAAACGGGTGCGAACGGAGGTGGTCATTAGCGGTTACTCGGAAAACAGGCGCCGGCGCCGATGCGAAGATGACTACGAAGCGCGGCAGCGAAGCGTGTCCATGCTGCGCGCGATGTCGCGCACGGCCACGAGGGAAATAGGTGCAAGAGCCGAATTATACCTTCCGCACGTGGGCTACCGCCCTCGTCCGAATGGCCTAAGGCGCATAGGAGAACGGCGTCCGGAGAGCTACCTACACGCTTCGCCACCGCTTGCCTGAACCATCTTGAGAAAGCGCCTCCGCAGTTCCGAATACTTCCTCTGCAACGTTTCATTACAGCGCACCGCGCGAGCCGATCGTTTGCTTTAAGATGTGCGCGCGCTGCAATGGAGGGCTTACCGTACACCGCTCCATTGCGGAGGGACACTTCCCCAGCGCGCGGAATCGCCGTCGGCGATCCGCCTGGCCCGACCTCAGCCTGACCGCGGTGCGCGCGACGCCGCCTGTGTCGCCCGCGCCGCCGCTGGAGAACTCGTTGAAACCGTCATCCCCCAGTTCGAGCCGCCGCAACTTTTCGTTGGCGGCCGCATCCGCGGTGCTTGCCGCGTGCACCACGACCGCCGGCAAACTCGATAGCGCGCCGATCACCGCGACCCCCGCCGTACCCCCGACGCCGCCTGAAAAAGCGCAACAGAAGCCGGTGCGCGTCGCGCTCGCACTCGGCGGCGGCGCGGCGCGCGGCTTCGCGCACATCGGCGTCATCAAGGCGCTCGAGGCACGCAATATTCAGGTCGATCTGGTCGTCGGCACGAGCGCCGGTTCGGTGGTCGGCGCGCTGTACGCGTCGGGCATGAACGGCTTCGCGCTGAACAAGCTCGCACTGTCGATGGACGAAGCATCGATCAGCGACTGGGCGATGCCGTTTCGTACGCGCGGCTTCCTGCAAGGCGTCGCGTTGCAGAATTACCTGAACACGACGCTAAACAACCGTCCGATCGAGAAGATGGCAAAGCCGCTCGGTGTAGTCGCGACCGATCTGCAAACCGGCCAGCCGATCCTGTTCCAGCGCGGCAACACCGGCATCGCGGTGCGCGCGTCGTGCAGCGTGCCGTCGATTTTCGAGCCGGTGAAGATCGGCGGTCACGAGTATGTGGATGGTGGTCTCGTGAGCCCGGTACCGGCGTCGTTTGCGCGCAAGATGGGCGCGGATTTCGTGATCGCCGTCGATATCTCGCAGCGACCGGAAACCGGCCTCACGGCAAGCTCGTTCGACGTGCTGATGCAGACCTTCACGATCATGGGCCAGACGATCAAGGCCTACGAACTCGACAAGTACGCCGACGTGGTAATTCGGCCGAATCTCGCGGCGATGAGCGGCAGCGATTTTTCGCAGCGCAACGCGGCAATCCTCGCCGGCGAGGAAGCGGTCGCGAAGACGATGCCGGAGTTGCAGCGCAAGTTGGCCGCACGGCGGATGGGAGTCTGAAAGCGGTGGCGCGCAATTAGCGCGCGCCACTATCGAAAAAATTCGCGGTGTCAAACGCAAAAAGCCTGCTTCGAACGAAGCAGGCTTTTTTCTCGCGAGCGCAGCGCGGAATCAGTTATTGCCGCCGATCGTCGCGTTCACGCGCTTGCGCAGATCGTCGCCCTGATACGAGGTCTCGATCCGACGCGCACCCGTGAAGCGCTTTTCCCAGTACCCATCATCCATGTCGTCGACGCGAATCGTACTGCCGGTGGACGGCGAGTGCACGAACTTGTTATCGCCAATGTAAATGCCGACGTGCGAGAACGTGCGACGCATCGTGTTGAAGAACACCAGGTCGCCCGGCTTCAGGTCGCTTACGCGCACCTTTTCGCCCACGCGGCTCATTTCTTCGGCACGGCGCGGCAGGGCTAGGCCGAGCGTGTCCTGGAACACATAGCGCACGAAGCCGCTGCAATCGAGCCCCGAATCGGGCGTATTGCCGCCCCAACGGTAGCGCACGCCGATCATATTCAAGGCGCCGACCACCACATCGCCCGCTTTGCCGGCCATCCCCGAAAGGAACGATCGGGCGCCGCCGTTCTGGCTCTCGGCAGGCTTCGTTTGTGGAGTGAGGAGGAAGAGAGGATCCGAGCCGGTGGCGGTCGGATATGAGGCATTCTGACTAAAACCGCTTACTTCGTCGGCGAATGCGCCGGGAGCTGCTGCCATCAAGACGCCAATGAACATCCCGGCGACGACGCGCGTGCAAGCCTGGGTGAAGTTTCTTTGCTGCATTGGTCGGTAGTTTTTGCCAAAAAATCAGGGGTCTAGAAAAAGTTTGCTCGATACTAGCCAGTAAGTATTTGCGTGTCAAAAGAAATAGGAAAAATCAATCGAGAGACGCACTCAATTGGGGAATGGGTGAAAAATCAACGGTCCAGCGCTGCTTTCAGCAGCTTTCGCGTGTAAGGATGCACCGGCATCGCAAAAATTTGCTCGACGTCGCCGGTCTCCACGATCGATCCGTTTTGCATTACCACGACGCGGTGCGCCATGGCCCCGATCACTTCCAGATCGTGGCTGATGAACACGAAGCCGAGGTTGTATTTGTGCTGCAGACCGACGAGGAGCTTGAGCACCTGCTGCTGGATCGAGACGTCGAGCGCGCTGGTCGGTTCGTCGAGAATCAGCACACGGGGCTCCAGCACCAGTGCGCGCGCGATCGCGATGCGCTGGCGTTGGCCACCCGAAAATTCATGCGGATAACGATACAGCGCCGTGCGGTCGATGCCGACTTCGCGCAGCACCGCGACCACCTTGTCGCGCCGCGCTTGCGGAGTCATCTGCGGCCGATGCAGCGCGAGACCCTCGCCGACGATCCGCTCGATTGTCTGCCGCGGCGAAAGCGAACTAAAAGGATCCTGAAAGACGACCTGCATGTTCGAGCGCAACGCGGTCTTTTCCACGCCGCGATAGCTCGCGAGCGCCCTGCCCTGAAACTCGATCTCGCCATGCGCGGTGCGCTGCAGACCGAGCAGCGCCATCGCGAGCGTCGACTTGCCCGAACCCGACTCGCCCACGATGCCGAGCGTCTCGCCCTGGCGTACCGACACGTCCGCCTCGTCGACCGCGCGAAACCGCCCCGCGCCGAACCAGCCCCGCAAGCCGGGCAGTTTCGTTCTGAAGTCGACCGACACGTCGCGCGCTTCGAGCAGCACCGGCGAGATCGGCAACACCGGCACGACCTCGCGCTGCGGCCGGCTCGCGAGCAGCCGCTGCGTATACGGATGGCGCGGCGCCTCGAATACCTGCTCGACCGTGCCGGTTTCGACCAGCACGCCCCGCTCCATCACCGCGACGCGCTGCGCGAAGTGACGCACGAGGTTCAGGTCGTGCGTGATCAGCAGCACGGCCATGCCGCGCTTTTTTGCTTCGTCGCGCTGCAATTCCAGCAGCAGCTCGACGATCTGCGCGCGGATCGTCACGTCGAGCGCGGTGGTCGGCTCGTCGGCGAGCAACAGGCGCGGCCGGCAGGCAAGCGCCATCGCGATCATCGCGCGCTGCCGCTGACCGCCCGACAGCTGATGCGGGTAGCTGTTCACGCGTTTCTCCGGCTCCGCGATGCCGGTGCGCGCAAGCAGCGCGACCGCGCGCCTGCGCGCCTCGGTCGCGCCGACGCCATCGTGCACGACGATCGTCTCCGCAATCTGGTCGCCGATCGAATACAGCGGATTGAGCGCGCTCATCGGCTCCTGGAAGATCATCGCGATGTCCGAGCCGCGCAGACCACGCATCGCGCGCTCGCTCTTCTTCAGCAGCTCTTCGCCATCGAAGCGGATCGCCCCGCTCACCTGGGCGTCGCTGAGCAGGCGCAGTACCGACAGCGCGGTCACGCTCTTGCCCGAGCCCGATTCGCCGACGAGCGCGACCCGCTCACCGCGCGCGATGGCGAGCGTAACGTCGTCGACGACCACGGTGTCGCCGAACGCGACACGCAGATGGTCAAGTTCGAGCAGCGGCGTATTCGTCGATTGCGGATCGATCTGCGGCAGTGCGCTCATTGCCGGCCTCCGGCGCGCATGGCATCGGAGATACGCGTGTCGAGCGCGTTGCGCAGTGCGTCGCCCATGAAGGTCAACAGCAGCAGCATCGCGACCAGCACGCCAAAAGTCGACACCGAAATCCACCACGCGTCGAGATTCGCCTTGCCCTGCGCGAGAAGCTCGCCCAGGCTCGGCGTCGGCGGCGGCACGCCGAGGCCGAGGAAGTCGAGACTCGTCAGCGCGAGAATCGCGCTGCTCATGCTGAACGGCAGGAACGTGATGACCGGCGTCAGGCTATTCGGCAACACGTGACGCCAGATGATCTGCCGATGCGACAGGCCCATCGCGCGCGCGGCGCGCACATAGTCCTGCTGGCGAGTGCGCAGGAATTCGGCGCGCACATAATCGGACAGGCCGATCCAGTTGAACAGCGACAGCAGCACGATCAGCAGCGCGAAACTGCGCTCGAAGATCGACGAAAAGATGATCAGCAGATACAGCTGCGGCATCGCGTTCCAGACCTCGATCAGACGCTGTCCGACGATATCGGTTCGCCCTCCGAAGTAACCTTGCACCGCTCCCGCAGCAATGCCGACTATCGTGCTGATCACGGTCAGCACGAGGCCGAACACGACCGACACGCCGAAGCCGTACAGCAGACGCGCGAACACGTCGCGACCGCGGTCGTCGGTGCCGAGCCAGTTTTCGCGCGACGGCGGCGCCGGATTGGGCGCCTTGGAGAAGTAATTGAGCGTGTCGTAGTAGTAGTGATTCGGCGGATACAGCGCGAAATTGCCCGGCGCATCGAAGCGGTGACGGATGTACGGATCGAGATAGTCGGCCGGCGTGGGAAAGTCGCCACCGAAGGTGGTCTCGGCGTAGGTCTTGACCAGCGGGAAATACAGATGGCCGTCGTAGCGTACGACGACCGGCTTGTCGTTCGACCACAGCGGCCCCACGAGGCTCGCCGCGAATGCGACGACGAAGATGATGAGGCTCCAGTAGCCGAGACGCTGCTGGCGAAAACGCCGCCATACGCGGCGCGCCGGCGACGGCGACATCAGTGCGCGCGCGGGTTCGGTGCGCGCCGCCGCATCGGCGCAAAGGCGGGCTCGATTCATCAGCGCTCCAGCTGTTCGAATTGGATGCGGGGATCGACCCACACGTAGCAAAGGTCGGAGATCAGCCGCGTGACGAGGCCGATCAGCGTGAACAGGTACAGCGTGCCGAGCACGACCGGATAGTCGCGCCGCATCACCGATTCATACGACAGCAAGCCGAGCCCGTCGAGCGAGAACAGCGTTTCGATCAGCAGGCTGCCAGTGAAAAACGCGCCGATGAACGCGCCCGGGAAGTTGACGATCAGCGGCAGCAGCGCATTGCGGAACACGTGTTTCCACAGTACGCGCCGCTCGGATAAACCTTTGGCGCGTGCGGTCAGCACGTACTGCTTGCGGATTTCGTCGAGGAACGCGTTTTTTGTCAGCATCGTGACGACCGCGAAGCTGCCGACCACCGACGCCGTGATCGGCAGCGTGATATGCCACAGGTAGTCGAGGATCTTGCCGACGAGACTCAACTGGTCCCAGTTGTCGGAAGTGAGGTTGCGCAGCGGAAATAGCTGCAGGAACGTGCCGCCGCCGAACAGCACGAGCAGCAGCACGCCGAGCACGAAACCCGGAATCGCGTAGCCGACCAGCACGACGAGGCTCGTCGCGATATCGAAGCGCGAGCCGTTGCGCACCGCCTTCGCGATGCCGAGCGGCACCGATATCAGGTAGGTGAGAAAGAACGTCCATAGGCCGATGCTGATCGACACCGGCAGCTTGGAGACGATCAGCGACCACACGCTCTGATGGCGGAAATAGCTCTGGCCGAGGTCGAAGGTTGCGAAGCGCTTGAGCATCAGCACGTAGCGTTCGAGCGGCGGCTTGTCGAAGCCGTACAGCTGCTTGAGTTGCGCGATCTGTTGCGCGTCGACGCCGCTGTGCGAGCGCAGCCCGAACGGCGAGGCGCCCTCCGCGCCCTTGCGCAGCTCGTGCTGCATCTGCTCGACGGGGCCGCCCGGCACGAACTGGATCACGACGAAGGTCAGCGTCAGCACGCCGAGCAGCGTCGGGATCATCAGCAGCAGGCGTTTGAGGATGTAGCTCCACATAGGCGGTGTTCCGGTGCGAAGGCGATGGTTGGGGGCGATCGGTCCGCGGATCAGTCGACGGTGCCAGTGTGCGAGCGCGCCTGCGGATCCGCGTACCACCACATCGTCGTGATCCAGCCTTCCGCGCCATAGTACAGCGGCAGCGTCTTCGGCCACGCGAGCCCGCGTTTGAACGCGACGCGATGCGTGCCGCTGTACCAGTGCGGCACCACATAGTAGCCATGCATCAGCAGACGGTCGAGCGCGTGCGCGGCGTCGGTCAGCTGCTCGCGCGTTTGCGCATGCACGAGCGCGTCGAGCACCGCGTCGACGGCCGGCGACTTCAGGCCGATCGCGTTGTCCGAGCCGGGGGTATCGGCGGCCTTGCTGCCAAAGCGGGTGATCTGCTCGGCGCCCGGCACCTGGACGTCGGGCATGCGAATCGTCGTCACGTCGAAGTCGAATGCATCGAGCCGCTTCTGATAGACCGCGAAGTCGGTGGTGCGGAAGTTCGCGGTGATGCCGAGCTTTTGCAGATTGCGCGTGAAGGTCGCGATGATCGGCTCCATCGACGAGGCCGAACCCGAGTCGTCGAGTATCTCGAACTGAAACGGCTCGCCGTTCGCGTTGCGCAGCGCGCCGTCGCGATAGGTCCAGCCGGCCTGCTGCAGCAGATCGCGCGCCTGCAGCAGGTTGGCGCGCAGGGAGCCGGGCGGATCGGTATTGGGCTGCTTCGGCATCGGCCCGAATACCGCCGGGTCGAGTTGGGCGCGAAACGGCTCGAGCAGCGCGAGCTCGCCCGGCGACGGCAGCCCCTTCGCTTGCCATTCGGTGTTGGCGAAGTAGCTGTCGATGCGCGCGTACTGACTGAAAAACAGCTGGCGGTTCAGCCATTGAAAGTCGAGCGCGAGATCGAGCGCTTTGCGTACCCGCACGTCCTGGAACAGCGGGCGGCGCGTGTTCAGGAAAAAGCCCTGCATGCCGGTGCCGTTGTGCTGCGGGAACTCGCGCTTGATCAGCTCGCCGCTGTCGAATTTCTTGCCGACGTCGCGCCGCACCCAGTTGCGCGCGACATATTCGACGAGCGCATCGTATTCGCCGGCCTTGAACGCCTCGAGCCGCGCGGTGCTATCCGCATACAGCTTGTAGACGATGCGATCGAAGTTGTTCATGCCGACGCGCACCGGCAGATCGGCGCCCCAGTACTGCGGGTCGCGTTTGAAGGTGATCGTGCGGCCGTTGTCGTAACTGTCGATCAGATACGGCCCGCTGCCGACGGGCTTGTCGAACGCGAGCTGATCGAACGGAATGCGGCTGCCGTCCGGCTTCATCCCCCACTTGCGCGAGAACACCGGCATGCTGCCCGCGATCAACGGCAATTCGCGATTGCGCTCGCGAAACTCGAAGCGCACCGTGGCCGGATCGACGACGACCGCGCGCTCGATTGCGCTGAAAATCGACGCGTACTGCGGCGCGGCCTGCGGGCTCTTGAGCGTGTCGAGCGAGAACTTGACGTCGCCGGCGGTGACAGGGTCGCCGTTCGAAAAGCGCGCGCGCGGATTGATGTGGAAGGTGACCGACAGGCCGTCGGGCGCGACGACGATGTCGTCGGCGAGCAGCCCGTAGGCGGACGCGACTTCATCGCTGCTGCCGATCGTCAGGCTCTCGAACATCATCTCGAGGCCGGGCGCGGCATTGCCGCGCAGCGTGAACGGATTGAACTTGTCGAAGCTCGTCAGGCGGCTCGGGTTGGCGAGCACGAGCGTGCCGCCTTTGGGCGCCGCGGGATTGACGTAATCGAAGTGTCTGAAGCCGGCCGGATATTTCGGCTCGCCGTATTGCGCGATCGCATGCGCGGCATGCGCGTGTGGCGCGACGAGCAGACTCGCGCACAGCAACGCGACGGCGAATGCGGCGCGCAAGGGTCCGTGGATCACGCTGTGTCGAAGTCCCTCAGGCGTTTGAACCCGTCGCGAGCCGGTTGTCATGGAGTCGTGCTGGTCAGTGGGCAGTGGCGATGTGGGGGATTCTACCCAATTGGCTTGCGCGATCCGGCGCGCGCGCGTCTGCGACGAAATGCGTTAGCGCTGGATGTTTCAGCGCCAAAACAAAAACCGCCCTCGAAGGGCGGTTCTGCGATCGCTGCGGCCGGTCGGGGCGCCGCTGTGCACGACGCGGTCCGACTCAATGCCAGCCACGATGCTGGTCATAGTGACCGCGCGCATAGTCGCCGCGGCCCGGCGGATGGTGACGATACCAGTCGTCACGCGCCCAGTAGCGACGGCCGTCCCAGTACCGGTCGCCATGCCAGCCGATCACGACTTGCGGGCCGCCGTAGTACACGGGAGCCGGCTGATAGACGACGGGAGGTGGCGGCGGAGGCGGCGGTGCGTAGACCGGAGCCGGCGCGACGTAGACCGGCGCGGGAATGCCGATGTTCACCCCGATGTTGAGCCCGGCGGCGGTCGCGGCACCCGATGCCGCCAACGTCAACACGCCCAGCATAAGCGGAACAAGACGAACGGACTTCATTGATCACCTTTGTAGGAACACGTTTTGTTGGCGGAAATATAACGCAACGCAGCAACGTGCGTATTTCAACCTTGTAATAACTGATGCTGAAAATCGCGTCCGTCACGGCGGCGTAACGTTTCGTTACATCTTCGGACGGCTGGTGAAAAGCGCCGCCCGCGCGGGCGATGGCCTCACTCGTGCAACCTAGCGCAAACGAACATCCGATGTTCGAAAGAACATCCAAGGCCGGCAATTTCTGCTTTGTGTCATCGGACGACCGGTCGATGCCCGTTCAGAAAAATCATCCTTTTGCGCAACAAAATGTGGATGAACAGCGCAACGACTATGGTTTTCCCGAATATCTAGTGGTACCTCAAGTGGTAGGATGACCGCCAGCACAGACAGAATAAATGTTCGAATTCGCGCATGACCGGGCATTGCTTCCCTAAGCGATGACTCCGGTGCGCCACGGAGACTGATTTTGAAAACGATCAAGGGATTGCGCTGGTGGATCATCGCCCTCGTTTGCGTTGGGACGATCGTCAACTACCTGTCGCGCAACGCGCTCGGCGTGATGGCGCCCGAGCTGATGAAGCTGCTGCACATGAGCACGCGGCAGTACTCGTACGTGGTCGGCGCGTTCCAGGTCGGCTATACGGTGATGCAGCCCGTCTGCGGCCTGATCATCGATCTGATCGGCCTGCGCCTCGGCTTCGCGCTGTTCGCGTGCCTGTGGTCGCTGACCGGCGTATTCCACGGTTTCGCGGGCAGTTGGTTTTCGCTCGCGGCGTTGCGCGGCTTCATGGGCCTATCGGAAGCGGTCGCAATTCCGGCCGGCATGAAGGTCGTCGCCGAGTGGTTTCCCGATCGCGAGAAATCCGTCGCGGTCGGCTATTTCAATGCCGGCACCTCGTTGGGCTCGCTGCTCGCGCCGCCGCTCGTGGTGTTCCTGTCGCTGCGCTACGGCTGGCAAAGCGCGTTTGCGGTGACCGGTGCACTGGGCTTCGTGTGGGCCGCCGCGTGGTTCGTGCTGTACCGCTCGCCCGCCGAACACAAGCGCGTGAGCGACGCCGAGCGCACCGTGATCGTCGAAGGCCAGGCACCGCCCGCGGCGCGCCGCGCGAGCGTGCGTGAAGTGCTGCGCACACGCCGCTTCTGGGCGATCGCGCAAGCGCGTTTTTTTGCCGAGCCTGCGTGGCAGACGTTCAGCTTCTGGATTCCGCTGTATCTCGCCACACAGCGTCATATGGATCTGAAACAGATCGCGATGTTCGCGTGGCTGCCGTTTCTCGCCGCGGACCTGGGCGGTCTGTTCGGCGGCTATCTGTCGCCGTTCCTGATGAAGCATTTTCGCGTGCCGCTGATTTGGTCGCGTATCTCGGGCGTCGTGCTCGGCGCAGTGATGATGATCGGGCCGGCGTCGATCGGTCTGGTCGCATCGCCGTACCAGGCCATCGCCCTCTTCTGCGTCGGCGGCTTCGCACACCAGATGATCTCCGCGCTCGTCAACACGCTCGCCGCCGACGTATTCGATCCGGGCGAAGTCGGCACCGTCGCCGGCTTCGCGGGCATGGCCGCGTGGATCGGCGGCCTCGGCTTCTCGCTGATGGTTGGCGCGCTCGCCGATTCGATCGGCTACACGCCGCTGTTCGGCGCGCTCGGCGCGTTCGACATCATCGGCGCGACGCTGCTGGTCATCCTGATGCGCGGCGTGCCGCGCCACGGCCGCGCGCGCCGCGCGGATCTGAGCGTCAACACTGCTGCCTGACCTCCCTCGAAGACTCATTATGCGTTCACTCAATCTCAAACATCCGCCGCGCTTCGCGCTCGTCACTAACGCGCGCCACCCCGCGCGCCACCCCGCGGGCAACCCGGTCGTGCTGAGCGCGCAGCCGGATTGCCGCATCGAGTTGTTCGTGCTCGCCGAGGACATCATCCGCGTGCTGGTGCTGCCGGACGGCCAAACGCGCGGCCCGCGCACGTGGGCGATCGCGCCCGGCGCGGACGACGTGCCGCTCGAAGGCCGCGAGCGCCGCGACCTGAGCGGTTTCACGCCGCCCCCATTCACGGTGAACGAAGATGCCGATCACGTCGTGATCGAAACGGCACGCGTGCGCGTGAGCGTCGCGCTCGAAGGCGGCGCTTGCGCCTGGGACATCCGGCACGAAGGCACGTGGCATCGCGTAATGAGCGATCGCAAGACCCAGGCCTACAACTTCGGCTGGTGGGATTCGCGCGTCTATCACTACGTCGAGCGGCGCCGCGACGAAATGTATGTGGGGCTCGGCGAGCGTGCCGGCTCGCTCGACCGCGCGCAGCAAAGCTACGAGATGCGCAACATCGACGCGATGGGCTACAGCGCGCGCACCACGGACCCGCTGTACAAGCACATCCCGTTCTACGTGACGTGGCAACCGCAGACGTCGACGGGCTTCGGCCTCTTCTACGACACGCTCGCCGATTGCCGCTTCGACATGGGCCGCGAGCTCGATAACTACCACGGCCACTATCGGCACTTCATCGCCGAGCATGGCGACCTCGACTACTACTTCATCGCGTCGCCAGGTTCGCCGCTCGACGCGGTGCGCCGCTTCACGTGGCTCACCGGACGTCCCGCGTGGATGCCGAAGTGGGGCCTCGGCTACTCGGGCTCGACGATGAGCTACACCGACGCGCCGGACGCGCAAAAGCAGATGGGCGAATTCATCGAGCGCTGCCGCGAACACGACGTGCTGTGCGATTCTTTCCATCTGTCGTCGGGCTATACCTCGATCGGGCCGAAGCGCTACGTGTTCAACTGGAATCACGAGAAGTTTCCGGACATCGACGGCTTCGTGCAAAGCTATCTCGATTACGGGGTGCGCCTGTGCGCGAACATCAAGCCGTGTCTGCTGCAGGATCACCCGGCGTTCGACGACGTCGCTCGAGCCGGCCTGCTGATCCAAGCGCCAGATGGCGAGCCCGCATGGGTGCAGTTCTGGGACGAAGTCGGCGCGTATCTCGACTTCACGAATCCCGCGACGATCGACTGGTGGAAAGCGCGCGTGAAGGACTCGCTGCTCAAATACGGCATCGCGGCCACCTGGAACGACAACAACGAGTTCGAGATCTGGTCGCCGCGAGCGACCGCACGCGGCTTCGGCAAACCTTATCCGGCAGGCCAGGCGAAGGTATTGCAAACGCAGCTGATGATGCGCGCGTCGCACGACGCGCAGCGCGAGCACGCGCCCGACAAACGGCCGTTCCTCGTGTCGCGCTCGGGCGGCGTGGGCATGCATCGCTACGTACAGACGTGGTCCGGCGACAACTACACGTCGTGGGAAACGCTGCGCTTCGATCTGAAGATGGGGCTCGGGCTCGCGATGTCGGGCGTGTCGAATAGCGGCCACGACATCGGCGGCTTCTCGGGTCCGGCGCCGGAGCCGGAGCTGCTCGCGCGCTGGGTCGCGTTCGGTATCTTCCTGCCGCGCTTTTCGATTCACTCGTGGAACGACGACGGCACCGTCAACGAACCGTGGATGCATCCTGAAGTCACACGGCACGTGGCTGAGCTGATCAAGCTGCGCTATCGTCTGATCCCGTATCTGTACGAGCTGCTGTGGCAATCGCATAGCGCGTACGAGCCGGTGCTGCGGCCGCTGTTCGCGGAGTTTCCGCACGATCCGCGCTGCCTCGTCGATGGCGACGACATGATGCTCGGCGCGTCGATGCTGGTCGCGCCGGTGGTAGATCCAGGCCAGAGCACGCGCGACGTGTACCTGCCGACCGGTTCGCGCTGGGTGTCGTACTGGAGCGGCGAGGCGTTCGACGGCGGCCAGACCGTCACGCTGCCTGCGCCGTTCGAGCGTCCGGTGTTCCTGTTGCGTGAAGGCGGCGTGATTCCCCTCAACGTCGCAGAGCAGCACTTCGGCCGTCCCGCCGACGAGCGCGCGTTCCTCGCGGTGCCGTATGCCGGCGCAGGCACCGCGCATGGCGGGTCGATCGAGGACGACGGCGAGACCGAAGCCTGGCGCAACGGCGAGCAAGGCCGCTGGAACGTCACGCTGACGGGCGACGCGAACACCTTGCGCGTGACGCTCGAGCGTTCGCAATGGATGCCGTGCGCGCAGCCGCAAGTGCGCGTGTTCCTGCCGATGCACGAAACACGCGCGATCGAGTGCACCAACGGCACGCTCGCAGCCGATCACCTCGTGGACGGCTGGCGCTGTCTGACGATTTCATTGCCGCACTGAAACGCACCGAACGACAAACCGCACCGGCCCGAGGGATCGGGCCATCCATTCAGTCTGGAGACGTCCCAATCATGAAAAAAAACCAGCGCGCGCGCACCCGCGCGTTCGTCCTCTGCTGCCTGCCGTTCGCGGGCGCCGCATGGTCCACCAGCGCGTCGGCGCAAAGCAGCGTCACGCTGTACGGCGTGGTCGACAATGCGTTCGCCTACGTCAGCAACCAGAAGGGGCATTCGAACTTCTACATGAGCCAGGGCAACCTGCAGGCGAGTAAGTTCGGCTTTCTCGGCTCTGAAGATCTCGGCGGCGGCACGAAGGCGATCTTCCGGTTGGAGAGCGGCTTCAATTCGCTGACCGGCGCGCAAAGCACCGCTGGGTATATGTTCAACCGCCAGGCCTATGTCGGTCTCGCGAACGATCGCTATGGCACCGTGACGCTCGGCCGCCAGTACACGCCCTACTTCCAGATGGTCGGCGCGCTGGGGCCGACTGGCGTGCTGACCGGCGCGACCGGCGCACACCCCGGCGATGTCGACGCCCTCGACACGACGCTGCGCTTCAATAATTCGGTAACCTACCTATCGCCGACGATCGCTGGCCTGCAGGCCAGCGCACAGTACGGTCTTGGCGGCGTACCTGGCAGCGTCGCGAACGGCAGCCTGTTCAGCGCGGCGCTGCGTTATGACTTCCAGCCCGTGTCGCTCGCGGTCGGCTACGTGAAGCTGAAGGACATCGCGACGAGCGCGGCGCTCGGCAGCTTCGCGATCAACTCGCCGGTCAACAACGGATACGCAAGCGCGCGCAGCACGCAGTTGTTCGCCGCGGCGGGCCGCTACACGTGGCACGATCTGATGGTGGGCCTCAACTACTCGAACGTGCAATATGCGCCGGGCCACGGGTCGCTGTTCTTCGACAAGGCCGTGTTCAACACTTACGGTGCGATTGCGACGTACCGGATCACGCCGAGTGTGACCGTCGGCGGCGGTTATAGCTTCACCCAGGCAAGCAAGGCGAACGGCATCAGCGATCCGGCGCACTATCATCAGATCTCGCTCGAACAGACTTATAGCCTGTCGACGCGCACCACGCTGTACGCGCTCGAGGCCTATCAGCATGCAAGCGGCAAGTCGCTGATCGCATCGGGCAGCGGCGTGACCATTGCCGACGCCGTCGCGGTGGTCGGCGACTCGCAGAACGCGACGCCGTCGTCCGGTCCGTCGCAGTTCGTCGGCATGGTGGGGTTGCGGCACGCGTTCTGACCGACGCGATCGCCGTCAGTGGCGGGATCGGCTCAATCAGACAGACTCGTTGCGGGTGGCGCTGAATCTGGCGCGTCCGCGACCGATCGCTGCGTATGGCCCGCCGCTACTACGTCGATGCAGACCCCGCCGTATCTCGCTCGCAGCGGATTGCGCTCGGTCGTGCACAGCGTGCCGAGCGCATCCAAGCCGTCGGTGGCTGCCGATGCGATAGCCGATCCGCGTCGCCGCCAGCGCATCATGCATC
This sequence comes from Paraburkholderia sprentiae WSM5005, assembly GCF_001865575.2. Taxonomy (NCBI): domain Bacteria; kingdom Pseudomonadati; phylum Pseudomonadota; class Betaproteobacteria; order Burkholderiales; family Burkholderiaceae; genus Paraburkholderia; species Paraburkholderia sprentiae. The sequence goes on from NZ_CP017561.2 coordinate 2,087,067, forward strand.
GTTTGCGTGATTCGAAAAGCCTGAACCAACCTGAATTAGAACGCGTCGGCTTATAACCATTTTTATTAGCCAATGACTGTGATATTTAATAAATCGAATCCGCACGCTTGCAGGCTCTAAGCGAACCGTGTACGTCGGCCGTTTTCGGGCAAACTAACTGCGCAAAGGCAGCATGTATTCAAACAATTCGCGGTCGTTGGTAAAGCCGAGCTTTTTCATCCCCTGCTTGCGCTGGGTACTGACGGTTTGCAGGCTCCGATGACTTAATGCCGCGATTTCGCTGATACTCATGCCGCTGACGTACAGGCGCAGCACTTCTCCTTCCCGCACCGACAGACGTGCGGTTTTCGTCGTGTCGAATTCTTCGCAATGGGTAATACCGGAGATGCGCCGCACCGACGGCGCGACATAGAATTGGCCGCGTGAAACGGCGCGCACCGCGCTAATTAATTCTTCCGGCGAGTCGCTTTTCAGCAGCACGCCATGGGCACGCGATCTGATTATCGCTTTCAATAGCAAAGGGTTGGTGAGCGCGGTGACGAAGATGACTTTGGTCGAAGGATAGGTGCAACGCAGCAGTGCCATCAGGGCAGTGCCGTCCCGGTACATCTTCCCGGGGATCTCGAAGTCGCTCAGCAGCACGTCGACTTCCTCTTCCCGAAGCAATTCGACGATTGCCGTAGAGGTCTCAGCCTCGCCAACCACGCTCAAGCCAGCTTGCCTTCGCAAAACACATCGCATTCCTATTCGCAGAATAGAACTGCTGTCCGCGATAGCGATCTTAGTAAGCAAAACTCACCTCCAGACATGATTACCTACCACCACTGCATCTTTGCAACCTGACTTCCACATCTCACGCAAAATCGTAACGCCCATTCACTCACACGGCTTATCTTTACTTGTCCAGATAGCGTGGATGAACGCACTGACCGGCTGCGACACCTTACCAGTGCATATTGTGCGGGCGTCCGCCCCAATGCGAGATAGTATAAGCACGAAATATCTGTCAATAAGTGCAAATGCCCGACTGACATCGATGGACGTACCGAGACAATTTTTTACGTTTCGACATTGGATTCGCGCCGTATCGCATCTTAAAAAGATTATCGCGAAAATCAAAAGAACCTACAGGCTGCCGCATTGCGGCCGTAGAGGACCATCCGTAAAGCGAGACCTCCCGGTGGTCGGGGGTGCTTGGCGGGGGACGTGACGATTAGGTGGAAAGCGCAGGGCCAGCCAATTTGAAGCGACATTTGCGCCACCAGGCGGATGATGCGCGGCCCACCGCCGTGAAGATTCCATTGCCCTTCGAGTTGTCTTTGACCAGCGTGGAGCGCCAACGGCGCCATGCATTGATCAGTAGACCTGCATATCAAACTCGGGACATAGCCATGCCTGACGGTGAGATCAAAACCAAAAAAAATGACCCGGAAAAACAAAAACCCCGCAGAGCCTAGACTCTGCGGGGTTTCGCCACCATTGCTGGCGGAGACGGAGGGATTCGAACCCTCGATCCAGGTTTTGGCCCAGATGCTCCCTTAGCAGGGGAGTGCCTTCGACCTCTCGGCCACGTCTCCCAAACTTTCTGTCGCACAGGGAGTCAGTGCGACGAAGCCAAGATAATAGCGGGCCAGGCCGAGAAGGTCAATCTCCGGAGAATATTATTTGTGCCAAAGAGGCGCCCCGCGGCGCATTCGTTCACATGAACGCCATAAAGCAACGGGGCGCTCTGGAGCACCCCGTTTTTCCCGACTTTTACGCCTGATCGAGTTCGAAGGCCTTATGCAGCGCGCGCACTGCGAGCTCCATATACTTTTCGTCGATCAATACCGAAATCTTGATTTCGGATGTGGAGATCATCTGGATATTGATGCCCTCTTCCGACAGCGTGCGGAACATCTTGCTCGCGATGCCGACGTGCGAGCGCATCCCAACGCCGACCACCGATACCTTCGACACCTTCGGGTCGCCCAGCACCTGCTCGGCCTGCACGTGCGCCTTCACGGTGCCGGTGAGGATCTCCATTGCACGCGCATAGTCGCCGCGGCCAACCGTGAAGGTGAACGCCGTCTTGCCTTCAACGCTCTGGTTCTGGATGATCATGTCGACGTCGATATTCGCGTCCGCCACCGGGCCGAGGATCTGATACGCGATGCCCGGCTTGTCGGGCACACCCATCACGGCAATACGCGCTTCGTCGCGCTGGAACGCAATGCCCGAGATGACTGCTTTTTCCATGGTCTCGTCTTCTTCAAAAGTAATCAGGGTGCCCGACTTCATTTCTTCGTCGAGCGGCATCAGCGGATCGGTCAGGCTCGACAGCACGCGTGTCTTCACCTGATATTTGCCGGCGAATTCCACCGAGCGGATCTGCAGCACCTTCGAACCCAGGCTGGCCATTTCCAGCATTTCTTCGAACGTCACGCGATCGAGCCGGCGCGCTTCTTCGACAACGCGCGGGTCCGTCGTGTACACACCGTCGACGTCTGTGTAGATCAGGCACTCGTCGGCTTCTAGCGCGGCCGCGACCGCGACGGCCGACGTGTCCGAGCCGCCGCGGCCGAGTGTCGTGATGTTGCCGTCCGGGTCGATCCCCTGGAAGCCCGTGATCACGACCACTTTGCCGGCCGCGAGGTCGCGCTTGACGCGCTCGCCGTCGATGTCGCTGATGCGCGCTTTCGTGAACGCGCTATCCGTTTTGACCGGCACCTGCCAGCCTGCGTAGCTGACGGCTTCGACGCCGGCTTCGTGCAGCGCGATGGCGAGCAGACCCGAGCTGACCTGCTCGCCGGTGGCGGCGATCATGTCGAGTTCACGCGGGCTCGGTTGAGTCGTGATTTCTTTCGCGAGGCCAAGCAGGCGGTTGGTTTCGCCGGACATTGCCGACGGCACGACGACCATCTGATGGCCAGCCTTGTGCCATTTCGCGACGCGCCTGGCGACGTTCTTGATGCGCTCGACCGAGCCCATCGAGGTGCCGCCGTATTTATGTACGATGAGTGCCATTGTCGTTCTGAACTGGAAGAGAAACCGCGCTGGCGCGCTGGAGACGACCGCACAGAAAGCACAGGGGCGCAACGTCTCGTGAACGGCGGCAAAGTGTGTGGCGGCGTAGATGCAGCACGCGTGAAACACGCGCGGATTTGCCCGGGATGAAATCGCAAATGGCTGATCGGATTTGAACGGCAGCGACGGATCGCGCTCGCCAGCCGGCACTAACGACCGATAGCGACAAAAGCGACGGCGAAATCGGGTCGGGCAAACAGCTAAAGTACCTGATTGGGCGCCAAAAGACAAGACGCAACGAGGGGTCCAGATGCTTCAAATCAGGCTTGCAATGGCCTGTTTTATCGTTGATTTGCACCCTATTTCACGCCTTCGACATTTGCCCGCGCGGCTTGCGCGACCGTCCGATCGGCGTTCAGGCGATCAGCAGATCCTCGCGCCAGGCGATTTTCACGCACGCCTCGCGCTCTCGAGACGCGTCGCGCACTGCCGCGCGATTCACGCCGATGCGCGGCACGAACAGCAGTTCATCGCCGACGTAGAGCAATGGCACGTCGCGCTTCCATGCGGGAATGCCGCGCTCCTGAAACAGGTTTTTCAGCGTGCGGCCCGGCGTATTCGGCGCGCCGATGCGCATGCGTTCGCCGCCGCGGCGCGCTCGCACGCTTAGCGATGCGCGTTGCAGGACGCTGAGGGGAACCGTGTCGAATGCTTCGTGAGCTGGCGCGCCCGGCGAAGCGTCCCCAACGTTGGAAGCAGAGGCTGCATCCACCACCGCGAACACGAACGTGCCGCGCCATTGCGGCACATGCCAGACTTCTTGCCCCTGCCACTCGAGTTCACTGATCTCGCGCTCGACGAGCGCGGTTTCGTCGGCTGGCTCGCTGCTGTCGCCGGCTTCCCAGTAGATGAGTCCGCGATAGCTGCGCAACGCATGCCCCGCATGATCGATGCGCAGACGATGCCCGTCCTGCCCCGCACCGACTTCGCGCAACTGCCGCAGCGCATCCGCGACACGCGCGCTCGATGCCGCGACGAGGCCGAGCGAGCGCATCCAATAGCGCAGCAGATTCAGCGCGCGATCGTCGTCGAACGCGAGCAGGACCTCGTGCGCGAGCGCGCGTCCTTCATCGCGCGACGCGCTCTGCATGTCGGCGTGCGCAAGCGTATCGAGCAACCGCTGCGCCGACGCTGCATGAGCGGCCGTGCGCGCGAGCGCATCGCGAAAACCGGGGAAGTGCACCGCGAGCGCCGGCATCACCTGATGACGCAATGCATTGCGCGCATAACGCGTGTCCGCGTTCGATTCGTCGTCGATCCAGCGCAGCTTGCGCACGCTTGCGTAATGTTCAAGCTGCGCGCGCAGCAGATGCAGCAGCGGCCGCACGCGGGTCGCAGACGCACCCGCGGGCAACAAGCCTGGCGCCATCGCCGCGAGACCCGCGAGCCCCGCGCCGCGCAGCAGCTGCAGCAGCACGGTCTCGGCCTGATCGTCCGCATGGTGCGCGAGCCACAGCGTGTGAATGCCGTGCGTTGCGCACATCGCGTCGAGCGCGCGATAACGCGCGTCGCGCGCCGCGGCCTCGATGCTCACGCCCGGCGCGCGCGAAACGTCCACACGTCGCGCGTCGAAGTCGACGCCGCGTTCGCGCGCGAATGCCTCGCAATGCGCGAGCCACGCATCGGCATGCGGACTCAAACCATGATGCACGTGCAACGCGATACAACGCGAGGCACCCGCGACGCGCACCGCCGCATCGAGCAGCACGCTCGAATCGACGCCACCGCTGAATGCGACCGCCATGCGTGTGTTCGGATCGAGCGCGGACAGCGCCGCGCCGAGCGCCTCGATCACGAGGCGCTCGGCGGATGAGTCGGCGGTGGTGGTCACGTCGTTAGCGCAGCAGGCGCCGGTGAGCGAAAGAGACAGGCCAACGCGCGGGGCTTATGCGCCCGGCGTCGTTTCCTTGAATTTGCCGTACGCCATCAGCCGTTCGAAACGGCGTTGGCGCAGGTCGTTGGTGCTCATACCCTGGAACTGGCGCAGCGAATCGGCGAGCGCGCGGCGCAGCATCGCGGCCATGCCCTTCGGATCGCGATGCGCGCCACCGAGCGGCTCGTTGACGATCTTGTCGATCAGACCGAGCGCCTTCAGACGATGTGCAGTGAGGCCGAGCGCTTCAGCCGCTTCCGGCGCCTTCGCGGCGCTCTTCCACAGGATCGACGCGCAGCCTTCCGGCGAGATCACCGAGTAGGTCGAGAACTGCAACATCAGCACGCTGTCGCCCACCGCGATAGCGAGTGCGCCGCCCGAGCCGCCCTCGCCGATGATCGTCGCGATCAGCGGCGTCTTCAGCTCGGCCATCACATACAGATTGCGGCCGATCGCTTCGGACTGGCCGCGCTCTTCCGCGCCGATGCCGGGGTATGCGCCCGGCGTGTCGATGAACGTGAAGATCGGCAGCCCGAACTTCTCGGCGAGGCGCATCAGACGTTCCGCCTTGCGATAGCCTTCCGGACGTGGCATGCCGAAGTTGCGCAGTGCGCGCTCCTTGGTGTCACGGCCTTTCTGATGACCGATCACCATGCACGCCTGGCCGTTGAACCGCGCGAGACCGCCGACGATCGACAGATCGTCCGCGAAGTTACGGTCGCCATGCAGTTCATGGAAGTCGGTAAACAGCTCACTCACGTAGTCGAACGTGTACGGACGCTGCGGATGACGGGCGATTTGCGAAACCTGCCACGGTGTGAGGTTCGCATACAGATCTTTGGTGAGCTGCTGGCTCTTCTTGGACAGCCGCTCGATCTCTTCCGAAATATCGACGGCCGAGTCGTCCTGCACGAAGCGCAATTCTTCGATCTTCGCTTCGAGTTCAGCGATCGGCTGTTCGAAATCCAGAAACGTGGTCTTCATTGGTTGTAATCCTTGGACTTACCGGGCAGCGCGTATTCTAACCGCGCGCGCCGATGTCAAAACCATTTCTCAACTATCGAGATCATATACGCGATAGTCTGTGAGACGGTTTGGTTTCCTGTTCTTCTTCAATAGTCGACCGGCAACGGATCGAGACTACGCCACATGTACCAGGTCGCGACGGTGCGCCACGGCTCCCAGTTCGCGGCAACCTCGCGCGCTTCGCTGCGCGTGACGGGTTCACCGCTGAAATAGTTGACGCTGATCGCCCGGATCAGGCCGAGGTCGTCGAGCGGCAGTACGTCGGGGCGCGACAGGTTGAAGATCAGGAACATCTCCGCGGTCCAGCGGCCGATGCCGCGAATCTGCGTGAGTTCGGCGATCACTGCCTCGTCGTCCATCGACGTCCACTTGCCGACGTGCAACGCGCCCGACACGAAATGCTGCGCGAGATCGAGTACGTACTCGGCCTTGCGTTTGGACAAACCGCACGCGTTGAGCTTCTCGAGCCCGAGCTTGATGAACTGTTGCGGCACGAGTTTCGGACACGCTGCTTCGACCTTCGACCACACCGCCTGCGCCGACGCGACCGAAATCTGCTGGCCGACCACCGAGCGCGCGAGCGTGACGAACGGATCGCCACGACTGAGCAGATGCACGGGGCCGAACTTTGGAATCAGCTTCTTCAGAATGCGATCGCGCTTGACGAGATCCGCGCACGCCTTGTCCCAATACGCGGGACGCGTGACCTCAGGCGCGAGACCGCCGATCTGCACCGGCACGGCGACTTCGTTCGCAAGCGATGCGACACCGGCCGCTTCCCCGCCCGCGCTGACCGCACTCGCCGACGCGGCCGACACGCGCGTCTTGCGCACGACTTCGCCCGCGTTCATGTCGCGTGCGAGCTCCTGCACGTCGCCGCCGAGCTCGGCCGGCAATGCGCCGTTGGGCTTTGCGCGCGACGCCGTTTTCGCGCGCTTCGCAGCCGGCGCATGCGCGGCTTCGGTGAGCGCGCCGCCCGCGCCATTGAGCGAACGTTTGGCGGTGCTCTTCTTAGCCGCGGCAGAGCCAGCTTTCGCCGCCGCCCCGGCCGCTTTCGACGACGCTTTGTCTACCGCGTTGCCGCCCGCGCGAGTCGACGTACGCGTCGACTTAGCCGCGGCAGCCGACGCCGCGGCTGCCGCCCTGGTTTGAGACGCCGCGCGTTTAGCCGGCGTCTTCGTGGCCGTTGCCATCCTGCCTCCTGCCTGGCGAGTCGTTCAGAGGGAAGTACGAGGTGCGCTCACACGCGCCGCCACTCGGTCAACCCGCCGGGTTTGTCTTCAAGGGCAACGCCGGCATCGAGCAATTCAGCCCGGATCCGGTCTGCTGCCGCATAGTCCTTTGCCTGCTTGGCGGCGATGCGCGCGGCGATCTTCGCTTCGATCGCGGCGGGCTCGAGCGCGCCTTCGGCTGCAGCACCCGCTGCCTGCTGCAGGTAGGCACGCGGTTCGCGTCCGAGCAGCCCGAGCACCGCGCCAAGCGCGTGCAATTGACGGGCCAGCGCGGGGTCGCGCGTGCGGTTCAACTCAGTGGCCAGTTCGAACAGCACCGACACGGCCACCGGCGTGTTGAAGTCGTCGTTCATCGCCGCCCGGAAGCGCTGCGCATGCGCTTCGTTCCAGTCAAGCTCGGCGCTATCGGGTGTCACGTCTTTCAACGCCGTGTACAAACGCGCGAGTGCATTGCGCGCGTCGTCGATATGCACGTCGCTATAGTTCAGCGGCGAGCGGTAATGCGCGCGCGCGATGAAGAAACGCACCACCTCTGCATCGTACTGCGCGAGCACTTCGCGAATCGTAAAAAAATTGTTCAACGACTTCGACATCTTCTCATTGTCGATCTGTACGTAGCCGTTGTGCATCCAGTAATTGACGAATGTTTGTCCGGTCGCGGCCTCGCTTTGCGCGATCTCGTTTTCGTGGTGCGGAAACTGCAAGTCCTGCCCGCCACCGTGAATGTCGAACTGTTCACCGAGCAGCGTGCAGCCCATCGCCGAGCACTCGATGTGCCAGCCGGGACGACCGCGGCCGTACTTCGAATCCCAGCCGGTGTCGACCGGTTCCTCGGGCTTCGCCTGCTTCCATAGCACGAAGTCGAGCGGATCCTGTTTCGCGTCGTTGGCCGCGACCCGTTCGCCCGCGCGCAGGTCTTCGAGCGACTTGCCCGACAGCTTTCCGTAGCCTTCGAATTTGCGTACCGCGTAGTTGACGTCGCCGTCGCTTGCCTGGTACGCGTAGCCGTTTTTCTCGAGCGTTTCGATCATGCCGAGCATCTGCGCAATGAAGTCGGTCGCGCGCGGCTCGATGTCCGGGCGCTCGATGCCGAGCGCGTCCGCGTCTTCGTGCAGCGCGGTGATGAAGCGATCAGTCAGCGATTTGATGGTTTCGCCGTTCTCGACTGCGCGCTTGATGATCTTGTCGTCGATATCGGTGATGTTGCGCACGTAGGTCACGTCGTAGCCGAGTGTGCGCAACCAGCGCTGCACGATGTCGAACACGACCATCACGCGCGCATGACCGACGTGACAATAGTCGTACACGGTCATCCCGCAGACGTACATCTTCACGACCCCGGCACGAAGCGGCACGAAAGTCTGTTTGTCACGCGCGAGCGTGTTGTAGATGCGCAGAGATTCCATAGAGAACGGTGCGTGGGCCGAAAGAAGTCCGCATTGTGCTTCATGCGCGCCGCGACCCGCGAAACGAAGACGACAGCGGGTGCATCGCATACAGCCGAAACCGGCGCACCTCGTGCAGCGATCAGGCTGCCGACGACGCTGCGAACCGGGCGGAGACGGCCACGAGTGGCGAAAAGACAGTCGGCGGTTCGACGGAACGCGCAGACCTTTTGTTAGAATGGCTCGGAGTATAACATCCAGACCTGAGCCTATGAAACACTCCAGCGGCCGCGCGCATAGCGCTGCGACCCTCGCCACCACGGCGTTTGGCAACGTTGTCGGCGGCGCTGTTGGCCGCGTTACTTTCGAAGCGGCGCGCGCCTTCGCGTGGCGCGTCACGGTCGTTGCCGCGCTTGCCGCCGTGCCGGTCGCGAGCGCTTATGCGCAGAAGGCCGCGGTGATGCCGCAAGGCCCCGCCGTGCGTGACGACACGCCGGAAATCGACGCGTCGATCGCGCAGCAAAACTGGCAAGCCGCACTGTCCCAACTCGATGCCCGAGTCGCCGCGAATCCGCACGACGCACAGGCGAAGTTCAAACGCGCGAACGTGCTCGTGCATCTGAATCGCGACGACGAAGCGATCACCGCGTTCACCGAACTCACCCAGCTGTATCCCGAGTTGCCCGAGCCGTACAACAACCTCGCCACGCTCTTCGCGCGGCAAGGCCGCCTGACCGAAGCGCGCGGCGCGCTCGAGATGGCCACCAAGGTCAATCCGAACTACGGCCTCGCGTTCGAGAATCTCGGCGACTTGTATCTGCGCCTCGCCGATGCCGCGTACCGTCGCGCGGAGAGCCTCGGCAAGGCGAGCGCGCGGACCTCGCAGCGTCTCGCGGAGATCCAGAAGGTCGTCTCACCGGCGCCCGCTGCCGCGGCCTCGCAGCCCGCCGCCGCGCCGACGAACGAGCCCGCCGCGCACCCCACGTCGAATATCACGGACAGCCCGAGCTTCCAGTTCGGCGGCCCGAATGGCTCGCTCGCCATGCCGCCGTACATGGCGCCGTCGCGCTGAGCGGCGGGCTCGTCGCCTGCCGCAGGTTTTCTCCAACCCCGAGGATTTTCATGAAATGGTTGATGTTGGCGCTCGGCAGCGCCGCCCTCATCGCAAACGCGCCCGCTTTTGCTCAGTCTGGTTCGCAGGCCGGGTCACAGCCCGTTCATCCGTCCGTGCTGTTCAAGACGTCGGAGGGCGACATCCGCGTCGAACTCTATCCCGAGAAAGCGCCAAAGACGGTCGCCAATTTCCTCGACTACGTGAAGGCCGGCCAATATAGCGGCACGATCTTTCATCGCGTGATTCCGGGCTTCATGATCCAGGGCGGCGGCTATACACAAAGCTTCGCCGAGAAGCCGACGCGCGCGCCGATTGCGCTCGAGAGCCGCAACGGTCTGAAGAACACCGCGGGCACGATCGCGATGGCACGCACGAGCGACCCGAATTCGGCCACCGCGCAGTTCTTCATCAACACGGTGGACAATGCCAATCTCGACTACCCGAATCCCGACGGCAACGGCTACGCGGTGTTCGGCAAGGTCACGAACGGCATGGACGTCGTGAAGCGCATCGAAGCCACGCCCACCACCACGCGCGGCCCGATGAGCGATGTGCCGCAGAAGCCGATCGTGATCCAGTCGGCGACGGTGGTGAGCAAATAACAACGAACGAGCAAGCCAACCGCGCGGCCGAAGCGCGGAGCGCGACCCACGCCCCGGCGCGGCCTGTCCTCGGCATGACGACGCGCCGCGCCTTTTATCCACCTGTTCATCAAAGGATTCCATCATGGTTGAACTGCATACGAACCACGGCGTCATCAAACTCGAACTGAACGCTGAAAAGGCGCCGAAGTCGGTCGAGAACTTCCTGAACTACGTGAAGGCCGGCCACTACGACAACACGGTGTTTCATCGCGTGATCGACGGCTTCATGATCCAGGGCGGCGGCTTCGAACCTGGCATGAAGCAAAAGCCGACGGCCGAGCCGATTACCAACGAGGCGAACAACGGTCTCAAGAACGAGAACGGCTCGATCTCGATGGCGCGTACCAACGACCCGCATTCGGCGACCGCGCAATTCTTCATCAACGTGAACGACAACGACTTCCTGAACCACTCGTCGCCGACGCCGCAAGGCTGGGGCTACGCGGTGTTCGGCAAGGTGGTCGAAGGCATGGACGTGGTCGAAAAGATCAAGAAGGTCAAGACCGGCTCGAAGGGCTTCCATCAGGACGTGCCCGTCGATGACGTCGTGATCGAAAAGGCTGTCGTCGTCGGCTAGGCTATGAGTGAGTCGCGCCTCGTGTGGCGTCGACTCCTTTGAACTGAAATCAGGCACCTTCAATGCTGCAAGAGACGCCGCTGCGAAGCGTCGCCGCGGGCGTGCCTGGCGAGGGCCAACGCCCGCACGCCGCGCGCCCTTTTTTCTTCCTCTCCGATCTGCATCTGAGCGAGGCGATCCCGCGCACAGTCGCCGCGTTCGAGCATTTCATCCGGGTGAGCGCGCAAGCGGCCGATTCGGTGTTCATCCTCGGCGACCTGTTCGAGTACTGGGTCGGCGACGACATGCTGAGCGAGCCGTTCGTCGCCGATGTTGCGGCGCTGCTGCACACGCTGTCCGAGCGTGGCATCGCGCTGTACATCATGCACGGCAATCGCGACTTTCTACTGGGCAAGCGTTTCATGAAAGCGGCCGGCGCGATCTGGCTGCCCGATCCGTTCGTGATCACCGCGTTCGGTACGCGCATTGCGCTCGCCCATGGCGATGGCCTGTGCACCGCAGATCGCGGCTATCAGCTCTTCAGGCATTTCGCGCGCAATCGACTCGCGCAAGCACTGTTTCTCGCGTGGCCGTTCCGCTGGCGCCGCAAGCTCGCCGAGAATATGCGCTCGAACAGCGAGCATGGCCGCACACGGCCGATGTCGATCAGGTATGACGTGACGCCGAAAGCCGTCGCCGCGCTGTTCAGGAAATCGAAGACGGCGACGATCGTTCATGGGCATACGCATCTGCCCGCGCGGCATCGCGAGCCGGGCGGCACGCGCTGGGTTCTGCCGGACTGGGATCTCGATCACGGCGAGCACCGGGGCGGATATCTGAAGATCGATGCCGACGGGATTCGAGCGTTGCCGCTGGATTGACCTTGCTGGATACCACGCGCGCAGGGCGCTGCCGGTGCGCCGAGATCTAGCGCTCCGCCGCCACCCCATCGACCTTCCCCGCGATCGCCGCCGACAGCCGCCGCAAATCGAGCAACGCCGCATCCGCGCCTTGCAGCCCTTCCAGGCTCGTGCCGAGCCGCTCTAGGGCATCGACGATTTCATCGATACGCCGCGCCTGGGTAGCCGCATGATCGATCAGGCCGTGAATCGCGAGCGACACCGGATCGTCCGCATTGGGCGTGATGCCGTATGCGCAGAACGCGCTGATTGCGCTGCCACGCTTTGCGTCGCGCGTCGCGTGGTTCGACTCCGCGTTCGCCCCGCTCGCGGCCGCGGCGACCGCTGCCGCTGGCACGATGATTCGCGCCGGATTGCCGACCGCCGTGCCGCGCGCGGGCACCGGCTTGGTCACGACCGCATTCGATCCGATCTTCGCGTCCGCGCCGACCGTGAAGCCGCCGAGCACCTTCGCGCCCGCACCGACGATCACACCGCGCTCGAGTGTCGGATGCCGCTTCGCGCCGCGCGTCAGCGACGTGCCACCGAGCGTCACACCCTGATAGATCGTGCAGTCGTCGCCGATCTGCGCGGTCTCGCCGATCACGACGCCCATGCCGTGATCGATGAACACACGCCGCCCTACCGTCGCGCCCGGATGGATCTCGATGCCCGTCATGAAGCGCGCCATCTGCGACACGAAACGCGCGAGCCAGCGGCGCTTCGCGCGCCAGCACGTGTGCGCGATCCGGTGCAGCACGAGCGCGTGCAGCCCCGGATAACACGTGAGCACTTCCCATGCGCTGCGGGCGGCGGGATCGCGCTCGCGGATCGTGGCGATATCTTCGCGAAGTCTCGTGAACATGGCAGGGACTGTGTTGTTGGGGGGAAACCGTCTGCGTGAGCGGGACCGCGCTTTGCGCTTGCGCGAGCCTCTGCATTTCGCGCCACGCCCGACGGCATTGCTGCCGCTTAGCACGGCGGCAGCTTTGCTTCTAACGTTTGGTGGATTGTAGGTCGATTGCGCGAAACCTGCCGGAAGCCCCCGACCTCGGCAAGGTTGTCGTCAGCTGAAGGCGGCGCATCAGGTGCGCCGTGCCGAACGGACCGACGGACCGTCAACCGGTGCGCTTGTTCTTGAGCAGGATGTGCCTGGCGATGCCGCGCACGATGTTGACCTCCTCGGGCTCGAGGCCCGAGCGCGCGAACAGCCGGCGCAGCCGTGACATCAGCCTTTTCGGATTGGCCGGATCGAGAAACTCGAGCGCGACCAGTGCGCTCTCCAGATGCGCGAACATGCTCTCGATCTCGTCGCTGGCCGCCATCCGCGTGCGCGTGCCGGCGGATTCGGCCCGCGCTGCGACGGCTGCCGCGGCGGGCGCGCCGTCGGTCGTCTCTTCGGAGCCGAGATACGCGGTGCGAAGTTCATAGGCGAGCACCTGCACCGCCTGCGCGAGGTTGAGCGAGCTGTAGGCCGGATTGGCCGGAATATGCGCGATCGCGCTGCATCGCTCGACGTCCTCGTTCGACAAGCCCGCGCGCTCGTTGCCGAACACCAGCGCGATCTCGCCGCGCATCGCCTCCGTGTGCGCGGCGGCGGCTGCCGCACGCGGCGTCCATTGCGGCGGACCGTATTCGCGTAGTCGCGCGGTCAGCGCGATCGACCAGTGCACGCCAGCCAGTGCCTCGGCGAGTGACGCTACCACGTGCACGGAGGCGAGCACGTCGTCGGCGCCGCTCGCCATCGCAATGGCTTCAGGATCGTTCTGCACGCTCGGCACGCGCGGCGACACGAGCACGAGCCGCGAAAAGCCCATGGTTTTCAGCGCGCGCGCCGCGGCGCCGACATTGCCGGGATGGCTGGGCTCGACCAGCACGAAACGCGTCGACGTGAAGCCGCCACGCAAGTCGGCCACGGCGGGGTCGGAGGAATGGCGGATGTGGTCCACGATGAAACTCGGCTGGCTAGTGATTCAAGACGCGTATGGTAGCGCCAACGGGCGCCGGCGCCGAATCGGACGTATGCGTGCGCCCCTGCGCGAGGGCGCTCGGACTCAGGTAAAATACCGCTTCTCGCGTCTGCCGCCGACGTTTGCGGAAGCTTCCGTCGAACTGGGCGCACCGTTCTTATTCAATTCGTCTCCGTCGACGGAATGCGCTCCGGTTTGATAGCCGGTTGGCGTTCCGTGCTGTTTTTCGCGTCGTCGCGGCGCCCGTCAGCGCAGGCTTCGCGCTTATTTTCCGGCCGGCAGCCATGCTGCCCCGGCACAAGGATCAGTTTATGCATCCCATGCTCAATATCGCTGTGAAGGCCGCGCGCCGCGCAGCTCAGATCATCACACGCGCATCGCTCGATCTCGACCTGCTCCAGGTCAGCAAGAAACAGCACAACGATTTCGTCACGGAGGTCGACAAAGCGTCCGAAGCGGCGATCATCGAAACGCTGAAGACCGCCTATCCCGATCACGCCATCCTCGCCGAAGAGTCGGGCAAGTCGGACGACGATTCCGAATACCAGTGGATCATCGATCCGCTCGACGGCACCACCAACTTCATCCACGGCTTCCCGTACTACTGCGTGTCGATCGCGCTCGCGCATAAGGGCGTCGTCACGCAGGCCGTCGTGTATGACCCGAACCGCAACGATCTGTTCGTCGCATCACGCGGCCGTGGCGCGTTCGTCAACGATCGCCGCATCCGCGTCGCCAGGCGCGACCGCCTCGCCGACTGCCTGATCGGCACCGGCTTCCCGTTCCGCGCGCAGGACAGCCTCGAATCGTACGGCCGTCAGTTCGCCGAGATGACCCAAGCCTGCGCGGGCCTGCGCCGTCCGGGCGCTGCAGCGCTCGATCTGGCCAACGTCGCGGCCGGCCGCATGGACGGCTTCTTCGAGCAGGGCCTGAACGCTTGGGACGTCGCGGCGGGCAGCTTGCTGATCACCGAAGCCGGTGGTCTGGTCGGCAACTACACCGGTGATTCGGAGTTCCTGCACGTCGGCGAAGTCGTCGCGGGCAACGCGAAGGTCTACGCGCAGATGGTTCCGATCCTGTCGCGCTACAGCCGCACGCGTGAGCATTCGGCGTAAGCTGCGCCACCGCCACGGCCGGTCCGCGGCAACCCATTAACGGATGTGCAGAAAAGCGGCTTCGGCCGCTTTTTTGTTTGGTGGCGCTGCAGTGAGCGGGGCTTCGTGCTACAAGTGGGAGTCGTTGGCGCGGGACTCGGCCGGGTCCGTTCCCTGCTCCATGCCGCTTTGACCCTGCCCGACTTTCTCCCCGGGCGCAGCGTCCAACCTGCCCCATGAAAAAAGGCTTCCACACGATCATCGCTGCACAGTTCATTTCGTCGCTAGCCGACAATGCGCTGTTGATCGCAGCCATCGCCCTGCTTTCGGTGATTCGCTCGGCCGCGTGGGTCACGCCGCTGCTGCAGATCTTCTTCACGATTTCGTACGTGCTGCTCGCGCCGTTCGTCGGCGCGTTCGCCGATTCGATGCAGAAGCGCCACGTCATGTTCATCTCTAACGCGCTGAAGGCGAGCGGCTGCCTGATGATGATCCTCGGCGTTCATCCGATGATCGCCTACGGCGTGGTCGGTTTCGGCGCGGCCGCGTATTCGCCGGCCAAGTACGGCATCCTCACCGAGCTCCTGCCGGCCGAGAAACTCGTGCGGGCGAACGCATGGCTGGAATCGGCGACGGTGCTGTCGACGATCGTCGGCACGATGCTCGGCGGTGCGCTGATCAGCACGGTCGTCGAGCACTTCGTCACGCGGGTGCACCTGCCGCTGATCCGCTCGGCCGCCGATCTCGCGATGGGCACGGTCATGCTCATCTACGCGCTCGCCGCCGCGATCAATATCTTCATTCCGGATACCGGCGCCCGCTACCCGAACCGGCTGACCGAGCCGACCAAGCTGGTCGGCGATTTCCATCACTGCTTCCGTGTGCTATGGGCCGACAAGCTCGCGCAAATCGCACTGTGGGTGACCACGCTGATGTGGGGCGCCGCGGTGACGATGCAGTTGCTGGTGCTCAAATGGGCGAACGTGAACCTCGGCTTGTCGTTGTCGAAGGCCGCCGTGATGCAAGGCGTGACCGGCTTCGGCATCGCGATCGGCGCGGCCGGCGCGGCGGCACTGATTCCGCTGCGCAACTCGCTGAAGGTTTTGCCCGTCGGCGTGCTGACGGGCGCGGTGGCGATCGCGATGGCCTTCTACAACAAGAACCTGTTCCCGCCGGGCGCAGGCCTGCGCTTCGGCACGCATGCCGTGCCGTACTACATGCTGCTTGCTTATCCGCTGATGATCGTGCTGGGCGCGTTGTCGGGCTTTTTCATCGTGCCGATGAACGCGATCCTGCAGCATCGCGGCGCGACGCTGCTGTCGGCCGGTCACTCGATCGCCGTGCAGAATTTCAACCAGAACCTCGCGGTGCTGCTGATGCTCGGCGCGTACGCGCTGCTGCTCACGGCGAAGATGCCGGCGCAGTGGATCATCGTCGTGTTCGGCAGCTTCATTACGCTGCTGATGTGGCTCGCGAAGCGCCGCAGCGCGTCCAACGAACGCAGGGTGGACATGCGGGCGATGATCGAGGAATGAACGCATCGCCGTGCTTCGGCAATCACAGCGAATGGCGCGGCTCCACCGGCGTCACGCGCCACGACGGCGTGAAACGCTCGCTTCGATTGAATCGGTCATGCTGCCATTCGGCTCTCGCGTTGTGCATCGTCCGTTCGGCCAGGGTCCGCTCGCCGCGCCGGCGAGTTAAACTCACGCCCTGAGCATCTACCGCAAGAAGACACGAAGGATGGGCATTCAAACCGCAGCGGCCAGCGACGTCGCACAACATACGCCGATGATGCAGCAGTACCTGCGCATCAAGGCGGAGCATCCGGGCACGCTGGTTTTCTACCGGATGGGCGACTTCTATGAACTCTTTTTCGACGATGCGGAAAAAGCCGCGCGCCTGCTCGACCTGACGCTCACGCAACGCGGTGCGTCGGCCGGCAATCCGATCAAGATGGCCGGCGTGCCGCACCACTCGGTCGAACAATATCTGGCCAAGCTCGTGAAGCTAGGCGAATCGGTCGCGATCTGCGAACAGATCGGCGACCCGGCCACGTCGAAAGGCCCGGTCGAGCGCAAGGTCATGCGCGTGGTCACACCTGGCACGCTGACCGACGCGGCGCTGCTGTCCGACAAGAGCGACGTCTATCTGCTCGCGCTATGCGTCGCGCACAATCGCCGCGGCGTCGCGACGAGCGTCGGTCTCGCCTGGCTCAATCTCGCGAGCGGTGCGCTGCGCCTCGCCGAAGTGGCGCCCGATCAGGTCGCCGCCGCGCTGGAGCGCATCCGTCCCGCGGAAATACTGATTGCCGACGCCACCGCCGATTCCGCCAGCTGGACACCTCCTGTCAACGCCAGCGCACTCAAGCGCGTGCCAGCCTGGCACTTCGATATCACGTCGGGCACGAAGCGCCTGTGCGATCAGCTCGAAGTGGCGAGCCTCGACGGCTTCGGCGCGCATTCGCTCGGTTGCGCGTGCGGGGCGGCCGGCGCGTTGCTGCTGTATGCGGCGTCCACGCAGGGTCAGCAACTGCGTCATGTGCGCAGCCTGAAGGTCGAACACGAATCGGAATACATCGGGCTCGATCCGGCTACGCGCCGCAACCTCGAACTCACGGAGACGCTGCGCGGCACTGAAGCGCCGACGCTGTGCTCGCTGCTCGATACGTGCTGCACGACGATGGGCAGCCGTCTGCTGCGGCACTGGCTGCATCATCCGCCGCGCGATTCGGCGGTGGCGCGGGCGCGTCAGCAGGCGATCGGCGCGTTGCTCGACGCGCCGCCGGGCGCCGATCTCGATACGCTGCGCCAGGCGTTGCGGCAGATCGCGGATATCGAACGGATCACCGGACGTCTCGCGCTGCTGTCGGCGCGCCCGCGCGATCTGTCGAGCCTGCGCGACACGTTCATCGCGCTGCCCGCTTTGCGCGCGCAACTCGCGGCGGTGGCATCGAACGCGGATTCGCTCGCGCGCATCGACGCGGCGCTCGAACCGCCGCAAGCGTGCGTCGACTTGCTCAGGATCGCGGTCGCGCAGGAACCGGCCGCGATGGTGCGCGACGGCGGCGTCATCGCGCGTGGATATGACGCCGAACTCGACGAACTGCGCGACATCTCGGAGAACTGCGGACAGTTCCTGATCGATCTCGAGACACGCGAACGCGCGCGTACCGGCATCAGCAATCTGCGCGTCGAGTACAACAAGGTCCATGGCTTCTATATCGAAGTCACGCGCGGCCAGACCGACAAGGTCCCCGACGACTATCGCCGCCGGCAAACGCTGAAAAACGCCGAGCGCTATATCACGCCCGAGTTGAAGACCTTCGAGGACAAAGCGCTGTCCGCGCAGGAACGCGCGCTCGCGCGCGAACGCGCGCTATACGACGCGTTGCTGCAATCGTTGCTGCCCTTCATTCCCGACTGTCAGCGCGTCGCGCTAGCGCTCGCCGAACTCGATCTGCTGGCCGCGTTCGGCGAACGCGCTCGCGCGCTCGACTGGGTCGCGCCGACGTTCTCGGCCGACGCGGGCATCGACATCGAGCAGGGTCGTCATCCGGTGGTCGAGGCGCAGGTCGAGCAGTTCATCGCCAACGATTGCTCACTCGCGACCGAGCGCAAGCTGCTGCTGATCACCGGTCCGAACATGGGCGGCAAGTCGACCTTCATGCGCCAGACCGCGCTGATCGCGCTGCTCGCTTACGCGGGCAGCTACGTGCCGGCGCGGCGCGCGGCCTTCGGACCGATCGACCGCATCTTCACGCGCATCGGCGCGGCCGACGACCTCGCTGGCGGTCGCTCGACCTTCATGGTGGAGATGACCGAAGCCGCCGCGATCCTCAACGACGCGACACCGCAAAGCCTCGTGCTGATGGACGAGATCGGCCGCGGCACGTCGACGTTCGACGGCCTCGCGCTCGCGTGGGCGATCGCTCGCCACCTGCTCGCCCACAACGGCTGCTACACGCTGTTCGCGACGCACTACTTCGAGCTCACGCAGCTTCCCGTGGAGTTTCCGCATGCGGCCAACGTGCACCTGTCGGCGGTCGAGCACGGGCACGGCATCGTGTTCCTGCACGCGGTCAACGAAGGGCCGGCCAATCAGAGCTACGGTCTGCAGGTCGCGCAACTCGCCGGCGTGCCGAACGCGGTGATCCGCGCGGCGCGCAAGCACCTCGCGCATCTGGAGCAGCAATCGGCCGCGCAGCCCGCGCCGCAACTCGATCTGTTCGCGACGCAGCCTGCCATGCTCGCCGAAGACGCGCACGACGACAACGAGGCCGCGGGCGGCGCAACGCCCGCGTCGCCCGCGATGCAGACACTCGTCGAGCGTCTGCGCGGCATCGATCCGAACGATCTGCGGCCGCGTGAAGCGCTCGATCTGCTGTACGAACTCCATGAACTGGCCGTCGCGCCGGATGCGGATCACTGACGCGCGGAGACACCCGCAACGCCTGCGCGAGCTTCGCGCGGCGCTGCGCCATGTGCACGCATCGATAGGCGGCATCGTCGTGCTCGCGGCAGTGTGCGCATGGACCGCGCCGGCGCACGCCGAGGCCTCGCGCTTCGCGTTCGCGGTGCTCTCCGACACGATGCACAGCTCCGCCGACGAAGCCGCCACGCAACGGCTGCTCGACGCGATTGCCCGCGAGCGCGACGTGCGCTTCATCGTCTACGACGGCAATCTGAAGGGGCCGAAGGAAGTCTGCCGCGACGCGCTGTTCGAGCGCCGCCACGCGCTGCTCGACAGTTCCCGGACCGCTCTCTTCTTTATCCCCGGCCAGCACGACTGGGTCGATTGCGGCAACGCGGAAGCCGGCGGCTTCGATCCGGTCGAGCGGCTCGACCAGTTGCGGCAAACGCTGTTCGCCGATCCGACCTCGATGGGCCAGAACCCGATCGCGTTGACGCGCGAGAGCGAGGTATCGCGCTTCCGTCCGTTCCGCGAAAACGTGCGCTGGGTGATCAACGACAAGGCGAACAACAAAGCCGGCGACGTCGTCTTCATCGGGCTGAACGCGCCCGGTCCGAACAATCACTACCTGAGCGCGGGTGGCCGCAACGGCGAGTTCGAAGATCGCGTGATTGCCAACGCATTCTGGCTCGAGCACGCGGCCGAGTACGCGAAGCGCCGCGACGCGCGCGCGATCGTCGTGTTCATTCAAGGCGACTTCGACCCGGAGCGCTACGAGCGACCCGAACGGTTCGCATGGCTGCACTTCGCGCACAGCGCGCGCCGCGACGGCTTTCTCGAATTCAAGCGCAGTCTGGTCAAGCTCGCGCAAACTTTTCCCGGACCCGTGGTCGTGATTCACGCGGACGACGAACGGCCGGCCGGCGGCTTCGTGATCGATCAGCCGCTACGCAACGACAAAGGGATGGTCGTGACGAATCTCACGCGCATTGCGCTCGCGCCGCGTGATCGTCTCAACCAATGGATTCAGATAGAAGCGGATTTCGGCAGGAAGCCGCCGTTCAGGGTCAGCGTGCGCGACGTGCCGAAGCAGATGCTGCTGCCCGCGACACCGCCGGTCTTGCCGCGCGAGGAGTCCGGCACGTCGATGCCGGGTGCACCGGAGATGCCGAATGTGGAAGGGTTCGGGCCGGCGTCGGAATTGCCGCCGGCATTGCAGACGCCCGGAGAATCGCAGGACCAGCAGCCGCGCATCCCGTCCGACCAGGGCGGCGCTAATTACGGGCCCGCGATTTCGATGCCGCCGGGGTCGATACTGCCCGCCTCGCCTGCTATGCCGGCATCGGCGCCGTCTGTCCCCGCGACGACACCGCGCGTGCCTGCAAGCTCAGTGCAGGGTCGGTTTTGAGTTGTCTTGTTCGTCCTCGTCTTCATCGTCGTCGAGAACTTCGAGGCCATCCGCGCCGTGCGCGTGCTCGTGCTGGATTTCGTCTTCGGTCGCCGGACGCACGTCTTTGACGGTCAATGCGAAACGCAGCGCCATGCCGGCGAGCGGATGATTGCCGTCGAGCACGACCTTGTCTTCCGCGACGTCGGTCACCACGTACACCAGCGCATCGATTTCCTCGTCGCCGTCTTCCGGGGTGCCTTCGAACTGCATGCCGACTTCAAGCGGTTCCGGGAAGCGATCGCGCGGCTCGATCTTCACGAGCTCGGGATCGTACTCACCGAATGCGTCTTGCGGCTCGAGCTGGATATCGGTCTCGAAGCCGGCCTCGTGGCCGTCGAGCTCTTCCTCGATCTTGGGGAACGTGCCATCATAGCCGCCGTGAAGATAGACCATCGGCTCTTCGCTTTCCTCGATCAGATTGCCCTGCGCATCCGAGAGCTTGTAGGCGACCGACACGACGGTGTTCTTTGCGATTTTCATTCGATTCTCCAGAATACAACTCACATTATACGATGCCCAGGCGGCCCACTCACCTCCCGGCCGATGCAGGTCCGGCGCGCAATTCGCCGTCTGCTGCAAAGCCGGCCACGCAGCCCATCGTTCCGCCCTCGCCCGACATTCCGACCGCACTGCTCGGCAATCTGAGCCCGTCGCAATTCATGCGCCGCTATTGGCAGAAAAAGCCGCTGCTGATCCGTCAGGCGATTGCCGGCATCGAAGCGCCGCTGTCGCGCGACGAGCTGTTCGAGCTGGCCGATCGGGACGACGTCGAAGCGCGCCTGATTACGCACTTCCGCAACACATGGCAGTTGGAGCACGGCCCGTTTGCGCCCGACGAACTGCCGTCCGTCAAGCAGCGCGCCTGGACACTGCTTATGCAGGGCGTCGACCTGCACGATGACCGCGCGCGCGCATTGCTCGACCGTTTCCGTTTCGTACCGGACGCACGCCTCGACGACTTGATGATTTCGTATGCGACCGACGGCGGCGGCGTAGGTCCGCATTTCGATTCCTACGATGTGTTTCTTTTGCAAGTAAAAGGCAAGCGCCGCTGGCGCATTAGCGCGCAGAAAGATCTCGCACTGCAGCCCGGTTTGCCGTTGAAAGTTTTACAGCACTTCGAGCACGAACAGGAGTGGGTGCTCGAGCCCGGCGACATGCTGTACCTGCCGCCGCACATCGCGCACGACGGCATCGCCGAGGGCGAATGCATGACTTGTTCGATCGGTTTTCGCGCACCGTCCGAGAGCGAGCTGACCGCGCAGTTCCTCTACTATCTGGCCGAGCGCGGCGAGGCCGCGGGCAAGGCCGGCGCGCTCTATCGCGATCCGCGGCAGGCCGCCGTCGAGCGGCCCGCACAACTGCCCACGGCGCTCGTCGAACGAGTGGGCGCGATGCTTGCTAAAGTCCGATGGAATGAGCAGGACATTGCGTCGTTCCTTGGCACGTACCTCAGCGAACCCAAGCCGAGTGTCGTCTTCGATCCGCCGCAACGGCCGCTCAACGCAGCCCGTTTCATCGGCGCGGCGTCCAAATTCGGTTTGCGGCTCGATCGCAGGACTAACCTGTTGTATGAACGCCGCTTTTTCTTCGTAAATGGAGAACAAATAACGTGGGGCGGCGCAAAAAAATGGTTGTTTGATCTCGCGAATCTGCGGTGCATGAGTGCGAAACGCTTTGTAACACTCTCGCACGATTCATCGGTGACAGCACTGCTACACGAGTGGTATTGTGCGGGCTGGATACAGGTGGGCGAGCTTGCGTAACTCTGCCCACGTGCTATACCGTACAGTGAAATTTTGTATGAGAAAGACAACGTATTGACCCCGGATTTATCGACTGTCAGTACGAAAGTGCATATAATTTCCGCCCAAGCCGTAGGGAAGATTCCAGCTCGTCAAAAGAGCATCTCCGCCAGCGGCCCAGGTCGGTGTTGGAGCACATTACCGGTTTTATTTTGCGCTGTTGCTTACCTTTAAACCATAAAAGGACGTGATCATGAAGAAATCCCTCCTCGTAGCATCCCTGTTGGCAGCTGTGGCACTGGCTGCATGCAACAAGAGCAACGATCAAGCCGCTGCACCGGCTAGCGACGCTGCTGCTGCTTCGGCACCGGCTGCTGCTGCTTCGGACGCAGGCGCTGCTTCGGGTGCTGCTGCTGCTGCGAGCGACGCTGCTGCTTCGGCTTCGGCTGCTGCTTCGGACGCTGGCGCTGCCGCTTCGGACGCTGCTGCTTCGGCTGCAGCTCCGGCTTCGGGCGCAAGCCAGTAAGCTGTCGCGTAGGGTTCGCCTCTGGGCGAAAACTGCTTCGGGAAATCGTTGCGATGTCCCGGGCAGTTAAGCAGAACGCCACGGATTGATCTCCGTGGCGTTTTGTTTTTTTGGCGCTCGATTAATGAAGCTTGCCGGCCCGCTAACTGTCTCATCACCTCAAAAACAAAACGCCGCTTTTTATAGCGGCGTTTTATTCAACAAAGAACCGCAGGCTCTATCGAGCCGTCGCCCCGGGCACTACATTTTCCTCGAAGAATTCGCGCACCACGTCGATCTCGCGGGTACGCTTGAACGGCGGCAGACTCTGCCAGATGCGACGGCCATAAGGTTTATCGACGAGACGGGTATCGCAGATCATCAGCACACCCCGATCGGTCTCGGCGCGAATCAGCCGCCCTGCGCCCTGCTTCAGCGTGATCACGGCTTGCGGCAGCTGATGGACGGCGAATGGGCTCAAGCCCTTCTTGGTCAGCGCGTCGAGCCGCGCGGCCAGCACGGGATCGTCCGGTGGCGCAAACGGCAGCTTGTCGATCACGACCAGCGACAACGCGTCGCCACGCACGTCCACCCCTTCCCAGAAGCTCTGACTGCCGACCAGGATCGCATTGCCGTACGCGCGAAAGCGGTCGAGCAATTCGGTGCGGCTCGCATCACCCTGCACAAGCAGCGGATAACCCCAACCGCGCGCCTCGATCGCGTCGCGCAGCTTCGCCGAGATACGGTCCACCGCGCGCAGCGTCGTGCACAGCATGAAGACGCCGCCGCCCGATGCTTCGATCGCGGGCAACGCCGCATCGAACACGGCATCGGTGAACATCGGCGATGACGGTTGCGGCAGATTGCGCGGCACGTACAAGAGTCCCTGCGACGGATAGTCGAACGGGCTTGGCAACGTCATCGAACGCTTCGCGTTCAAGCCCATCTGCGCTGCGTAGTGCGCGAAGTCGCCGCGCACCGACAACGTCGCCGATGTGAAGATCCATGCGCGCGGCACGCCGGCGCGCTGCTTCGCGAAAATCGGCGCGACCGACAACGGCGTTTCGTGCAGTTGCACCGTGTGCGAGAACACCTCGATCCAGCGCACCTTTTCGTTCGGATCGGCGCGCGCCGCGTTGGCGTCGCCCTCGCTGGTAGCGACCGCGTTGCGTTCGGCTTTCGTCGGCGGTGTGGTCCAGCCGCTCAGCACGTCCTGCAACTCGCGCGCGCGACGCAGACACGCGCCGAGCGATTCAGCGCGCTCGGCCTGCCCCGCCAACGCCGAGGCCAGCGCAGCGAGTTCGGTTTCGAGCGTCTCGAGCGTGGCGAACAGCGGATGGTCGTCGCGCAGCTGACCGATCGACACACGCACCGAGTCTTCCTTGAACGCGAGCCGCACGTCGCGCGCCGCGCGTTCGAGCGTCGCGCCGAGCTTGACCCAGTCGAGCGCATCGCGTGCGTGGCCGAGTCCCTCCGCCACCGAATCGCGCGCGAGTTCGAGAAACTGCGCGGTGGATAGCGTCTCGCCGAAAAACAGCGTCGCCGTTTCGGGCAGTTGGTGCGCTTCGTCGAAGATGACCGTGTTCGCGGTTGGCAGCAGCTCCGCCATGCCGGTATCACGCAGCATGATGTCGGCGAAAAACAGATGGTGGTTGACCACCACGATATCGGCCTGCTGCGCTTCGCGGCGCGCCTGCATCACGAAGCAATCCTTGTAGTGCGGACACTCCTGGCCGAGACAGTTGTCGCGGGTCGACGTGACCATCGACCACACCTGCGCCGTTTCCGGCACGCTCGCGAGTTCAGCCTTGTCGCCGGTGCGCGTGATCTTCGCGAAGCGCACGATGTCCTGCAGATACGAGGTCTCCTGGCGCGACGGCAGTCGGCCATTGTCCGCGGTGCGTTGCAGATAGTAGTGGCACAGGTAGTTCGCGCGCCCCTTCAGCATCGCAACCGACACCGGCACCGCGAGCGCGTCGCGCACGGTAGGAATGTCGCGCTGGAACAGCTGATCCTGCAGATGCTTGGTGCCCGTCGAGACGATCACCTTGCCGCCCCACAGCATGGCCGGCACGAGGTACGCATAGGTCTTGCCGGTGCCCGTACCCGCTTCGACGATCAGCGTGTTTTCACCGCCATCGCCGCCGTCGACGTGATCGGATCGGGCGCTGTTGTCGGTCGACTCGGAGGCGGCATCGGCCCCCGTGTGCTGCAGACGCCGCGCCGGGCGCTTCTGCGTCTCGAACATCGCGGGCTCGGGCATTGCGCGGCCCGATGCCTCCATCGCCGCGGCAACCGCGCGCGCCATCTCGATCTGCGACGCACGCGGCCGATAGCCATCGATCTGCCGTGCGAGCACACCGTTGTCGGCGAAGATCTCGTCGAGCTCGCTCGCGCGGCGCCGGGCCAGCGACACGGTCGTGCCGGCGGCCGATGGATCGTCCGGCGCGGCCCGGGATGAAGTGTCATGCGGTGAATTCAAGGCAAGCGTTCCTGCTAGGTCCGGCTCGCGCGCGGCGCGCCCGGCGCCTGCCAGGCCGCGAACTCAGGCGCGCGCATCCGGTTCGAGCTGCAATTGCAGCAAGATGATAGTGTCCTTGACCTTGAGTTTGCGCTTTTTCAGGCGCTGCAACTCGAAGTCGTCGATGCCGTGCTCATCCGACATCCGGTCGATCAACCGGTCGAGTCCACTATGCTCCGATTCCAGTTGCAGAATGCGGTCGCGAAGTGTGTTTGCGTCGATGGCGTGATGACGATCGCGCATGCTCGCCTCCTCTGGTCGGCGGCACGAACCGCGTGCAAGCGGTCCGAAGCCTGAGGTTGCAGTCCGGCTCAAACGCATTACGGCGGCCATGCCCATGCCCGCCACGGCTCACTCTACGGCACAGCCACTACAGCACACTTACTGCTGTTGTTGCTGTTGTTGCTTTTGCTGCTCTTCGAGCTGTTGCTGCTGCAACTCTTGCTGGCGTTTCTGCTCGGCTTTCTCGGCGGCCTGCTTCTGACGCGCCTCGACATCGAGCTTGTGCTGCGCTGCGTCGGCTTGCTTGCGCTCGAAATTCTCCTGCTTCTGCTGGCGCTCCTCGGCCTTTTGCGCGCCCTGCTGACGCGCTTGCTCGAGCTGGCGCTGGTAGTCGCTCTGCTTCTGGTCGTAAGCCCGCTGATTGGCCGCTGCCTGCGCTGGCGTGACGCCATGCTGCGCCTGATCGAGCGCGTGCTGGCGCTGCTTTTCCGTGTACGCCTGGGCGTTGGCTTCGCGCTGGGGTGCCTCGGCGTTGCGCTGCGCCTGATCGAGCGCACGCTGACGCTGCTTTTCCTGGTACGCCTGCTCGTTGCGCGCGTCTTCGGCGGCACGTTGCGGCGCCTGGGCCTCGTTTTGCGCGCGCCGCAATGCCGCACGTTCGTCGCGCTCGCGGGCGCGCTGTGCACGCTGCTCGGCGTCGAGCGCGAGCTGTTCCTTACGGATGTCCGCCTGCACACTGCGCATCGCGTCGCGCGCGCGGTTCAGACAGTGATTGACGAAGAAGCGGCTGTAGCAGTTGTGCTGCGCGACCGCGTATTGATAGTTGTTGTCGTCGGTGCGCTGATTCAGCACCTGTTGACGCTCGTCGAACGACTTGTCCAGCGCAGCCGCGTCACCCGCGCTTTGGGGGCCTTCGACGGTTGCGGCGACTTGCGGGCCCGATGCCGCGACAGGCGCCGCACCCTGCGCGGGCATCGCGCTCTGCGCCACAGCCGGCACCGGTGCGGCGAGCGCAGCGGCGATCACGCACGACGCCGCGGCCGCCTGAAGCGACGGGCCGAACAGACGCAAAGAAACCAGCGGCAATTGAGACGAACCCCGAGACGAACCCGGCAGCGAACCTGACGCCAGCAAAGAGACCAGGCGGTTGAGGGACAAGGTGATTGGCAACGTCGTAGAGGGTCAACAGAAGATGCCCGAAATTCTAACACCCCGCGGTTGAGCGCTTTGGCATTTATGGCAAAATGCCCCGCTCTAGCAAGCTGGTCGCGGCGCACGCCCGGCCTGTCCCGATTTGCCGCCCGCGCGCGGCCCATCACTGAGTCCGCAGGAACACCAAGACCTTATGACGGAAACCGTAGCACTCAAGATCGTCCAGCGCATCGCCACCGAACTGTCCGTCCAGCCGCGCCAGGTCGCGGCCGCGGTGGACCTTCTCGACGAAGGCGCGACCGTTCCGTTCATCGCCCGGTACCGCAAGGAAGTGACCGGCAATCTCGACGACACCCAACTGCGCAATCTCGAGGAACGCCTGCTGTATTTGCGCGAACTCGAAGACCGGCGCGCGGCGATCATCGCGAGCATCGACGAACAGGGCAAGCTCACCGACGAGCTGCGCGGCGCGATCGAAGGCGCCGACAGCAAACAGGTGCTGGAAGACCTTTACCTACCGTATAAACCGAAGCGCCGCACGCGCGCGCAGATCGCGCGCGAAGCCGGTTTGCAGCCGCTCGCCGACGCGCTGCTCGGCAATCCGCTGCTCGATCCGCAAACCGAAGCCGCGGCGTACGTGGACGCGGAGAAAGGCATCGTCGATGTGAAGGCCGCACTCGACGGGGCGCGCGACATCCTCTCCGAACAGTTCGGCGAGACCGCCGATCTGCTCGGCAAGCTGCGCGACTATCTGTTCAACCAGGGCGTGGTGTCGTCGAAGGTGGTGGAAGGCAAGGAAAGCGCGGAAGAAGAAAAATTCCGCGACTACTACGACTACGCCGAAACGATCCGCACGGTGCCGTCGCATCGCGCGCTCGCGCTCTTCCGCGGCCGCAATGCCGGCGTGCTGACGGTCAAGCTCGGCCTCGGCGAAGAGCTCGACGCGCAGGTGCCGCATCCGGGCGAAGCGCTGATCGCGCGGCATTTCGGCATCGCCAATCAGAACCGCCCCGCCGATAAGTGGCTCTCCGACGTATGCCGCTGGTGCTGGCGCGTGAAGGTGCAGCCGCACCTCGAAAACGAGCTGCTGACCAATCTGCGCGACGAAGCCGAACACGAAGCGATCCGGGTGTTCGCGCGCAATCTGAAGGACCTGTTGCTCGCGGCTCCGGCTGGGCCGAAGGCCGTGATCGGTCTCGATCCGGGGCTGCGCACGGGCGTGAAGGTGGCGGTGGTCGACCGCACCGGCAAAGTGCTCACGACCGACACGATCTACCCGCACGAGCCACGCCGCGATTGGGACGGCTCGCTCGCGAAGCTCGCGCGAATCGCCGCGCAAACGCAGGCCGAGCTGATCAGCATCGGCAACGGCACCGCGTCGCGCGAGACGGACAAACTCGCGAGCGAACTGATCGCGCGTCATCCGGAACTGAAGCTGCAGAAGATCGTCGTGTCCGAAGCCGGCGCGTCGGTGTACTCCGCGTCCGAGCTTGCCGCGAAGGAATTCCCCGACATGGACGTGTCGCTGCGCGGCGCGGTATCGATCGCACGACGTCTGCAGGATCCGCTCGCCGAGCTCGTCAAGATCGAGCCGAAGGCGATCGGCGTCGGCCAGTATCAGCACGACGTGAATCAGCGCGAACTCGCGCGCTCGCTCGACGCGGTCGTCGAAGACTGTGTGAACGCGGTCGGCGTCGATGCGAACACCGCGTCGGTCGCGCTGCTCGCGCGGGTGTCGGGTCTCAACGCAACGCTCGCGCGCAACATCGTCGACTATCGCGATGCGAACGGGCCGTTCCCGTCGCGCGAGCATCTGCGCAAGGTACCGCGTCTCGGCGACAAGACCTTCGAGCAGGCCGCCGGCTTCCTGCGCATCAACAACGGCGAGAATCCGCTCGACCGTTCGTCGGTCCACCCGGAAGCGTATCCGGTCGTCCAGCGCATCCTCGCGAAGATCAGCAAGCAGGTTGGCGAAGTGCTCGGCAATCGCGACGCGTTGCGCGGACTGTCGCCCACTGAATTCGTCGACGAACGTTTCGGTCTGCCAACCGTGCGTGACATTCTGGTCGAACTCGAGAAGCCTGGCCGCGATCCGCGTCCCGAGTTCAAGACCGCGACGTTCCGCGAAGGTGTCGAGAAGGTCAGCGACCTGATCCCGGGCATGGTGCTCGAAGGCGTCGTGACGAACGTCGCGGCGTTTGGCGCGTTCATCGATGTCGGCGTGCATCAGGACGGTCTCGTGCACGTGTCGGCGATGTCGACGAAGTTCGTGAAAGACCCGCACGAAGTCGTGAAGGCCGGTCAGATCGTCAAGGTCAAGGTGCTCGAAGTCGACGTGAAACGCCAGCGTATCGCGTTGACGATGCGTCTGGACGACGAACCCGGCGCGGCGGCCGCTCGCAGCGGCGGCGGTGCGCAGCAGGATCGCGGCGGCTCGGGCGGCAACGTCAATCGCGGCGCAGCGGGACGCGGCGCGCCGCAGCGCTCGCGCGAAGCGGAGCCGGGCGGTGCGATGGCGGCCGCGTTTGCGAAGCTCAAGCAGAAGTAAGCCGATCGGGCCGGTGCACTTAGTCGCACGTGCACCGGCCCACAGCATGACCGCGTCGCGCGATCGATCGCACACGCACGCGCATAAGCGAAAAGCCCACGCATTGCGTGGGCTTTCTCGTTTGCGCTCCCGCAGTCACGCGCAGGCCGTCAAATCTCGATCTTCGTCCCCAGTTCCACGACCCGGTTAGCCGGGATGCTGAAGAAGTCGGTCGGCTTCGCGGCGTTCTGATGCATCCACGCGAACACACGTTCGCGCCACACCGACATGCCCGGTAATTGCGTCGGCACCACCGTTTCGCGCGCGAGGAAGAACGACGTGTCCATCAATTCGAAGCTCATGTCGTGTGTGCGTCCGACGTCGAGCAGCACCGCCTTCACGTCGGGCGTTTCGTTGAAGCCGTAGGCCGCCTTCACCAGATACAGGCCACCCTCCATGTCCTTCACGGTCACGCGCTCGGCGTCGTTCACGTACGGAATGTCGCGCGTGACGAAGGTCAGGAAGATCGTGCGCTCGTGCAGCACCTTGTTGTGCTTCAGATTGTGCAGCAGGCTCACCGGCACCAGCGAATCGCTGCCGGTCAGGTAGATCGCGGTGCCCGACACGCGATGCGGCGGATGCGCGAGCAAACCTTGCAGGAACGGCATCAGCGGAATACCGTCGGCGGCCGTGCGTTCCTTCACGATCATCCTGCCCTTGAACCACGTCATCAGCAGGAAGAACAGCAGCCCGCCGATACATAGCGGCAACCAACCGCCTTCTTCGACCTTCAGCAGGTTCGCGCCGAAAAAGCCCAGATCGACCACCATGAACACGCCGATGATGAGCCCGACGAGCAGCTTGTTCCACTTCCACACCTTCACCATCACGACGCAGGCGAGGATCGTCGTGATCACCATCGTTGCGGTCACCGCGATACCGTACGCGGCCGCGAGATTGTCGGAGCTTTTGAACGCGATCACGATGCATAGAATGATGAACAGCAGCATCCAGTTCACGACCGGCACATAGATTTGCCCGATCGCGAGCTCGGAGGTGTGCAGGACCTTCATGCGCGGCACGTAGCCGAGCTGGATCGCCTGGCTCGTCAGCGAGTAGGCGCCCGAAATCACCGCCTGCGACGCGATCACTGTCGCCACCGTCGACAGCACGACGAGCGGCAACACCGCCCAGTCCGGCGCGAGCAGGAAGAACGGATTTTCGATCGCCTTCGCGTCGCGCATCAGCAGCGCGCCCTGGCCGAAGTAGTTCAGCACCAGCGACGGCATCACGAGCACATACCACGCCATGCGGATCGGCTGCGCGCCGAAGTGGCCCATGTCCGCGTACAGCGCTTCCGCGCCGGTCAGCACCAGCACGACCGAGCCGAGCACCACGTAGGCCTGCAGCACGTGCGCGGCCATGAACGTGTATGCGTAGTACGGATTGAGCGCGCGGATCACATTCGGCGACTGCACGATGTGCCAGAGGCCGAGCACCGCCAGCACGAGGAACCACAGCATCATGATCGGCCCGAACAGACGGCCGACGGTGGCCGTGCCGTGCCGCTGGATCCAGAACAGCACGATCAGGATCACGACGGTCAGCGGAATCACCAGATGCGACAGATGTGGCGCGGCGATTTCCAGGCCTTCGACCGCAGAGATCACCGAGATCGCCGGCGTGATCACCGCGTCGCCGTAAAACATGCAGGCGCCGAAGATGCCGAGCATCATCAGAAGGCCGGCCATTTTCGATTTCTGATCGACCGAGCGCATCGCCAGCGCCATCAGCGCAAGGACGCCGCCCTCGCCGTTGTTGTCGGCGCGCATCACGAACAGCACGTACTTGACGCCGACCACGATCACGATCGCCCAGAACAGCAGCGAGATCACGCCAAGGATCGACTGATCGGTCAACGGGATACCATGCGACGGGCTGAAGGCTTCCTTCAGCGCATACAACGGACTCGTGCCGATGTCGCCGAACACCACTCCGATCGCGGCAATCGCAAGGGAGGGCAACGGCTGTCTGTGTACGTGATTGTTATCTGTCATGGACGCGAGGAGATCCGTTCCCGGGCGAAAAACGACCGCTATTTTAAACTGCCCATCCGGTACCGCCCGGCTTGTTGTGGATACGCCACGTGGATGTCCGCGCAGTGTAGCATTGCGATATGGACGCGTCTGCCGCGGCCGAGGCGTCCCGGCGCCGCGCGGGGCGCGCATAAAAAAAACGGAGCCCGACCGGGCTCCGTTTGTGACACCGCAATGACGCACACGTGCGATTCGGCAAAGCGTGGCGCGCGCGCCTTCGGGTTAATTGCCCGACGACTCGTCAGCCTGAGCGATACCGCGCTTGATCCACGCGCCGAGGTTATGCGGACGCACCGTGTCCCACTCCTCGAACGGTTGATGAATCCATGGGTTGGTCGGCAGGTACTGCACGTGGTAATCGGGCTTCACCTTCGAGCAGCCCTTGTACCACAGCACAGCCGAGCGCACCGCGGTGATGGCCGGATAGCGTTCCTTCAGATGCTGCTGCACGCGAGCGAGCGTGACGCCCGAATCGACGAGGTCGTCGACGAGCAGCACGTTGCCGTGCAGCTCGCCGCGGGTCATCGTGATGTATTGCGCGATGTCGAGCTCGCCCTGCTGCGTGCCGGCCGCTTCGCGGTACGAGCTGGTTGCCAGGATTGCCAGCGGCAGATCGTAGATGCGCGACAGCTGGTCGCCGACGCGCAGACCGCCGCGCGCGAGGCACAGGATCTTGTCGAACTTCCAGCCCGATTCGTGCACGGCAAGGGCGAGCACCTCGATCAGCCGGTGATATTCGTCCCAGCCGACCCACAGGTTCTTGTCGTCGTTGCGCGGATCTTTCATCGCGATCATGGGTACACCTTGCATCGCTCAGACCTTGAACGGATGACGCAGCAGAATCGTTTCGTCGCGATCCGGACCGGTGGACACCATGTCGATCGGAATGCCCGCGACTTCCTGCACACGAGTGAGATATGCACGTGCGTTGGCGGGCAGCTCGTCCCACTCCTTGATGCCGACCGTGCTTTCCTTCCAGCCCGTGAAGGTTTCGTAGACCGGCATGCAGCGCGCGACTTCGGTCGCGCCGCGCGGCAGCAGATCGACGTTCTGGCCGTCGACCGTGTAGCCGACGCACAGCTTCACTTCGTCGAGACCGTCGAGCACGTCGAGCTTGGTCATGCACAGACCCGTCACGCCGTTGATCTGAATCGAGCGGCGCAGCGCGGCGACGTCGAGCCAGCCGGTGCGGCGCGGACGACCCGTGACCGAGCCGAATTCCTTGCCGACGGTGGCGAGTTCGAGGCCGATCGGCTCCTGGCGCGACGCGTTGTCTGCATCGTACAGCTCGCTCGGGAACGGCCCCGAACCAACCCGCGTGCAGTACGCCTTCGTGATACCGAGGATGTAGTTCAGCTTCTGCGGACCGACGCCCGCCCCCGCCGTCGCGGCACCCGCGACGCAGTTGCTCGACGTGACGAACGGATAGGTGCCGTGGTCGATGTCGAGCAGCGTGCCCTGCGCGCCTTCGAACAGCAGATTGCCACCGTTCGCGTTGACGTCGTAGAGACGGCGCGAGACGTCGGTGACCATCGGCTTCAGGCGGTCGGCGTAGCTCGACATCGTGTCGAGCGTTTGCTGGAAGTCGACCGCGGCTGCGCCGAGGTACTGCGTGAGCACGAAGTTGTGATAGTCGAGGTTTTCGCGCAGACGCTCGGCAAAGGCTGGTGCGTCGAACAGGTCTTGCACGCGCAGGCCGCGGCGCGCGACCTTGTCTTCATAGGCCGGGCCGATGCCGCGGCCGGTCGTGCCGATCTTGCTCGCGCCGCGGCGCGCTTCGCGGCCCTGGTCGATCGCGATGTGATACGGCAGGATCAGCGTGGTGGCTTCGGAAATGAACAGGCGCTTCTGGACGTCGATGCCGGCGGCTTCGAGTTCGCCGATTTCCTTGAACAGCGCTTCCGGCGACAACACGACGCCATTGCCGATGTAGCACGCGACGCCGGGATGCATGATGCCCGAGGGAATCAGACGCAAGATGGTTTTCTTGCCGCCGATGATAAGCGTGTGACCGGCATTGTGACCGCCCTGGAAGCGAACGACGCCTTGAGCGTGGTCCGTCAGCCAGTCGACGATCTTGCCCTTGCCCTCATCACCCCATTGGGTACCCACGACGACGACGTTGCGCCCGGGGTTCACATTCACTGCGCTGGCAGACATGTTGTTTCGTAAGCTGGTTAAAAACGTATTTTACCTAGGTTCGCGGAAGCTTCCGGAATTTTTCCGTTTCCGCTCAAAGGCATGCACGTCATGTTGACTATCGCGAGAGATGCGCGGCCGCGAACATTCGCTCGACCGCGCCCGATTCGGGCAGTGGTTGCGCCGCCCTGTGGCGAGCGACCGCAGACCCGTCCCCGGCAGCGTTGATCGGAACGCGCGGCTCAAGCGCGCGGTTCGACCATCCATGCGCCATTGCGCTCGACCAGCACCCGGTCGAACGCGAATTCATCCAGGTCGTGCTCATGGCCAGGCAGCGCCTGGATCACCACTTCACCGCCATCGCGCAATGCCGTGACCGCCACGCGCAACGCTTCGTCGTGCCGCCACGGCGCGAGGATCGCGCTGCTGCGCGCTTCGATCGACGAGATTCGCGCGACCTCGCGCAGATCCAGCGAAAAGCCGGTTGCCGGGCGAGCGCGGCCATAGGCCTGGCCGACGTGGTCGTATCGGCCGCCCCGCGCGACCGCGTTCGGCACACCGTCCACGTACGCGGAGAACATCACGCCGCTGTGGTACGCGTAGCCGCGCAGATCGGCGAGGTCGATCATCACTTCCGCGCCGTCGACCTGGCTCGCGAGGAATGCGAGGTCGTCGAGCGCGCGGGCGATCGCCGGCGCGTTCGGCAGACACGCGCGGGCCTCTTCGAGCACCGCCGCGCCGCCGTACAGCGTTGGCAGCGCGCGCAGCGCATCGCGAATCACTGGCGAGAATTGCGCGGTCATCTCGACGAGACGCGGCACGTCCTTGCCCGCAAGGGCGTCGTAGAGCCCCTGCCCGAGTTCCTCCGCGGCCGGTTCCGCTTCGATAAGTGCCGCCAGCACTCCCGCATGACACAGGTCCAAACGCACCTTCGCGAGGCCGGCGAGACGCAGCGCGTCGAGCATCAACTGCTGGATTTCGAGGTCCGCTTCGAGCCCCGCGTGCCCGTAGATTTCCGCACCGATCTGGATCTGCTCACGCGTTGCGTGCAGCCCGCGCGGCCTCGTATGTGCGACGTTGCCGGCGTAGCAAAGACGCGTGACGCCCTGGCGGTTCAGCAGGTGCGCGTCGATGCGCGCGACCTGCGGCGTGATGTCGGCGCGCAGACCGAGCGTGCGGCCCGACAGCTGGTCGACGAGCTTGAAAGTGCGCAGATTCAGATCGCGCCCGCCGCCGGTCAACAGCGACTCGAGGTATTCGAGCAGCGGCGGCATCACCATCTCGTAGCCGTACGAACGGAAACGGTCCAGCAAATGACGCCGCAATTCTTCAATCTTGCGGGCCTCCGACGGCAGCACGTCGGCGATATTCTCAGGAAGCAACCAGGTCGACATCGATACAGTCCTACGGCGTTGAGCACGGCGTCGTGAAGCGCCGATAAATAAGTTTGGATGGCATGCCGCGGCTTGATTCTGGCGGTTGACACAGACGCTCGGGAGGCGCTTTGCAGTTCACGCGACGCGCGGCGGTACAGGGCAACGAGCGGCAATGAGCGCCAATAAGCAACGTTCGTCAGACAAGCCAGTCCGCTTCAATGCCCGCTTCAGGTCGCGATGAACAGCAGAATCAGCCCAAGCAACATCACGATGAACCCGCCGACGCGAATCTGGTGCGGCGGCCGTTCCGCTATTTTACGGAACGTGTCGCGCCAGGCGCTCGGAAAAACGAACGGAAACATCCCCTCGATAATCAGCATCAGCGCGATCGCGAGCAATAACGAACCAGCTATGTCCATGCGAGTGAAGCGGCCGCGATGCGGATGCCGCGGCCTTCGGTAATCAGCGTTTGCGCGCAGCAGGCGCGGAAGCGTCCGGGGCGGCGCCGCCGGTCGGGCTACGCATGAAGCGGAAGAACTCGCTGCTGGAGTCGACCACGATCAGATCGCCCGGCCTGAAGGTCTTCCGGTACGCCTCCATGCTTTGATAAAACTGGTAGAACTGCGGGTCCTTGCCGAACGCTTCGGCGGCGATTTCCGCGGCCTTCGCATCGCCTTCACCGCGAATGCCTTGCGCCTGCGCGAGGCCGTCGGCGAGTACCGCCTGCTGCTTCGCGAGCGCGTCCGCGCGGATCTGGTTCGCTTCGGCGGCGCCCTTCGCGCGCTCGTCGGCCGCGGCCTGCTCGCGCGCGGCGATCATGCGCTTGAATACCGAGTCGGCCACCGCCGCCGGGAAATCGACACGCGTGAGTTGCACATCCACGACCGACACACCGAGCGATGCCGCGCCCTTGTCCATCGCAGCGCGCGCCTCTTCGGCGACCGCCTGCTGTTTGGCCAGTGCATCGGACAGCGTGAACTTGCCGAACGCGTCGCCGAGCGCGCCGCGCGACAGCAGCGCGAGCCGTTCCGGCAGGCTCTGCGGATCACCCTTCGTTTCGGCGATCAGCTTCAGCGGATCGGTCACGCGGAACCTGATGACCGGGTTGACCAGCAGGTCGGTTTTGTCGGACGTGACGTAGTGATCTTCGTCGGGTGCGTCGAGCGACTGGAGCCGATTGTCGACGAGCGTGACCGTTTGCAACGGCGGCGGCAGCTTCACGTGCAGCCCCGGGCCGAGCAGCGTGGGGGTCGCGTCGCCGCGCGCAGACAGCACGGCCATGTGCCGTTGGTCGACGACGAACACCATCGACGATGCCGCGAACAGCACGATGACGACGGCGACGACGAGCGCAATGATTCGGTTCATATTCCTGGGCGCTCCTTATTGAACGTCGTCTTCGCGCATGCGATTGCGAAACGCCTCGCGCGAGCGCAGCGACGCGGCACTCGGCCGGCTCGCTGGCGCAGGCGCGGAAGCCGCGGGGCCGGACGCTCCATCGGCGGCGGAGCCTGCCGCGCCACCGGTCTCAGCAGCCGACGCGGCCGTGGGTGCGGCTGCACTCGCCCCTTGCGGCGCGCCCGCGACAGCGGGCCCCGAAGCCGCGGCGCCTGTCGCCGCCGCCTGACGCTCGCGGTTGTGCTCGACGAGCCTATCGAGTGGCAGATACAGCACGTTGTTGCCGTTCTTCGCGTCGACGAACACCTTGGTCGCGTTCGCATAGATCTGCTGCATGGTTTCCATGTACAGGCGGAAGCGCACGACGGCCGGTGCCTTCGCGTATTGCGCGTAGACCTGATTGAAGCGCTCGGCCTCGGCCTGCGCCTGCGCGACCGTGGTCTCGCTATAGGTTTTGGCTTCCTGGAGCCGACGAGCGACGTCCGCCTGCGCCCGTGGCAGGAGATCGGCCGCATAAGCCTGCGCGTCGCGTTTCGCGCGTTCGTTTTCGTCGTGCACCTTCGCGGCGGCGTCGACCGAGGGTTGCACCTGCTCGGGCACCTGCACGCTTTGGATCGTCACGCCTGTGACCGCCAGACCGGACTGGTACTGATCGAGCGATTGCTGGATTGCGGCGATCAGCTGCTGGCGCAATGTTTCGTGATCCTGATCGAGAATATCGCTGGTGCTGTGCGCGCCGACGATGCCCCGCACCGCCGCCTGCGCGGCATGCATTACGCTCTGGTCTGGATCGACGCTGCGGAACAAAAAGTCGTCGGGCTTGCGCACCTGATACTGCACGGCAAAGCGAACGTCGACGATGTCGCCGTCGTGCGTGAGCATCGATGCGTCCTTCACGTTCGCGAGACGCACCACATTGCTACGGCCGATTTCAACTTGACGGATCTGCCCGACGTTGACCAACTCGTGGGACTCGAACGGATACGGCAGACGCCAGTGCACGCCTTGCGCCGCGGTATAGCGATACTTGCCGAACTGCAGCACGACGGCCGCCTGGCCATCCTGCACGACGAACACGCCGCTGCCGAGATAGATCGCGATCAGCACGCCGATCACGATGCCGACGCCGATGCGCGCGCCGCGGCCGTTGTCAGGACGGCCACCGCCGACACCGCCGCCTCTGCGCCCGAAAATCCGCGAGAGACGGCGATTGAAATCGCGCCACATTTCGTCGAGATCGGGCGGACCTTCACCATCGCGCGCTGGACGCTTCGGATCGTTCGGCCGTTGCCGGTCGCCGTTGCCCTCGCCCCGGCCCCAACGCGGATCGTTCAGTGAAAGCAAGGCGCGCATACGCAGCCAGATACTCTGCTCGTTGTAATCGTTCACCTGTGTTCGTTCACCAGAGTAGACAGCGGATCAGTGCAATTGAAACGGGTCAGTGCCCGAGTTCCGGAACCTTGTGATCGTTGCGCGTGTGCGCCGCGAAGTCATCTTGCGACGCATCGAGCGGCACGCCGGCAAGCGGTTCGGCGGTAGCGATTTCAGCGATGGCAGCGCGCAATGCATCCAGCCCCTGCCCGGTGCGCGCGCTCAAAAAGACGCGCGAAATATTACCATACTCATCCCGCTCGACCGCCTCGCCGCGGGCCGCCAGCTCCGGCACCGCATCGATCTTGTTGAACACCAGCACCTGGCGGATCGTATCTGCGCCAATCGCACGCAACACCTCGTTGACCTGATCGATCTGGTCGAGCCGCACCGCGCTCGATGCATCGACGACGTGCAGCAGCAGGTCCGCGTGAATGGTTTCCTCAAGCGTCGCGCGAAACGCGGCGACCAACTGGTGTGGCAGCTCACGGATAAAACCGACGGTATCCGACACCACCACCTGCCCCGCTTCGCCGCCCAGATAGACGCGCCGCGACGTGGTGTCCAGCGTCGCGAACAGTTGGTCGGCGGCAAACGCCTGCGCTTTGGTCAACGCGTTGAAGAGCGTCGATTTGCCCGCGTTCGTATAGCCGACGAGCGACACCGAGATCGTCTGGTTGCGATTGCGCGCGCGACGCTGTGTGCCATGCTGGCGGCGCAGCTTGTCGAGGCGAATCTTGAGCGCCTTGATGCGCTCGCCGATCAACCGGCGGTCGGTTTCGAGCTGCGTTTCGCCCGGACCGCGCAAACCGATACCGCCCTTCTGACGTTCGAGGTGGGTCCACGCGCGAATCAGCCTTGTCGACAGGTATTGCAGCTGCGCGAGTTCGACCTGCAGCTTGCCTTCGTGGCTGCGCGCGCGCTGCGCGAAAATGTCGAGGATTAGACTGGTACGATCGACCACGCGCCGATTAAGCGCCCGCTCCAGATTGCGCTGCTGAGCAGGCGCAAGAGCGTGGTTGAAGATCACGAGTTCAATGTCGTTCGCTTCGCAGGCGAGACGCAACTCTTCGGCCTTGCCGCTGCCCACGAACATCTTCGCGTCGGGACTGGAACGGCGTCCGGTGAGGGTGACTAAGGGGTTTGCGCCCGCGCTGTGCGCGAGCAGGCTGAGTTCTTCGAGACTGGCTGCGAAATCGATCTTGCCGAAATCGATGCCAACAAGCGCTGCATTGATCAAATTGGAGGGTACCAAAATGACGCGGCCGGGAGGGAATCGCCAACGGGCGACGCTGAGCCGGCCGCGGCGAGGGTTAGGACTGTTCGGAATCCGGGTGGAAATTCACCGGACGGGCGGGCACGACCGTCGAAATGGCGTGCTTGTAGACCATCTGGGTGACCGTATTCCTGAGCAACACGACGTACTGGTCGAACGATTCGATGTTCCCTTGAAGCTTGATGCCGTTGACCAGGTAGATCGACACCGGCACGTGCTCTTTACGCAGTGCGTTCAAAAACGGGTCTTGTAACAATTGCCCTTTGTTGCTCATAGCAAACTCCGTATTTTTTTGCAGGTTGACTGAATTGACGGCGAAGAAAAAGAGATCCGCCGCCAACCGCTACACTATAGCTGATTTTCATTTCGACGCGCGGGCCCGGGACCCGCGGCCAAACCCAGCGTACATGCGGGTTTCAGCCCAGGTTTAAGACCGCCTTCACCTGCTTCAGCCCTTATCCGCGTAAGGGTTCGTCGACGATCTGAACTCTATTCGCAATGGAGTCCCGGTCAGCTTGAAAGTTTCCCGGAAGCGATTCTCGAGGTACCGCTTATACGTGTCGGTGATCGCGTCGAGCGCATTGCCGTGAATCACGATAATCGGCGGATTCTGCCCGCCCTGGTGTGCGTAACGCAGCTTCGGACGCACCGGACCGCGGCGCCGCGGCTGCTGGAACTCGACCGCCTCGATCAGCGCACGCGTCAGCTTTGGCGTCGGCAGCTTCGACATTGCGGCAGCGTATGCGTCGTCGACCGAACGCATCAGCGGCCCGATTCCGGTTTTTTCCGCGGCGGAAATGAAATGGAATTTGGCGAAGTCCAGAAATTTTAGTTTGCGTTCGAGGTCCGCTTTGGTGCGCTCGCGCACATGCGGATCGAGACCGTCCCATTTGTTCACGCCAACCACTAGCGCGCGGCCCTGCTCGACGACGAAGCCGGCGATGTGCGCGTCCTGCTCCGAAATGTCCTGGCGCGCGTCGAGCAGCAGGATCACGACATTCGCATCGGAGATCGACTGCAGCGTCTTCACGACCGAGAACTTTTCGATCGCCTCGAACACCTTGCCGCGACGCCGCAGGCCGGCCGTGTCGATCAGCGTGTACGGCTTGCCATTGCGCTCGAAATCGACGTAGATCGAGTCACGCGTCGTGCCCGGCATGTCGAATGCGATCACGCGCTCTTCGCCGACCAGCGCATTGATCAGCGTCGACTTGCCAACGTTCGGCCGGCCGACGATGGCGATCTTCACGCCGCGGGCTCCCTCGTCTTCCTCGCTCTCTTCCGGCTGACCTGCATACGCGACTTCGAGCGCCTCGTTGATCATGTCCGTGACGCCGTCGCCGTGCGCGGCCGAAATCGCGCGCGGATCGCCGAGACCGAGCTCGTAGAAGTCGGCCGCGACGTTGGCGTACTTCATGCCCTCGGCCTTGTTCACGACGAGGAAGATCGGCCGGCCGACCTTGCGCAGATAGTCGGCGATCGACTTGTCCTGCGGCGCGAGACCGTTGCGCCCATCGACGATGAACACGACGACGTCCGACTCCTCGACCGCCTGACGGGTCTGGCGCGCCATCTCGTGCAGGATGCCGTCTTTCGCGACCGGCTCGAAGCCGCCGGTATCGACGACCAGATACGGCCGCTCGCCGGCGCGTCCTTCGCCGTAATGGCGATCGCGCGTGAGACCGGGCAGGTCGGCGACCAGCGCGTCACGCGAACGCGTGAGGCGGTTGAACAGCGTGGATTTCCCCACATTGGGGCGCCCAACGAGGGCAATAACGGGTTTCATCAGATGTTGTTCACGGTGAGACGCGGATCGCAACCGATCGCGCGCTTAGCGACGCCAGGCGGCCGCCGTGAGGCGGCGTTCTGACGAAATTATCACGAATTCAACCTGCTCCGGATGCGCGATCGATATGCGCATCCAGGCGGACGGGGCGCGGGCTGTACGGACGCCACCAGCGGCCGCCTGCTTCAAACCGGGCTGCTCGACGGCTGGCCCGCTCGTGTTCGAGCGCGTCCCCGGTTCGCAAAACTGGCGGCGAAGCGCACACGCGGCTTGGCATATGAGCCGGCACAACCTCGCGCCGACTTGCCGAACCGGCCCGTCCGGCGATTTTTTCTTTGAGCTTGCCCGATCACGCGATGGGCAGCGTCGCAACCCGATGCGGGAGCCGCGTGCCAAAGCCGGCGCAGCTTCAATTAAAAAGCGCGCGGCCGGCAGAGCCGGCCTGCGCGCTTGACAACAGGTGTAGCGGTCAGTGCGGACGATAGCCGAACAGGCCGCCGTCGCGCGTCTGCACGACCAGCGTGTCGCCGGCCAGCACCGGCGCCGCGGTAATCGCGCTGCCGTCGGTCTTCACCCGCGCGACGAGCGTGCCGTCGACGGTCGACAGGAAATGCACGAAACCCTGATAGTCCCCGAGCACGGCAGCGCGGCCGAGCAGCATCGGTACGCTCAGGTCGCGGTTCTTCAGCGTCTCGTTCTTCCACAGCACCGAGCCGTTGTTCACGTCGAAGGCGGACACGATCGACCAGTCGTCGGCGGCGACCACGCTGCGCTCATCCTGCGCGAGGCCGCTGGTGCTCGAGAACGGCTTGCCCCACAGCGCGCGGCCCGAGTTGGCATCAAAACAGCCAATCTGGCCTTGGAACGTTACCGCACACGTCTCCGAACCGACCAGCGTGGGCGGGCCGGTCACGTCGTTGATACGCTCGACCTCGGTCACGCCCTTCGGATACGACACCGGCGTCTGCCAGTAGGCGTCGCCCGTCTGCAGATTGATCGCGGCGAAGGAGCCGCCCGGGAAGCCGGCCAGCACGGCCGCGTCACCCGCGAACGTCATGCCCGACGACACGCGCAAGTTCAGCGGCACTGCGCGATTGCGGAAGTTCCACTTCTGCTCACCGGTTTGAGCGTTGAACGCGACGATCTGGCCGTCGACCGTGCGCACGATCACGAGGCCGTTGCCAACGAGCGGCGGCGTAATGATTTCGCCCGGCGCCTTAGCCGTCCACAACTCCTTGCCGTCCGCGCCGAGCACGTACACGTCGCCCTTCAGGCCACCCACCGCGGTCAGTGTGCCATCGCTGCCGACACCCGCCGACAGATCGTCATGCAGCTTGGTGCGCCACACGTCCTTGCCGGTTTGCGCGTCGATCTTTGCGACCGTGCCGTTCGCGCCCGCAGCGTACACGGCATTGCCGACCGCAACCGGCGAAAACAGGTAGCGGCCAGCCTTGCCGACGCTCGCCGACCAGGACTGTTGCACGTCGAGCACGGGTTTGAACTCGGTGAGCGGCGTCGGCACACGGCGCTCGTCTTTCGAGGACGAGCAAGCCGCCAGCGTGAGAACGGTCATCGCACAGATAACGGGCACGGCGTAACGTTTCAGCAGATTCATCGGTGGACGAAGCATTCAGGAAATGGATTAAAGGAGACCGTCTTGCGGTCGTCGCTCGCGGCGCGCCGCGCGGGACGCTTAGCCGCCAAGCGCATCCAGCTTGAACTGGATCAGCTGGCGCGCCGAGCTGTCACTCTTTGACAGCGAGTCGAGCGCGAGCTTATAGGCCGCGCGCGCGTCGTCGCGCTTGCCCTGGGCTGCGAGCAGGTCGCCGCGGCGGTCCGCCACGACGCCTTTGAAAGCATCGGATTGCGGCTCGGCCAGGAGCGCAAGGCCCTGGTCGTAAGCCTTGTCGTCGAGCAACAGAGACGCCATGCGCAACTTCGCGATCTGCTTGAACTCATCGTCTTTCGCGTGATCGATCGCCCATTGCAGCTGCGCTTTCGCGCCGGCTTCGTCGCCAGCGGCGTAAAGCGCTTTGGCGGCACCGAGCGCGGTCATCTGCGCATAGGCGGTGCGGCCGAACTTGTCTTCCATGTCGGCGGCGACGCGCGCGATCTGCGCCTTGTCGCCCTTTGCCGCAGCCTGCTGGACCTGGTCATACAGCACCGCGGCTTCCGCCGCCTGGCGACGCTGCCAGAAATTCCAGCCATTCCAGCTCGCGCCGGCCAACAACACTACCAGCACGATCCACGTGGTCGCATTGCCCCACTGCTGCCACCATGCCTTCAGACTTTCAATCGATTCTTGTTCGTCGTGGTAACTCATTGCCCGGCGATTTCCTCATTCTTGCTGCGTGTGCGTGTCGAGCCAGCCGGCCCGACGACATCGCGATCAGTCGTCGCCGTCTTCGGCGGATGCAACCATCGCATTGATTAGATATTCGGTCAAGTCTTCGGCGGGCACGTTCCGTTGCTCGTTCTTACCACCGTTGGCTTGCGTATCGCGCAGCGGTTTCACCCCGGCCGTACCGTTGGCGATCTCATCTTCGCCGAGCACGACCGCAAACGCGGCGCCGCTCGCGTCGGCGCGCTTCATCTGCGACTTGAAGCTCGCCGACTGACCGTCCGCGCTGCAGTGCAGGATGACGTCGAGGCCCGTATCGCGCAGACGTTCGGCGATGATGAACGCCTGCTCGCGCGCGGCGTCGCCCTGATGGACCACGTAGACGTCGCAGCCTTCGTCTTCGGGTACGAGCTGGTCTTCCTTCAGCAGCTCGAGAATCCGCTCGACACCCATCGCCCAGCCGCACGCAGCCGTCGGCTTGCCGCCAAGTTGCTCGATCAGCGGATCGTAGCGGCCGCCCGCCGCGACCGTGCCTTGCGCGCCGAGCTTGTCGGTCACCCATTCGAACACGGTCAGATTGTAGTAATCGAGACCGCGCACGAGACGCGGATTGATCGTGAACGGCAGGTTGTTCGCCTTCAGCAGACGCTGCAGGCCTTCGAAGTGCGCGCGCGATGCTTCACCAAGAAAATCGATCAGCTTCGGCGCATTCTGTGCGACTTCCTGAAGCGCAGGATTCTTCGTATCGAGCACGCGCAACGGGTTGGTGTAAAGGCGGCGCTTGGCGTCTTCGTCGAGCACGTCGATGTGTTTTTCGAGGTATGCGATCAGTTCGACGCGATGCGCGGCGCGTTCTTCAGCAAGGCCGAGCGAGTTGATTTGGAGCTTGATGCCGGTCAGGCCGAGGTCGTCCCACAAGCGCTGGCACATCATGATGATTTCCGCGTCCGCATCCGGACCCGCGAAGCCGAGCGCTTCGACGCCGACCTGATGGAACTGGCGATAACGGCCGCGTTGCGGACGTTCGTGACGGAACATCGGACCGATGTACCACAGACGCTTCGGGCCGTCGTACAGCATGTTGTGCTCGATCGATGCGCGCACCACCGCTGCCGTGTTTTCCGGGCGCATCGTCAGGTTTTCGCCGTTCAATGCGTCGGTGAAACTGTACATCTCTTTTTCGACGATGTCGGTCACTTCGCCGATACCGCGTGTGAACAGTTGCGTATGCTCGACGATCGGCGTGCGGATGTTCTGGTAGCCGTACGAACGCAGCATCGACTTGACGGTGGTTTCGAAAAATTCCCAGAGCCCGGCTTCCTGCGGAAGGATGTCGTTCATCCCTTTCACGCCGGACAGCTTCTCGAGCTTTTTCTTCTGTTCAGTCATCTGTGTTTCGATAGCCGGTATTTAGTTGAGCACGTCGGCGCGGCCATAGCGGCGCTCGACATAGTCGCTCACGATTTGCTGGAATTCTTGCGCGATGTTCTCGCCGCGTAGCGTCTTCACTTTTTCGCCGTCGATGAACACCGGCGCGGCCGGGTTCTCGCCCGAGCCCGGCAGACTGATGCCGATGTTCGCCTGCTTCGACTCTCCCGGACCGTTGACGATGCAGCCCATCACCGCGACATGCATCTGCTCGACGCCGGGATACTGGTCGCGCCAAACCGGCATCTGCT
Source organism: Paraburkholderia sprentiae WSM5005 (assembly GCF_001865575.2). Lineage (NCBI taxonomy): Bacteria > Pseudomonadati > Pseudomonadota > Betaproteobacteria > Burkholderiales > Burkholderiaceae > Paraburkholderia > Paraburkholderia sprentiae. The sequence goes on from NZ_CP017561.2 coordinate 2,131,923, forward strand.
GACGCAGATAAGTCTGGATCTGCGACGCGAGTTCCTGGAACAGCGTGCTCGTGGTGCGGCCGCAGCCGGGGCACGCGATCACCATCGGCGTGAACGAGCGCAGGCCCATCGTCTGCAGGATTTCCTGACCGACGATCACTTCGCCGGTGCGCGACCCGCCCGGTTCCGGCGTCAGCGAAATACGGATCGTGTCGCCGATGCCCTGCTGCAGCAGCACCGACAGCGCCGCGGTCGACGCGACGATGCCCTTGGAGCCCATGCCCGCTTCGGTCAGGCCAAGATGCAGCGCGAAATCGCAGCGGCGCGCGAGTTCACGGTACACGGCGATCAGATCCTGCACGCCGCTGACCTTGCACGACAGGATGATCTGGTCACGCCCGAGACCGAGTTCGACCGCACGTTCGGCCGAGCCGATCGCCGACTGGATCAGCGCTTCGTACATCACGCTTTGTGCTTCCCACGGCGTGGCGCGCGACCCGTTTTCGTCCATCATCTTCGCGAGCAGGTCCTGGTCGAGGCTGCCCCAGTTCACGCCGATGCGCACCGGCTTGTCGTATTTGATCGCGGCCTCGATCATTTGCGCGAACTGCGTGTCGCGCTTCGCGCCGTGCCCGACGTTACCCGGATTGATCCGGTATTTCGAAAGCGATTCCGCGCAGCCCGGATAGTCGCGCAGCAGCAGGTGACCGTTGTAATGGAAGTCGCCGACCAATGGCACCGTCACGCCCATGCGGTCGAGCTGCTCGCGGACCGCCGGGACGGCCGCCGCCGCTTCCGGCGTATTCACGGTGATACGCACCAGTTCTGAACCGGCTTGCGCCAGTTCCTTGATCTGGATGGCGGTGCCGATCGCGTCGGCGGTGTCGGTGTTGGTCATCGACTGCACGCGCACCGGCGCATCGCCGCCGATGGTCACGAGCTGGCCGCCCCAGCGGACGTTGACCGCATGTGACTTGCGCCGCATCGCGTGGCCGCCGAACACCGGTTCGTCTGAAACGATCTTGCTACAGGATTGGGATTGAGCTTCGGTTTGCATCGAAAAACCCATTTACGCCGCACGCGCTATGCAAAAACGCAGCGCCTGAATTGAAAAAGCGCCGCCGGCCGGTTGGCCGCGGCGCGTACTGTATGTGTCAAGGCAGTGCGAAGCGTGCCACGTTGCCCTTGGCTGCCGCATATTTCGACGGATCGACCGGCTGACCGTCGAGCGTCACCGACTCGAGACCGGCCTTGTTGCCGACCGTAACCTTGAACGGACCAACACCCGTCACTTCCTCCGGATCGCCCGCATGCACTAGGCCGGAGAACAGTTCCTTACCGCTCTTGTCGCGTACGCTGAACCAGCTGTCCTGCGTCACGCGCAGTGCGACAACTGCCTCTCCTGGCGCTGGCGTGGCCGCCGCTGCCGGCGCATTTGCCACGGTCAGCGGTGCGCGCGCGGCCCGTGAGGCATCCTGAGCCGCTTGGGCTTTCGAGCCGGCCTCCGGTGCCGCTGCTGCTGGCGCCGCCGCTGTATTCGCCGCTGGCGCCGAGCCCGGCGCGGTGCCAGTGGCAAGCGGCGCAGGCATCGGCGTTACCGACGCAGACGCCGGGTTGTCCGGACTCACCGCGTTGTCAGCCGTCGCCGCCCCTGCGTCCGGCGCCGATGCGCCTTCCGCCGCTGGCGTCGTCGGACCTTGCGCGACCGCACCCGATGCCGCCGTGTCGCTGGTCGTCGAACTATTCGCGCTTGCCTTCAGTCGCGCGAGCCACGCGGACGAGTCGCCGCCGTTCGTGCGCCACATGCCCAGCGCGATGACCGCGACGACGATCGCCGCAATGCCCCACAGCCACGATCGGCTCTTGTGCCCGCTGTCGCCGAGCGACAGCGAAACCTTGCCGCGCGGCAGATCCTTGCCGGATGACGCCGGCATCGACAGGTTCGGCGCCGGCACGCCCTTCTCGCGACGCAGCGCCGCCGTAAAAGGCGCCGGATCGGCGCCCAGCATTTTCGCGTAGCTGCGTACGACACCGAGTGCGAACGTCGTGTCCGGCAGATGGCTGATGTCGCCCGCCTCGAGCGCCCTCAGCTTGACGATCGACACCTTCAGCCGCGCCGACACGTCCTCGATCGTCCAGCCCTTCGACTCGCGCAACTGGGTCAAGCGCGCGCCAACCGCCGCCAACGAATCGAGGGCCGGCTGCACGGCAGGCTGGACCACTGCTCGGGCAACGGGTGCCGGATGGCCATCGTTCGTGTCTGTCTCGTGCGGCTGCGGGTGCTGCGGCTCACTCATCCCAAATCCTTTCGCGTCGATTCTTTTAGTCGTGTGACCGGACGGGCCTGAGCCTCGCTCCGAATCGCAGACCGTTTATAACAAAATGCGCGGCTTTGTGTGCCGCTCCTGATCGATTCTGCAAACTTTCTTTTCAATCGGCGGTGGCATGGCAGCATTTTCGCGCTCACGGAGTGTTCCGCCGAACGCCGACGCCCTGCCGCCCCGCGCGATTACACGGCGCGAACCTCGATCACCTTCGCCGCCCTCCCGGTGCGCTCAGCAAGACGCGTGCGGTCTTTCACCGCGCCGGCCAGCTGACCGCAGGCAGCATCGATATCGTCGCCACGGGTCTTGCGCACGGTGGTGACGACGCCCGCGTCCATCAACACTTGCGCAAACCGCTTGATCTGTTCCGACTTCGAGCGGACGAGGCCCGATTCGGGGAACGGATTGAACGGAATCAGATTGAACTTGCACGGCACGTTGCGCGTGACAGCGAGCAGCTCGCGCGCGTGCGCCTCACTGTCGTTCACGCCATCGAGCATGCAGTATTCGAACGTGATGAAATCGCGCGGCGCAACTTTCAGATAGCGCTCGCACGCCGCCATCAGTTCGCGCAGCGGATACTTTTTGTTGAGCGGCACCAGCACATCGCGCAGTGCGTCGTTCGACGCATGCAGCGACACCGCGAGCGCTACGGGCAAATCCGCGCCGAGCCGGTCCATCATCGGAACGACGCCCGACGTGGACAGCGTGACGCGCCGGCGTGACAGGCCGTACGCGTTGTCGTCGAGCATTAGGCGCATGGCCGGCACGACAGCGTCGTAGTTGAGCAGCGGCTCGCCCATGCCCATCATCACCACGTTCGTGACGACCCGCTCGCCTTTGCCGTCGCCGCCCATCGCGCGGCCGAGCGCATCGCCGCGCGACGCGCGCAGCGCGAACTCGGCCATGCGCAACTGGCCGATGATTTCGCCGGTGGTGAGATTGCGGGAGAACCCCTGCTTGCCGGTCGAGCAAAACCGGCAGTTGACCGCGCACCCGGCCTGCGACGACACGCACAGCGTGCCGCGCGTTTCTTCCGGGATGTACACGGTTTCAACGGCGTTGCCGTTGCCGACATCGATCAGCCACTTGCGTGTGCCGTCCGACGAGACGTGGTCGCTGACGACGCCCGGCATCGTGATCGCGGCCCGGCCTTTGAGCTTTTCGCGCAAGGACTTCGCGAGATCGGTCATGCAATCGAAGTCGGCAGCGTTGTATTGGTGAATCCAACGCTGCAATTGCTTGGCGCGAAACGGTTTCTCGCCCAGGCTGTCGCAATAGGCGACGAGCCCTTGGGCGTCGAGGTCGAGAAGGTTGACGGAGGGACTGCTCGTCATGTCGAATCCTGCCATTTCAGTGCGAGACTACGTTCACGCAACAAGCTGCATGAACGCCATGCCGTTCGCGCCCATTCCTGCTGCTTTTACCTTACTACTTTGCCGTGCCGCGCGCGCGATTCATGCGATAAAACAGTTGGGCCACACGAAACGCGCCAGGCTGACAGCTTGCGACAGGCGACCGAGATCAGCGCCTGACCTCAGCGCGAGTAGACGTTGACCTGGGGGAAGAAGAACGCGATTTCAACCGCGGCCGTTTCCGGTGCGTCGGAGCCGTGCACCGCATTGGCGTCGATACTGTCGGCGAAGTCGGCGCGGATCGTGCCCTTCTCGGCCTTCTTCGGGTCCGTCGCACCCATCAGGTCACGGTGCTTCAGGATCGCGTTTTCGCCTTCAAGCGCTTGCACGACCACCGGACCCGAGATCATGAACTCGACGAGGTCCTTGAAGAACGGACGTGCTGCGTGCACAGCGTAGAACTTCTCGGCGTCAGCACGCGACAGATGCACCATGCGCGAAGCCACGATCTTCAGACCAGCGTTTTCGAAGCGGGTGTAGATCTGGCCGATTACGTTCTTGGCCACTGCGTCCGGCTTGATAATCGACAGGGTACGTTCGATCGCCATAAAAACTCCAAAAAATTAAGAGGTTACAGATTCAAATGAATCCGCTATTGTAGCATGTTCCCGGCCATCATTGCGATCGAACCCTTACATTATTGAAAGGATCGAAGCGCAGGGTGTAAAATACTGGTAGCGTAGGCCATGTGGGCGACTCGAGGGTATTGAAACTCCGTGCCGCCGCGCTAATCTTACGGATGAACGCTGCGCTCGCGGGCGCTTCGCGAATTGCCGTATCACCATCACGAAACACGCTTCCGAGGTAAGGAGAGACCATGAACGAACATCCGTATATGTTTGGCCGCAACGGCGCGGTGAGCACGGCCGAAACGCGCAACCGCGTGCTACGAAACACCTACTGGCTGCTCGCGCTGTCCATGATTCCAACCGTGCTCGGCGCGTGGGTCGGTCTTGCCACCGGCTTCTCGCTGTTCGCCGCCACCAGCCCTGCCATGAGCATGCTGGCTTTCTTCGCGATCGCCTTCGGCTTCATGTTCGCGATCCAGCGCACCAAGGACAGCGCCGTTGGCGTGTTCGTATTGCTCGGCTTCACGTTTTTCATGGGGCTGATGCTGTCGCGCATTCTCGCGTTCGTTCTCGGCTTCTCGAACGGCCCGTCGCTGATCATGCTCGCGTTTGGTGGCACTGGTGTGATCTTCGCGGCCATGGCGACTATCGCCACCGTCAGCAAGCGCGACTTCTCGGGCCTCGGCAAGTGGCTCTTCATGGGCGTGATTGTGATCCTGCTGGCTTCGGTCGCGAACGTGTTCCTGCAACTGCCGGCACTGATGCTGACGGTCTCGGTCATGGCAATCGTGATCTTTTCCGCCTACATCATGTTCGACGTGCAGCGCGTCGTGAACGGCGGCGAGACGAACTACATCACCGCAACGCTCGCGATCTACCTGGATCTGTACAACGTGTTCGTCAACCTGCTCGCGCTGCTCGGCATTTTCGGCGGCAACCGCAACTAACTCTGGCGGGTCGCGCGCCGTGCCTCCACGCCGCGCTCGAGGCGCAAAGTAGCAAAGGAAAAGCCCATAACGGTTGCTCGTTATGGGCTTTTTTCATTGCGTGGCCATCTGGCACGTGGCGCTCGGCGCGTCTGACGTCAATCCCGTGCGCGCGTTACAGGGTCAACCATGCGAAACCGTCGCTCTGGGACGCAACCACCACCTCTATGGGCGTCGCGCCAAGCACGCCCGCCAACGCCGCCCGCGCAAGTTCCGGCAGATTGTTCTGCTGGCTCAGATGCGCGGCGACCAAATGCCGCAAACGCGAGCGGTCCAGCGACGCCAGAATTTCAGCCGCCGCATCATTGTTCAGATGTCCGTGATTACCGCCGATTCGCGCCTTCAGCGACGGCGGATAACGACTGCCCGCGAGCATCTGCACGTCGTGATTGCATTCGAGCACGAGCGCGTCGCAGCCGCTCAGCACCGCGCTGATATGCGGCGTGGACGTGCCCACGTCGGTGAGCACGCCGAGCCGGCTCGCGCCGTTTGAGAACACGTATTGCAGCGGTTCGCGAGCGTCGTGCGGAACGGTATAAGGGAGAACGCTGAGCTCGCCGATCGCTACCGCCTCATCGCCCCACAGCACCTGCAGGTCGATATCGGCTTGGTCGGCGCCCACCGCGCGCGCGGTGCCCCAGCTCATGTACAGCGGAATCGACCACTTCCGCGCCAGCGTCAAGGCGCTGCCGATGTGATCGCTATGTTCATGCGTAATCAGGATCGCGTCGAGGTGCTCGGCGCTCGCGCCGAGCCGCGTCAGACGCCGTTCGACTTCACGCGCGGAAAAACCGCAATCGAGCAGCACACGCGTGGTGACTGCGCCGCTGTGCGCTTCCACCAGCAGCGCATTACCTTCACTGCCGCTGCCGAGACTTGCGAAGCGCACGACCCGCCTAGTTCAGTTGCGCGTGCAGCAGCGACACGATGCGCTGCGCATCCGACGACGTGTCGACCTGCCCATTCGCGTCGACGACCGCAATCTGCGTCACCGCGTCGCCCTTCGCGCGCACGTTGACGCGGAATTCCTGGCCCGGCTTGCGCGTCGAATTGCCGCTGTAGAACAGCTTGCCGAACAAGCCTTCCTTCTTCAGTTCCTGCATCGAATCCGCGTAGCGCACGTAATAGATGCCCTTCTCGCGATCGCGATTGTCGACCGTGAAGTTGGTGCGATCGAGCGCGAGGCCCACACGCAGCCAGGCGCGGTCGAACGACTCCTGCAGATCGAGCGTCGAGGCGCCCGCGTTCTGCTCAATGGTGGTCGGCGCGGTCGCCGGGCGCGCGTCGGTCAGCAGCTGCTTCGACTGCGCTTCGGTCAGGCCGAACTTCTGCATCAGCTTCGCGAGGAACAGCGCCTCGAGAGCCGGGTCGCGCGGACGCTCTTCCCAGCGCGAGGACGTCTTGTCCTGCCCGGTCAGCACTTCTTCCATCGCGCTATGCGTGATTGAGATATCGGTCGCGCTGTCCGAACCGCGCGACACCAGCGTGCGGAAACTGTCGCGGGTACCGGACGAATAGGCGAAGTCGATGACCTTGCCGATCGTGCGGCGGAACCAGTCGTCCGGAATGTTCGCGCGGTTTTCCGCCCAGTCGGTCGACATGATGCCGGTGGCCGGCGCGTCCGTCTTCAGTGCGAAGCCGTTCTCCTGCCAGAACTCCTGCAACTGCGGCCACAGCTGCTCCGGCGACCGGCCGTCTACCACAAGCCAGCGACGGTCGCCGTCGCGCTCGATGTGCATGCCGAGCGGATCCTGCGCAGTCGGCTGGCCTTCGGTCGCGTTGCCAGCCGCCGTGACAGCACGGGTCGGCGTGCCACCCAGCGCCAGATTGGCGGGCGGCGCCACATAGCGCTGGTCGTTCGGCGACGTGCTCAGATCGCTCGGCACGGCGAGCGGCGGCGCGCTCGAGGTCGCCTTGTAGTTGACGCGGTCGGAAGCGAACCAGTCGTTCAGCGTGTCACAGCCGGCGAGCGTCGACAGGGCAAGCGCCAGCGCCGCCATGCGGGTTGCGTGGAGGGAAAATGCGGAACGTTTCATGAGGTCCTTCGTGATGCTGGAACGCGATGCCTCGTTCGATCTGCCGGGAACGTGGGCTGAAGCGACGTCGGTTAATGAAATGCCGGTGGCGGTCTTGCGTGGGCGGCGGCACGCTTGGCCGTTCAGCCTAGCAGGCCCGCATCACGCAACGCGCCGCGCACCACTTCGTGGTATTGCACGTCGAGCGGCGTGAGCGGCAGGCGGATGCCGCCCTGCACTCGCCCCAGTTGCTGCAGCGCCCATTTCGCCGGAATCGGATTCGCTTCGGCAAACAGGTACTTGTGCAGCGACAGGAGTTTCAGATGAATGTCGCGCGCGGTCTTCACGTCCGCCGCGAGCGCGGCCTTGCATAGCTGGCTCATTGCGCGCGGCGCGACGTTCGCGGTGACCGAAATATTGCCATGGCCGCCGAGCAGCATCAGTGCGATCGCAGTGGGATCGTCGCCGCTATAGATGCCGAAGTGCGCCGGCGCCGACTTGATCAGATGCGCGGCGCGGTCGATGTTGCCGGTGGCTTCCTTGACGCCAACGATGCCCGGCACCTGCGCGCAGCGCAGGATGGTTTCGTTGCTCATGTCGGCGACGGTGCGGCCGGGCACGTTGTAGAGGATCACCGGCAGATCGACGGTTTCGGCGATCTTCGCAAAATGGCGGTAGATGCCTTCCTGGGTCGGCTTGTTGTAGTACGGGACGACCTGCAGCGTGGCATCGGCGCCGACGTCCTTCGCGTGCCGCGTCAGTTCGATCGCTTCAGCGGTGGAGTTGGCGCCCGCGCCCGCGATGACCGGAATCCGGCCAGCGGTGTGCTCGACCGCGGTCTTGACCATCAGCACGTGTTCTTCGACCGACAGCGTGGCCGATTCGCCGCTCGTGCCGACCACGACGAGCGCATTCGTGCCTTCCTCGACGTGCCAATCGATCAGTTTGCGAAACGCCGGCAGATCGAGGCTGCCGTCTTCGAGCATCGGGGTGATGATGGCGGGGATGCTGCCGCGGATCTGAACGCCGTTCTGGTGACCGCTGTGGTTGCCGTTAGTCATGAAACGCCATGAATATGATCAGGTAAACCGCGATTGTAGCGGATTAGCCAGCCAACTCGTAACAAGGTGGCGCTGTTGCCCGCGCGGGATCATCAGCACAGGCCGCTTCCCGAACCGCGCAGATGCGCTGAACGTAGGCCGGGCGCGGCTCGGCGACAAAACCGTCCTGAAATGCGATCACCCGCAGCTGACCCCGCACAATGTCGAGCAGCTCGCCAGGCGTCAGCAAATACGCCGGATTGGAGGGTTTACCGACGCTTTCGTTTCCTTGCGCGAAGGTCTCGTAAACCAGTATGCCGCCGGGTGCGAGCGCGCGCAGCAACTGTGGAAAAAGCGGCCGATGCAGGTAGTGAGTGACGACGACCGCGGCGAACTCCGCGTCGCGAGGCAATGGCCACGGCGCATCTTCGAGATCGGCTACGACCGGCGTGACGAGCGGCACGTCGCGCAGCAGATCGAGCGCAGCCGCGTCGCGATCAATCGCGGTGACGGGATGGCCCAGCGACGCAAGAAAGCGCGCGTGGCGCCCGGCGCCCGATGCGACGTCGAGCACCGCGCCGCCCGGCGCGATCAGGTGCGCCCAGTGACGCACCCAGCGCGACGGTTCACCGAGGCCGTGCAAACCACTGGTAACGGGCGAACTCATCGCTTAGGTGCGGCGCATCGAGCGCGCATCAGTTGTACGACAGGCCCATCGCCTCGCGGACGTCGCGCATCGTTTCGGTGGCGAAGCGGCGCGCCTTGTCGCAACCGTCGGCGACGATCGCGCGCAACAGCGACGGGTCGTCCATGTACTTCTGCGCGCGCTCGAGCATAGGCTGCTGCTCGCGCAGAATCCCTTCGACGACCGGCTGCTTGCAATCGAGACAACCGATGCCCGCCGAGCGGCAGCCCTTCTGCACCCACTCGTGGGTCGCCTTGTCGGTATAGACCTGATGCAGCTGCCACACCGGGCATTTGTCCGGATCGCCCGGATCGGTGCGGCGCACTCGCGCGGGGTCGGTCGGCATCGTACGGACCTTCTTCGTGATCGTTTCCGCGTCTTCGCGCAGGCCGATCGTGTTGCCGTACGACTTCGACATCTTCTGGCCGTCGAGACCCGGCATGCGCGACGCCTCAGTCAGCATCGCCTGCGGCTCGACGAGGATGATCTTGCGGGAGCCTTCCAGATAGCCGAACAGGCGCTCGCGATCGCTCATCGACAGGCTTTGCGATTCCTGCAGCAGCGCCCGCGCGCGCTCGAGCGCTTCGTCGTCGCCTTCCTGCTGATGCGCGTTGCGTAGTTCGTGATACAGCTTCGCGCGCTTGCCGCCGAGCTTCTTCGCAGCTTCGTTCGCCTTCTCCTCGAAACCCGGCTCGCGGCCGTACAGGTAGTTGAAACGGCGCGCGATTTCACGCGTCATCTCGACGTGCGGCACCTGGTCTTCACCGACCGGCACGAGCGAGCCGCGATATAGCAGAATGTCCGCCGCCATCAGCACCGGATAGCCGAGGAAGCCGTAGGTGGACAAATCCTTGTCCTTCAGCTTTTCCATCTGCTCCTTGTAGGTCGGCACGCGTTCGAGCCAGCCGAGCGGCGTGCTCATGCCGAGCAGCAGCGCGAGCTCGGCATGCTCGGGCACCTTGCTCTGGATGAACAGCGTCGCCTGCGCCGGATCGATGCCAGAAGCGAGCCAGTCGATCAGCACGTCCCATACGTTCTTTTCGATCACTTCGGGCGTTTCGTAGTGCGTCGTCAGCGCGTGCCAGTCGACCACGCAGAAGAAGCACGGGTACTCGGACTGCAGCCGCACCCAGTTTTTCAGCACGCCGTGATAGTGGCCGAGGTGCAGCGACCCGGTGGGCCGCATGCCGGAGAAGATACGGTCTGGGAACATGGTTATTTAGAAAAGCGAAACAAGTGGAGTCAGAATTGCGGTGATGGCGCTATAGCCGAGCGTAACCAGTGGCTTCAACCAGAAACGCGTGAGCGTACCCGTCATCACGAGCGCCATCACAATGAAAAAGCCGTACGGCTCGAGCCGCGACAACGCGATCGATTGCTTCGGCGGCAACAGGGCCATCACCACGCGGCCCCCATCGAGCGGCGGCAGCGGAAACAGGTTCAACACGCCGAGCACGAGATTGACGCCGACGCCCGCACCCGCCATGCGTGTAAAAAACGGTTCGTTGACATTGAGCACCGCGAGCGCAACACCGAACACGCCCCAGATCAGCGCCTGGATGAAATTGCAGAGAGGGCCGGCCGCCGCGACCCATAGGCTGCCCCAGCGCGGGTTGCGCAAATTGCCGAACGCGACCGGCACCGGCTTCGCATAGCCGAACATGAACGCGCCGCTCGTCGCGAAGTACAGCAGCAACGGAATGGCGATCGTGCCGAGCGGATCGATGTGCCGCATCGGGTTGAGCGACACGCGGCCGAGCACGTAGGCGGTGTTGTCGCCGAGCCAGCGCGCGACGTAGCCGTGCGCGGCCTCGTGCAGCGTGATCGCGAAGATCACCGGCAGCGCGTACACCGCAATCGTCTGTATCAGGGAGGAATCCATAACTCGCTATTGTAACAACGCGCTCGCGGGCGTCTGTCCGCTTTCGCTCACGCCACTCACGCTGTTTGCTCGAGGCCGAACGGCGCGAGCGGGCCGCGCCCTGCCCGCACCAGCACCGGCTCCGAACCCGTCAGATCGATCACGGTGGACGGCTCGCACACGCACGCACCGCCGTCGATCACCAGATCGAGCTGCTTTTCGAGCCGCGCGCGGATTTCCTCCGGGTCGTTCAGCGGCTCGCTTTCGCCAGGCATGATCAGCGTCGAGCCGAGCAGCGGCTGACCGAGTTCCTCGAGAATCGCGAGCGTGATCGCGTGGTCCGGCACTCGCAGGCCGATCGTCTTGCGCGATGGATGCGACACGCGCCGCGGCACTTCTTTGGTCGCCTGCAGCACGAACACATAGGGACCCGGGGTCACCGATTTGAGCAGCCGATACTGCCAGTTGTCCACCATCGCAAAATTGGCGAGCTCGGACAGGTCGCGCACCAGCAGCGACAGCAGCTGCTTTTCGTCGAGTCCGCGGATGCGCCGCAGACGCTCGACCGCATCCTTGTCGTCGAGACGGCAGGCAAGCGCGTAGGTCGAATCGGTCGGCAAGGCGACCACGCCGCCGTCGTTGATGATCTGCACGGCCTGCTTGACGAGGCGCGGCTGCGGATTGTCGGGATGAAGCCGAAAGTATTGGGACATGGAGACTCACGGTGGCGGCAGACGGACTGCGGCAGATGGGCTGCGGAGAGCAGAGCGCGTGCCGCATCCAGCTAGCCCGCGCGCGCGACGTGCCGTACCGGCACGGCGCGCGGTCACAGCCAGCGTTCCCAGACGGGCTTCAGATCAGCGGGTAACGGCGGCAGCGCGCCGAGTTCGATGCGGCCTTCGCCAGGCGCATGGAAGTCGGAGCCACGCGAGGCCTCGAAGCCGAAGCGACGCGCGACGTCCGCGTATTCGCGGTACTGGTCGGGCGTGTGGCTGCCCGTTACGACCTCGATCGCCTTGCCGCCGAGGTCGATGAATTCGCCGAAGAACGTGTCGAATTCGAGTTGCGAATACGCGTAGCGACCCGGATGCGCGACGACCGCGACGCCGCCCGCGGCCTGGATCCAGCCCAGCGCATCGGCGAGCTTGGCCCAGCGGTGCGCGATGTAGCCCGGCTTGCCGTCGCCGAGATAACGGTCGAACACTTCCTGCGCGTTTGCGCAGTGACCATGTTCAACCATGAAGCGCGCGAAATGGGTGCGCGACATCATGTCGGGATTCGACACGTATTGCAGCGCGCCCTCGTACGCGTCTGGAACGCCGAGCGCGGCCAGTCGCTCGCCGATCGCTTCGGCGCGCGCGGCACGGCCGTCGCGAGTCCGTGCGAGACCGTCGATCAGGATCCGGCTGGTCGGATCGATGCCGAGTCCGACGATATGCACGGTGCGCCCCGCCCACGTGACTGAAATCTCGACGCCGCTCAGGTACTTGATGCCGAGAGCCTCGGCCGTGGCGCGCGCCTCCTGCTGGCCGCCCACTTCGTCGTGATCGGTGAGCGCCCACAGCGTCACGCCGTTCGCGTACGCGCGGCGCGCGACGTCGGCCGGTGCGAACAGGCCGTCGGAAACGGTGGAGTGGCAGTGGAGATCGGCGTTCATCGTGGTCCGGGAAAGGTTCTCCAGTCATTTTACTGCAACGCAGTAAGTGGCCGCAGAGGTATCTCGCGACGCCTGCTCCGGTTGCCCGCGTGCCGCGAGCCGGGCCGGGTCAGGACCGGATCGGCGCCGGTGCGGCGACGTCCGCACGACGCACCGGCGCCGTTTCAAACGCGGCTTCAGGCGCAGAAACCTTCGATCAGCGCTGCGATCTGTTCCGGCTGGTCGTGATGCACCATGTGCCCCGCGCCGTCGATGATCTTCTCGCGCCAATCGGGAAACGCCCGGAAACGCGCCTTGAATTCGTCGAGTGGAACTTCGCCGGCAATCTGCGCGAGCGTCGGCGAGCCAGCGGCCTCGACATGCAGCACCTTCGCGCTGACCTTGCGCCACACCGCCATCACCTCGTCGAGGCGATACAGCGTCGGACCGCGGACCTTGTGCGCCGGATCGGCGAGCAGCATGAAGCGCCCTTCGCCATCCGGCTTCGACCAGTGCTGCGCGAGAAACTGCGCGCGCCGCGGATCGAGGCGCGGATTGGTTTTGATCAGGCGCGCGGCGACGTCCTCGAGCGACGCGTAGCGCTTCAGCTGCGGCGGATCGCGCAATTCGTCGAGCCAGCTGACGAGACGCTTCGGCGCCTGCGCCGGATGCGCTGCCGCGAGCCCGAAGCCTTCCAGATCGACCACGCGTCGCACCCGTTGGGGCCGCACGCCCGCGTACAGGCACACGACGTTCGCGCCCAGGCTGTGACCGACGAGGTTCACTTCGCCGCTCGGCGCGTAGTGGTCGATCAGCGCATCGAGATCGCCGAGGTAGTCCTGCACCGAGTAGCTGCCGCCGCCGCGCGCGGCGACGGGCCAGTCGGACAGGCCGAAGCCGCGCAGGTCGGGCGCGATCACCTGCCAGTCGCCGCCGAGCGCATCGACGACGAACTGGAACGACGCGGCGACGTCCATCCAGCCATGCAGCATAAACAGCATCGGCGTATCGGCATGACCCCAGCGCCGCACGTGCAGCCGGACGCCGCGCGCGGCAACGAACTCAGAGCGGGAAGTATTCATCGAGGGCGAACCCACACAAAAGAATGGTCGTTCGATTATAGGGACGGCGGCGCAAGAAGGGCTAACGGATTACTGAGGCGATGCTCAGTCTTCGGTTGCCTATGTGGCCTGCTGCGCATCCTGGCTCGCTAGCGCGGCGAGTTCCGCGTCGTCGAAACCGGCCTCGCGGCGCGCTTCGAAATTGAACGGGCCACGCAATTTCGGCGCGTGATACTGGTCGGCGAGACGCAGATAGGTGCGGTGCGGGTCGAGGCCGTCCGCATCGCACAGGTGACGAAACCAGCGGTTGCCGATCAGCACGTGGCCGATTTCATCGCGCAGGATCACATCGAGGATCGCCGCCGAGGCGTGATCGCCAGCTTGCTGCAGACGCGCGCGGATCGGCGGCGACGCGTCGAGGCCGCGCGCCTCGAGCGTGCGCGGCACGAGCGCCATGCGCGCGAGGACGTCGCCGCGAGTTCGCTCGCACATGTCCCACAAGCCGCCGTGCGCGGGGAAATCACCATAGGCGTGGCCGTATTCGGCCAGACGCGCGGCGAGCAGCGAGTAGTGATACGCCTCTTCGGCGGCGACCTTGAGCCAGTCGGTATAAAACGCGACGGGCATGCGGGCGAAGCGCCAGACGGCGTCGAGCGCCAGATTGATCGCGTTGAACTCGATGTGCGCGAGCGCGTGGAGTAGCACCGCGCGTCCGTGCGGCGACTGCATACTGCGGCGGCCGAGCTCGCGCGGTTCGACCAGCTCGGGCCGCTCAGGGCGGCCCGGCAGGCTGGCGGGCTCGGCGAGATGGAGGCCGGCGTCGCAGAGAGCGCGGCGGTCAAGTACCGCCGCGTACAGTTCGCGGGCCGCCGCGGCCTTCGCGGCGGGATCCTGCTCGCACAACGCGGCGAGCGCGGCGCGGCGCGTGCACGACGGCTCATTCCGAGAATTCGATGCGGGAGAATCGACACGAGGGGGCGAAGCGGCGGACGTCATGACAAACGGAGATAGTCGATGGAAGCGAGAAAGGTGACGGACAAGCGGCGGTTGACCCGCGCACGAGCCGCCGAGCGGCTCAAGCACACAACCGTTTACAATACTCGATTCGCCCATCCGGCGCGCTTTCCGGCACGCCCGTCAGACGCAGAATTGGCCGTCTCGCACCGCGCCGGGCGCTCGCCCCTGTCCTGTGCGGCGACCGATCAGGCAACCATCGCGCACGGTATCGGCGTCACCTGAAGACTGGCGCCGGCCAACAAGGAGACATTGTGACGATTTACAAGCTGGGCGAAGCCGCCCCGATCATCCATGAAAGCGTGTTCGTCGCGGATTCGGCGAACATCATCGGCAACGTGACGCTCGAGGAGAACGCGAGCGTGTGGTTCGGCGCGACGCTGCGCGGCGACAACGAGCCGATCACGATCGGTGCCGGCAGCAACGTCCAGGAAAACGCGGTGCTGCACACCGACCCCGGCTATCCGCTGACGGTGGAGTCGAACGTGACGGTCGGCCATCAGGCGATGCTGCACGGCTGCACGATCAAGGAAGGTGCGTTGATCGGAATTCAGGCGGTGGTCTTGAACGGCGCGGTGATCGGCCGCAACTGTCTGGTCGGAGCGGGCGCCATCGTCACAGAGGGCAAGGTGTTTCCCGACAATACGCTGATCCTCGGCGCGCCCGCGAAGGCGGTGCGCGAGCTGACGGAAGCGGATATCGCCAACATGCAGCGCGGCGCGGCAAGCTATGCCGGGCGCCGCGAGTATTTCAAGGCGCAGCTCGTACGCATCGGCTAGACGGCCGGCGTGCGCGGCGCGCAAAGGCGCGGCATCACGCCGCGTCATTCCACCGAGGAAAAGTTGTGAGCGACCAGTTGCAAAAATTCATGTTCAGCGCGGCGCCCGTGCGCGGCGAGATCGTTTCCCTGCGCAATACCTGGCAGGACGTGCTGACGCGCCGCGATTATCCAGCGCCCGTGCGAACGATCCTGGGCGAAATGATGGCCGCCTGCGCGCTGCTGTCGGCGAACCTGAAGTTCGACGGCACACTCGTCATGCAAATTTTCGGCGATGGCCCGGTCAAGATGCTGGTCGTGCAATGCAGCTCGAACCTGACGATGCGTGCAACCGCGAAGCTGTCCGGCGAAGCCGGCCATACGATCGACGATACGACTTCGCTCGTCGATCTGGTGAACGCGAGCGGCCACGGCCGCTGCGTGATCACGCTCGACCCGACCGACAAGCAGCCCGGACAGCAGCCGTACCAGAGTATCGTGCCGCTCTCGGGCGTGAGCGGACCACTGAAGTCGATCGCCGAAGTGCTCGAGCACTACATGCATCACTCCGAGCAGCTCGACACGCGCATGTGGCTCGCGGCGAACACCGAGCGCGCGGTCGGCATGCTGCTGCAGAAGCTGCCGGGCGACGGCGGCATCGTCCCGCATCCGGGCGAGCTCGACGCCGATACATGGGAGCGCGTGTGCACGCTCGGTGGCACGCTGTCACAGAGTGAACTGCTGAGCGAAGAACCGGAGACGGTATTCCGGCGCCTCTTCTGGCAGGAAAACGTCCAGCATTTCGAGCCGGTCACGGCGCGCTTCGAATGCACGTGCTCGCGCGAGAAAGTCGGCGCAATGCTGAAGATGCTCGGCCGCGCTGAAGTCGACAGCGTGATCGAGGAACGCGGCCACGTCGAGATTCATTGCGAGTTTTGCAATCAGCGCTACGAGTTCGACCCGGTCGACGTCGCGCAACTTTTCGTGGCCAGCGGACTCTCACAAGGCGTGACGCCGGCAGCCGCGCAGCGGCATTGAACCGCGCTTTCGCCGAAGCGGACCACGTGCCCGCGGACTGAGCGCGCTTAGCGACGGAAGTCCTGCCCGCGTCGGCAGAGCTTGCTCGAGCCTCGGACCGATGGAGATTCGACCATGAAGCACTCGCTTTCGTTGATCCTGGCCGTCATCGTGGGCAGCGCGGCGCTGGCCGGCTGCTCAATCGATCCACCGGGCCCGTCGCCGATTTTGAGCCGGTTGCCGCCCGATCAGGCTGAGGCCGTCAGCCACACGCAGACGCTGACACCGCAGCAAAGCGCGCAATATGAAGCGATCGATCGTCAGGTCATGTTCGAACAGGACCAGACGATGGCCGCGGACGCCGCCGCGCAAGCCTGGTCGCGGTATTACTCGCGCTCGCCGCCAGTGAGGTTTTCCGCGGGCTTCTCGAGCGGCGGCTGGGGACGTGGCTGGGGAACTGGGATCGGCGTCGGGTTCGGGCCGTACTGGGGTTGGTAGCAGCAAGTACGGCAGCACAAAAACAGAAAGCGCGGTTCACAATGAACCGCGCTTTTTTTCGCGTCCGTCAAAACGAGCCGATACGAGCCGTCCAATCTCAGTGCGCCGGCTTCTTCTCCTTCGCAGCCGCCGCCTTGCCGCCATGCTTGCGATCCGGCTTCGCGCGCGACTCGGGATTCGGCACCACGTGCAGCGGCGCCGCCGACACCTCACCGCGCGTCGAGGTGTTCGCCGATGGCGTGGCGGGCACCGGCAACGGTTGATTCGGCGACACGAACTGCACGAACACTTCGCCGTCCTTGACCATGCCCATTTCGTAGCGCGCCCGCTCTTCGACCGCGGCCGTGCCATTTTGCAGATCCTGCACTTCGCCCTGGATGCGCTCGTTGCGCAGCTTTGCGTCGGCATTCTTCTGCAGTTGCTGCGCGAGTTGGCCCTGCAACTCATGCACGCGCAGCCAGCCGCCATGCCCCCACCAGAGCGGGTACTGAATCAACGCCAGCAGAACGATCAAGACAGCAGTGACAAGCCGCATGAAGTAAGCACAGTAAATACGCGCCGCCCTGCGCTATACGCAGGGCGGCGAGGTCAATCAGAAACGAAGGATAACCGGCTCATCGATCGGGGTGAACAATCTGGCGAACACGCTTAGCGCAGGTTGTAAAACGCCGACTTGCCCGGGTAGCTCGCGATATCGCCGAGATCTTCCTCGATACGCAGCAGCTGGTTGTACTTCGAGATGCGGTCGGACCGCGACAGCGACCCGGTCTTGATTTGACCAGCGTTCAGGCCGACTGCGATGTCCGCGATCGTCGAGTCTTCGGTTTCGCCCGAGCGATGCGAAATCACAGCCGTGTAGCCGGCGCGCTTGGCCATTTCGATCGCCGCGAAGGTTTCCGTCAGCGTGCCGATCTGGTTGATCTTGATCAGGATCGAGTTCGCGATGCCCTTGTCGATGCCTTCCTTCAGGATGCGGGTGTTCGTCACGAACAGGTCGTCGCCGACCAGTTGGATCTTCTTGCCGAGCTTGTTGGTCAGCGTTTTCCAGCCTTCCCAGTCGCCTTCGTGCATGCCGTCTTCGATCGATACGATCGGAAACTTGTCGGCGAGGTTTGCGAGGTAGTCCGCGAATTCCGTCGACGACAGCTGCAGGCCTTCGCCCGCGAGCTGGTACTTGCCGTCGTGGTAGAACTCGCTCGCCGCGCAGTCGAGCGCGAGCAGCACGTCTTCACCGGCGCGGTAGCCTGCTTTCTCGATGGCTTGCAGAATGGTCGACAGGCATTCCTCGTTGCTGCCGAAGTTCGGCGCGAAGCCGCCTTCATCGCCGACTGCCGTACTCATGCCGCGATCCGACAGGATCTTCTTCAGCGCGTGGAACACTTCGGCGCCGCAGCGCAGTGCTTCGCGGAAGGTCGGCTGGCTGACCGGCACGATCATGAATTCCTGGATGTCCAGGCTGTTGTTCGCGTGCGCGCCGCCGTTGACGATGTTCATCATCGGCACCGGCAGTTGCATCGCGCCCGAGCCGCCGAAGTAGCGGTACAGCGGCAGACCGGCTTCTTCAGCCGCGGCCTTCGCGACGGCCATGGATACGGCCAGCATCGCGTTGGCGCCGAGGCGCGACTTGTTGTCGGTGCCGTCGAGTTCGAGCAGTGTCTTGTCGAGGAAAGCCTGCTCGGAAGCGTCGAGACCCATGATCGCTTCGGAGATTTCAGTGTTGATGTGCTCGACGGCCTTCAGCACGCCTTTGCCGCCGTAACGGCCGGCTTCGCCGTCGCGCAGTTCGATCGCTTCGCGCGAGCCGGTCGACGCGCCCGACGGCACCGCTGCGCGGCCCATCGTGCCCGATTCGAGCAGCACGTCGCATTCGACGGTGGGGTTGCCTCGCGAATCGAGAATCTCTCGACCGATGATGTCTACGATAGCACTCATGGTTTCCTCAAAGGATGACGTTGAATTCTTTACTGTGACCTTGCATCGCGCTGTCGAACCGGAGTTGGCGCTTTAGCGCCTGCTCCAGTCCCATGCGAAGCACCTGCCGGTCTCCCCGACAGACAACTCGCGCGCCGATACGTTCGACGACCATTATGCGAAAGCGCCGCGGATCGATTTTCGAGGGCAAGCGTGACACGCGGCGCACACCTGAATCAGTTGAAATCGCTTTCGAGGAACGGCCCGCGCTTGACGGCCCGGTCGAGCGTGACGAGCGTCTCGAGCAGGTCGGCCATGCGATCGAGCGGCACCGCGTTCGGTCCGTCCGACTTTGCTTGCGCCGGATTCGGGTGCGTTTCCATGAAGAGACCGGCGACGCCTACCGCGACCGCGGCGCGCGCAAGCACCGGCACGAATTCGCGCTGACCGCCCGAGCTCGTGCCCTGGCCGCCCGGCAACTGCACCGAGTGCGTCGCGTCGAACACGACCGGCGCGTTGGTCTCGCGCATGATCGCGAGCGAACGCATGTCCGACACGAGGTTGTTATAGCCGAACGACACGCCGCGCTCGCACGCCATGAAGCGGTCTTCGGACAAACCCGCTTCACGCGCGGCGTCGCGCGCCTTGTCGATAACGTTCTTCATGTCGTGCGGCGCGAGAAACTGGCCCTTCTTGATGTTGACCGGCTTGCCCGAGCGCGCGCACGCGTGGATGAAGTCGGTCTGACGGCACAGGAACGCGGGCGTTTGCAGCACGTCGACGACCGACGCGACCTGCTCGATCTCGTGCTCGGCGTGCACGTCCGTCAGCACCGGCAGACCGAGCTGGCGCTTCACTTCCGACAGGATGCGCAGACCCTCGTCCATGCCCAGACCGCGAAACGACTTGCCGCTGCTGCGATTGGCCTTGTCGTACGAAGATTTGTAGATGAACGGAATGTTCAGCTTCGCGCAAATTTCCTTCAGGCGGCCGGCCGTGTCGATCGTCATCTGTTCGGATTCGACGACACAGGTCCCGGCGATCAGGAAAAACGGCTTATCGAGCCCGATTTCGAAGTCGCCCAGTTTCATGCTTTCTCCTCGACCCTCGACTGCTGATGCGCGAGCGCCGCTTCGACGAACGACTTGAACAGCGGATGACCGTCACGCGGCGTGGACGTGAATTCCGGGTGGAACTGCACGCCGACGAACCACGGGTGCATGCTGCGCGGCAGTTCCATCATTTCCGGCAGATCCTCGCTCGGCGTACGGGCGCTGATGATGAGGCCACCGCCTTCGAGCTGGGGCACGAAACGGTTATTCACCTCGTAACGGTGACGATGACGCTCGTTCACATCCTGGCCGTAGATCTCTTCGGCGAGCGTGCCGGGCTTGATCGGGCAGCGCTGCGAACCGAGGCGCATCGTGCCGCCGAGATCCGACTCTTCGGTGCGCTTCTCGACGCGGCCTTCGCGGTCGTACCACTCGGTGATCAGCGCGACCACGCGGTTCTTCGTTTCCTGATCGAACTCGGTGCTGTTCGCATCTTTCAGGCCGACTACGTCGCGCGCGAATTCGATCACGGCGAGCTGCATGCCGAGGCAGATGCCGAGATAAGGAACCTTCGCCTCGCGCGCATAGCGGATCGCGGCGATCTTGCCTTCTGTGCCGCGACGGCCGAAGCCGCCCGGCACGAGCACCGCGTCGAGATGCGTGAGGCTCCCGACGCCTTGCGTTTCGACCTCTTCGGAGTCGATGTACTCGATGTTCACGCGCGTCGACGTATGCATCGACGCATGGCGCAGCGCTTCGATCAGCGACTTGTACGACTCGGTCAGATCGACATACTTGCCGACCATGCCGATCGTCACTTCGTGCTTCGGGTTCTGCAGCTTCTCGACGAGGTCCGACCACATCGACAGGTCAGCCGCCTTCGGCGTGAGCTTCAGCTCTTCGCAGATGATCGCGTCGAGACCCTGGTCATGCAGCATCTGCGGAATCTTGTAGATGCTGTCCGCGTCCCACACGGAGATCACCGCGTCTTCGGGCACGTTCGAGAACAGCGAGATCTTCGCGCGCTCGTCGTCCGGAATGCGGCGGTCGGCACGGCACAGCAGCACGTGCGGCAAGATGCCGATTTCGCGCAGCTTCTGCACGCTGTGCTGCGTGGGCTTGGTTTTGAGTTCGCCGGCCGTGGCGACCCAAGGGACCAGCGTCAGGTGCACGAAGCACGCGCTGTTGCGACCGAGGCGCAGGCTCATCTGACGCGCGGCTTCGAGGAACGGCAGCGATTCGATGTCACCCACCGTGCCACCCACTTCGACGATCGCGACATCGGGCTCGCCGCACGTCGCAGATGCTGCGCCGCGCTCGACGAATGCCTGGATTTCGTTCGTGATGTGCGGGATGACCTGCACGGTCTTGCCGAGATAATCGCCGCGGCGTTCCTTGCGGATCACCGACTCGTAAATCTGGCCCGTGGTGAAGTTGTTGGCCTTGCGCATCTTCGTGCTGATGAAGCGCTCGTAGTGGCCGAGGTCGAGGTCGGTTTCCGCTCCGTCTTCCGTCACGAACACTTCGCCGTGCTGAAACGGGCTCATCGTGCCGGGGTCGACGTTGATGTAGGGATCGAGTTTGAGGAGGGTGACTTTAAGACCGCGCGATTCGAGGATCGCGGCGAGGGAAGCGGCGGCAATACCCTTGCCGAGGGAAGATACTACGCCGCCGGTGACGAAAACATATTTGGTCATCGCTGGATGCTCGCGGGAAAAACGGATTATACCGTAAAGGATGGTCCCGACCCAGCAAAAAACGACCGGCCAGCCGAGCTTCAGAGCCGCCCAGCACGCGTTGCGCGTCAGGCGGTTCGCTCCAGCTCGCGCAGCATGCGTTGCACCGCGCGCGCCGTTTCGATCGGCTTTTCCATCGGATATAGATGGCTGCCCTCGATCCACTCGACGTGCCCGCCGGTCGCGCGCCGCGTCGCGTCGAGACCGGTCTGGCGGATTTCCTTCGAGCGTGTGCCGCCGACGAACCCGACCGGCACCGGCACACCGCGCGCGAGGCGGGCGCCGAGCGTATGCGGCAGCGTCCGGTAGATCTGGTATTCGGTGCGGCGATCGAACGCGAGCGTGCGAGTGCCGTCGGGCGAACTCTGCGGAATGCCGAAATCGATGTAGTCAGACAGCATGCGCTCGTCCCAGCGCGCGAATGCGGGCTTCGCATGGAAGTGCCGCCATGCTTCGTCACGGCTCGTCCATTGCGTGCGGCGCCTACGCGTAGCGGCGGCGGGCGACAGCCGCTCGTCGAGCCCGGTCCATTGCGACACGCGCAGCATGCTGCTGCGCCAACCGGCGATCACCGGCGAGTCGAGCATCACGACGCCCCTCACCCACTGCGGCTTTTTCAGCGCCGCCATCAGCGACAGATAACCGCCGAGCGAATGCCCGACGAGCCACACCGGCTGCTCGTATTTGCGGGCGATATCGTCGAGCAGTTGCTCGACCAGATGGGGCCAGTCCTGCGTGACCGGAAAGCGCGGATCATGGCCGATCCGCTCGATCGAGCGCAGGTCATAGTCGTCGGAGAGTTCGGCGAAGATCGTCCGGTAAGTCGAGGCCGGAAAGCCGTTCGCGTGCGAGAAATGGATGATGTTTTTCAACTGCGGCTATCTCCGTTGTCTTTTTTACGTGTGGGCGGGTGGTTTGCCTGTGCCGCTGCTTATGCCGGATGTCTGCGCCGTGACACTCATCGAGCCGCGACGCGCTCAGGGCTCCATCCAGTAGCGGCGCTGCGTGTCGCGATAGCGCTCGAGCGTGAGCACGGCGCCATCCTCACCACGCGCGCCCGGATCGACGTCCACCCTCACCGCGCCGTCGCGATCGCTGCGGCCGAGCGCGATGCGACGCGCCACGTAGCGCGCGAACACGCCCGCATTCGGATGGTGAAAGCGATTTTCGTAGCCTACCTGAAATAACGCGATGGACGGATCGATAGAGTCGAGGAACGGCTCGGTCGACGACGTCCTGCTGCCATGATGCGGCACGACCAACACTTGCGCGCGCAGCAGGTCGCGATCGCGCGCGAGCAGCGTGCGTTCGGTCGGCGCTTCGATGTCAGCCGTCAGCAGAGCCGTCAAACGAGGCGCGTTCGCACCGCCGCGCGTTGCCGCATCACCTGCGACGATGCCAGCCGAGGTGCTGACCCGCAGCACGCAGCAATGAGCGTTTGGCTTGCCGGTGAGTCCCCCGGCGTCCGGCCAGAGTACGGTGAACTCGACCCCGTCCCACTGCCACCGCTGCCCCGCCACGCATGGCAGCGTCTGCGCGCCGTGCTGCCTGGCCGTCGGCCACAGCGCATTGTCGGGCTCCAGCCCGCCCACCAGCTGACGGACCTCGATCGCATCGAGCACGGCGGGCGCGCCGCCCGCATGATCGGAATCGGCGTGACTGATCATCAGCGTGTCGAGCGTCTTCACGCCTTGCGCCTGCAGGAACGGCACCACCACACGCTCACCCGCGTGGGTCGATTCCGGCCCGGCCCCCGCATCGAACAGCAACGCGTGATGCGCGGTCTGCACGAGCACCGATGTGCCCTGCCCGACATCGAGCGCTGTCAGACGGAACGCCCCCGACGGCTCAGAGAGCGCGCCGTCCGCGCTGGGCATGAGTAGCGGCAGCCATGTCAGCGGCGCGGCCCAGCGCAGCGGCCAGCCGCGCGGCGCGAGACACCACAGCACGCCGAGCGCCGCCGCGGCGAGCGCCCACCCATGCGGCCGCGGCAACCACCACAGCGTCCAGCGCGGTCCCGAGAACATCTGCAGGCCGGCCACGAGACCCTCGAGCAGCGTATGCGCGGCCCGCCAGGCGAACGCATCGAGCGGCGCGGGCAATGCGACGCCCGCGAGCACCGCCGGCGTGAGCAGCAGGCTCACCCACGGAATCGCGAACGCGTTCGCGAGCGGACCGACGAGCGGAATCTGCGCGAACCAGTACACGGTCAGCGGCGCAAGCGCGACCGTCACCGCGTACTGCACGTGCGCGGCGCTGCGCAACCGTTCGGCGAATACGTACAGAGACCGGATCAGTGCGGCGCGCAGCGCCTGCCACCTGTTTCGAGCCGCGCTGCGCTCCTCGTCCTCATCGTGGCGGGACGCCTGAGGGCCCCGCCCGCGCGGCCGCCCCGACATCGCGAACAGGATCGCGCCGACCGCGCAAAACGACAGCCAGAATCCGGCCGACACGACCGCCCACGGATCGATCAGCAGCACGAGCCCGAGCGCCCACGCGAGCACGGTGGAGCGCGCCAGCTGACGGCCGCCGACAAACGCCAGCGCGACGAGCGCGGCCATCCACAGCGCGCGCTGTGCCGGCACGTTGAAGCCGGCGAGCGCGGCATGCAGCGCGGCGAACCCTGCGCCGGCCGTCACGCCGACGATCTGCGCGGGCAAGCGCAGCGGCCAGTTGCGGCCGAGCCACCCCGAACGTCGCCAGATTGCCGCGGCGAGCCAGCCGGTCAGCCCCGCGACCAGGCCGATATGCAAGCCCGAAATCGCCACCAGATGACTCGTGCCGGTGCCACGCATCAATTGCCGGTCGGCGGGGCTCACTTCGTCCTGCGCGCCGATCGCGAGCGCGACGACGATGCCGCGATGCGGCGCATCGGCAAGCACCGTGTCGATGCGCGCACGCAACGCGGCGCGCCAGCGGTCGACCAGCACGGCGAGCCCGCGCGCGTGGCCGGCCAGGCGCCGCGCATGATCCGGCACACTCACGTAACCGGTCGCCCGGACGTTGCGCGCGAGCAGACTCGCCTCGGTATCGCGCAGACCGAAGTTCGCGTTGCCGTGCGGGCGTTTCAGGCGCACGGTCAGACGCCAGCGCTCGCCCGGGGCGAGCCGCGGCATTGCGGCGTCGCGCGCGATCCACGTGAGCTGGATCACGCGCGGGAAAGCCGCGAGCCGCGCATCGTTCGTGTCGACGTCGAACAGGAAGCGCGCGCCTTTGTCGTCGCGCGTCGGCAATCCCTTGATACTGCCGACCACCTCGATATCCCGTCCTTCCCACGCGTGCGGCAGGCTCACAGCGAGCCGGGTCTGCGCGCGCACGGCTGCATAGCCGAAACCGACGCAGATCGCCGCGCACCATACGGCGCCCCAACCGGCCGCCCGCCGCACCCGCCCATCGCGCCATATCCGGCGAGCCGGCTGGTGCCGCAAGCCACGCCGACGCTGCAGCGACCCACCCGCCCCATGGTCACGCAAGCTCCACACGGCAATGCCCGCCGCCGCGCAACCGGCCAGTATCAAGGTCCACCATCCGCCCGTATCCGGCAGCGCCGCCTGCCGCTGCAGCCAGATCACGCCCAAAGCAAACCCGCACCAGACCGCCCGCATCCGTCCTCCGCGCCGCTGGCGCCAGGCGGGCTCACGCGTCGGCGAACGGGCAGCAGCGAGCCCGCCGGGCATGGGCGTCGCCCGGCGCGAACCCTTTCGATCAACGGTATCGATTATGCAGAGGAAAGCGCGAGTCGCGGCAGCGCGGCGAGCGCGTTAGCCGTTGTGCCAAGGGCGGCTGCGTCCGAGGTGACACCGCGCAGCTGCGCGAGGCTCGCGCCGATCGCCGGAATCTGCTCGGGCGAATTGCGCTGCTTATACATCCACGAAGGCGCGATATCCGGCGCGTCGGTCTCGACGACCAGCGCGTCGAACGGCAACTGCCCGGCGAGTCGCCGGATCTGCCGCGCGCGCTCGAACGTCAGGTTGCCGCCGAAGCCGAGATGCATGCCCTGATCGATATAAGCCTGCGCCTGCTGGAAACTGCCATTGAACGCGTGCGCGATGCCGCGATGGATCTGATGCCGGCGCAACCCTTTGATCACCTGATCCTGCGATTTGCGCACATGGCAGATCACCGGCAGATCGAATTCGCGCGCGAGCTCCAACTGGCCGTTGTAGAAAAACTGCTGGCGCGCGTCGTCGAGCCCATCGACGAAAAAGTCGAGCCCGATCTCGCCGATGCCGACGAAGCGCGGATCGTCGAGACTCGCCTCGATTTCCGTGCGCAGCAGGTCGAGGTCGGCATCGACGGCGTCCGGCGTGAACAGCGGATGAATGCCGAGCGCGTACGCGCCGCCGTCGACGCGGTGCGCGAGCTCGCGCACCGTCGCGAAGTTCTGTCGCCCGATGGCCGGAATCACGATGCGCGACACGCCCGCATGGCGCGCGCACGCCGCGACCGCGTCACGGTCGGCGTCGAACTCCGAAGCGTCGAGATGGCAGTGCGTATCGATCCACATGGGTTGTCTCGCTGAAAATGGGACCGGACCCAAGGCGGCATGGCGCTCCGCGGCGGCCGTCAGTCATCCGCGACCACCGCAACGACCATGCCGGCCTGCACTCAGACCGGCACCGGCGGCTCTTCGTGCAGCACGCCGTCGCGCAGCCGCATGATGCGGTCGCAGCGGCCCGCCAGTTCCGGGTCGTGCGTGACGATCACGAAGCTCGTCTCGAGCGTGCGCGACAGTTCGAGCATCAGGTTGAACACCGTGTCGGCGGTGCCGCCGTCGAGGTTGCCGGTCGGCTCGTCGGCGAGCACGCAGGCGGGCTTCGTGACGAGCGCGCGCGCGATCGCGACACGCTGGCGCTCGCCGCCCGACAGCTCACCCGGCCGATGCTTCGCGCGATGCCCCATGCCGACGCGCTCCAGCACCGCCATGGCCTCACGGCGCGCGACTTCGGTGGTCTCGCGACGAATCCGCAGCGGCATCGCGACGTTGTCGAGCGCGGAAAACTCCGGCAGCAGATGGTGAAACTGATAGACGAAACCGAGCGCGCGATTACGCAGATCATTGCGCTCACGCTCGGAGAGCTTCGTGAACGGCTTGCCTAGCACCGACACCTGGCCCGCGCTCGGATCGTCGAGACCGCCGAGCACGTGCAGCAACGTGCTCTTGCCGGAACCCGAAGCACCCACGATCGCGAGCTTCTCGCCGCGCCGCACGGTGAGTTGCGCGTTGTCGAGCACCTGCACGTTCAGGCCGCCCTGCACGAACGATTTGGAAATGCCGGTGGCTTCGAGCACGTACGGATACGACGCGGGGGCCTGAGCGGTCATGGAGGAAGCGGTTGAGGGATAGACGAGGCGGTCATTCATAGCGCAGCGCCTCCGCCGGACGGACCTTCGCGCCGCGCCAGCTCGGATACAGCGTCGCGAGCGCCGACAGCGCGAACGCGATGATGCCGATGCGCGCGACGTCGGCCGGAACCAGCTCGGACGGCAGCTCGCTGATGAAGTACACCGACGGCGGCAGGAACTGCACGCCGAGCAGATGCTCGATCATCGGTACGAGCCACGGAATGCTCCACGCGATCAGGCAACCGAGCGCGACGCCGGTCGCCGTGCCGATGAAGCCGATCGTCACGCCCTGCACGACGAAGATCTTCATGATCGAGCGAGGCTGCGCCCCGAGCGTGCGCAGGATCGCGATATCGGCCTGCTTGTTGGTCACCGTCATCACCAGCGACGACACCAGATTGAACGCGGCCACCGCAATGATCAGCGTCAGGATGATGAACATCATGCGCTTTTCGATCTGCACCGCCGAGAACCAGGTCTTGTTCTGCTGGGTCCAGTCGCGAATGTACAGATCGCCCGACAGCGTGCGCGCGAGCTGATGTGCGACTTGCGGCGCGCGCTGCATGTCGGTGAGGCGCAGCCGCACGCCGGTCGGCGCGGGCAGCCGGAACAGCGCCTGCGCGTCCTTGATGTTGATCAGCGCGAGCGTGCTGTCGTATTCGTAATGGCCCGACTCGAAGATGCCGACCACCGTGAACTGCTTGAGCCGCGGCAGCATGCCGGCCGGCGTGATGGTGCCTTCGGGCGCGACGAGCGTGATCTTGTCGTTCAACTGCACGCCGAGATTCGCCGCGAGGTCCGCGCCGAGCACGATGCCGAAGTCGCCCGGCATCAGGTCGGTCAGCTTGCCGCCCTTCATTTCCTTGCCGATGTCGGACACTTCGGGCTCGAGCGTCGGCTCGATGCCGCGCAACGCGACGCCGCTTACCGCATCCTGGCGCGTGAGCAGCGCCTGAGCCTCGACGTACGGAGCCGCGCCAATCACCTCCTTGTTCTGGCGCGCTTCCTTCGCGGTCAGTTGCCAGTCGGGCATCGAACCGGTCGGCGAAAAGATTTCGACGTGCGCGAGCACCGACAACATGCGGTCGCGCACCTCTTTCTGAAAACCGTTCATCACCGACAGCACGACGATCAACGCCGCGACACCCAGCGCAATGCCCGACATCGACACCAGCGCGATGAACGAAATAAAGCCGTTACCGGTCGTGCGTTTGCCGGCACGCGTGTAGCGCCAGCCAATCTGCCATTCGTAGGGAAATTTCAAGCGAATCCTTTGGTGCGTTCTTTGACTGTGCGCCCGGGGCGGCGGACATCAAGCGCCCGTCGTGCGGCCCGAGCGTCGTGACCGTTGGGCTCGCGGCGGCGCGGATCGTTCCACTCCCGCGCGGGCCGCCGTGCGGCTCTGCCAGTGCGCCGAAGTACCGCGGCACGGTGCGCCACCCTGCCGAGACCCCGCGGCGCGTCCAGCGATCAAGCGCGAAGTTTGCCACACAATGCCGCCGGCTCGCGCAAAGCACTGGCCGGGCCGCGCCAGCGACGAACCGTCGGCCCCGCATCGAAATATTCGCACCGTTTGCCCTACAATGCGCAGCATCATGCCTGCCGACCGCCTCCATCTTCTGCTGCCCTTCGCGCTGCCCGCCGCGGCCGACGCCTCCACCGCGCTTCATGACATCCAGAGTCCCGCCCTCGACCGGCTGATCGCCCGCGCGACGCTCGTCGAACGCGTGATCGGCGAGGATTTCCAGCGCACGCTGCCACACGAGCGCTGGGTCGCGCGGCAGTTCGGCGCGCTGCCCGACGGCGCCTCGGCCGCCGCCGACGAAGCCCCGCTCGCGCCCTACATGCTGCGCGCCGACGGCGGCGAACCCGGCAGCGCGACGTGGGCCTGCGTGCAGCCGGTGCATGTGCGCATCGCGCATGACCACCTGGTGCTGATCGATCCCGCGTCGCTCGACTTGCCGGACGACGAAGCGGCGATCCTGCTCGCCGTCGCACGTCCGCTCATCGAGGAGCTCGGCGTGCGCCTCGAGGCGCCGAAGCCAACCCGCTGGTATCTGTCGAGCGATGCTTTCGGCACCCTCGCGGGCGCCTCGCCGTTGCGCGCGAGCGGCCGCAACATCGAGATCTGGCTGCCGCACGAAGCGCATTCCGGCGAACGCTCGCGCGCGTGGATGAAGCTACAGAACGAAGTGCAGATGGCGTGGTTCGAGCATCCGGTCAACGAAGCACGCGAGGCGCGCGGGCTGCCGGCAGTCAACTCGATCTGGTTTCACACGCAGGGCGTCGCGCGGCCGGTGCATAGTCCGTTCGCGCAGGTGCTGTCCGATGCCGCCGCGACGCGCGGCCTCGCGCTCAGCGCGGGGGTCGCGACGAGCGCGCCTCCGCGGTCGTTCGGCGAACTGTCGGCGGCGTCGCGCGCCGCGACGAACGGCAGCGGTGTAACGCTCGTCGAACTCGATCCGTTCTCGGCGCCCTACATCGAACAGGACTGGGCGCGCTGGAACCAGGCATTCGCCGCGCTGCAGAGCGACTGGTTCGAGCCCGCGCTCGCGGCACTGCAAGCGGGCGAGCTCGCCGAACTCCGCCTCACGCTGTGCGGCGACACCGGCTCGGTCACGCTGACGGTCACGCGCGGCGATCTGCGCAAATTCTGGCGGCGGCGCGTGCTGGCCTCGCTTTTCATCGAATGATCCACGGCCCTTCAGCATGACCCGAATCGTTACGCGCCCCTGCTCCCCCGTCGACGCCGAAGTGCTGACCCGCTGCGGCCTGCATCCGGTGCTCGCGCGCCTCTACGCAGCGCGCGGCGTGTGCGTGCCGGAAGACGTCGAAACCGGTCTCGCGCGGCTCGTGCCGCCCGCCGAACTGAAGGGCTGCGAGGCGGCCGCCGCGCTGCTCGCCGACGCGCTGCTGCAGCAGCGCCGCATGCTGGTCGTCGCCGACTATGACTGCGACGGCGCGACCGCCTGCGCGGTCGCGGTGCGCGGGCTGCGCATGTTCGGCGCGCGCATCGACTATCTGGTGCCTAACCGCATGGAGCACGGCTACGGGCTCACGCCCGACATCGTCGAGCTCGCGACGCGCAGCGTGGCTGGCAAGCCCGATCTGCTGATCACCGTCGACAACGGCATCGCGAGCGTCGACGGCGTCGCGGCCGCCAACGCGCTCGGCATCGATGTGCTCGTCACCGACCACCACCTGCCCGGCGACGAACTGCCCGCCGCCCGCGCAATCGTCAATCCGAACCAGCCGGGCTGCACGTTCCCGAGCAAGTGCCTCGCCGGCGTCGGCGTGATGTTCTACGTGCTGCTCGCGCTGCGCGCGGAACTGCGCCGCCGCGGCGCGTTCGGCGACGCGCTGCCCGAGCCGCGCCTCGACGGCCTGCTCGATC
Source organism: Paraburkholderia sprentiae WSM5005 (assembly GCF_001865575.2). Classification (NCBI taxonomy): domain Bacteria; kingdom Pseudomonadati; phylum Pseudomonadota; class Betaproteobacteria; order Burkholderiales; family Burkholderiaceae; genus Paraburkholderia; species Paraburkholderia sprentiae. The sequence continues at coordinate 2,162,219 of NZ_CP017561.2, forward strand.
TGGTCGCGCTGGGCACCGTCGCCGATGTCGTCAAGCTCGACGGCAACAACCGCGTGCTGGTCGCGCAAGGTCTGCAGCGCATCCGCCGCGGCCGCATGCAGCCGGGCGTCGCCGCGCTGTTTCGTGCCGCCGCGCGCGATGCGCGTAACGCGTCCGGCTTCGACCTCGGCTTCGCGCTGGGACCGCGCCTGAATGCGGCGGGGCGGCTGTCGGACATGTCGCTCGGCATCGAATGCCTGACCACCGACGACGTCGGCCGCGCATGGGAACTCGCGCAGCAGCTCGACACGATGAACCGCGAGCGCCGCGAAATCGAGGCCGGCATGCAGCAGCAGGCGCTGGACGATCTGTCGACGGTCGATCCCGACGGCTCGACCACGATCACGCTGTTCGATCCGCGCTGGCATCAGGGCGTGATCGGCATCGTCGCGGGGCGCCTGAAGGAGAAGTTCCACCGGCCATCGTTCACGTTCGCGCCCGCCGACGCTACCGGCGTGCTCGTCAAGGGCTCGGGCCGCTCGATCGCGGGCTTCCATCTGCGCGACGCGCTCGATCTGATCTCGAAGCGCGAGCCGGATCTGATCGTCAAATTCGGCGGCCACGCGATGGCCGCGGGCCTGACGATCGCCGCCGCCGACGTGCCGCGCTTCACGGCCGCGTTCGAGGCGGTCGGGCGCGAATGGCTGTCCGCGGAAGCGCTCGCGCGCACCGTCGAAACCGACGGCGAGCTCGAAGACGCGTACTTCACGCCGCAATTCGTCGAGATGCTGGACGCGGCCGTCTGGGGCCAGGGTTTTCCGGCGCCGGTGTTCTCGGGCGAGTTCGAGGTCGCCTCGCAGGCGCTCGTGAAGGACAAGCACCTGAAGCTGCAACTGCTGCGCGGCCGCCAGCGCTTCAACGCGATCTGGTTCAATCACACGGACACCCTGCCCGCGCGCACCACCGTCGCCTACCGGCTCGCGAGCGACACATGGAATGGCGTGTCGCGTGTGCAACTGATCGTCGAACATGCGGTGATCTGAAATCTTCCGCAAAATCAATCGGGAACACGCGCCGGATCGTCCGCGAGACTCCGGCGCGGCGTGACGATCGGCTATAATTTCTGCTTTTTACGCAGAATAGAAGATCGACATGGAAGCGGAACGTCTCAACGCGATCGAAGCGTCTCTGGCCGACCTGCGCAAGCGCGCGGACGACCTACGGGGGTATCTTTGACTACGACGACAAGGCGCTGCGCCTGATCGAAGTCAACCGCGAACTGGAAGACCCGGACGTCTGGAACGACTCGAAGCACGCCCAGGCACTCGGTAAGGAAAAGAAGCTGCTCGACGACACGGTCGGCAAACTCACGTCGATCACCAACGACGTGCGCGACGCGCAGGACCTGTTCGACATGGCGCGCGAAGAAGCCGACGACGACACGCTGCTCGCCTGCGAAGCCGACGCCCAGGCCATCGAAGCACGCGTCGCCGACATGGAATTTCGCCGGATGTTCGCCAATCCGGCCGACCCCAACAACGCCTTTCTCGACATCCAGGCCGGCGCCGGCGGCACCGAGGCGTGCGACTGGGCGTCGATGCTGCTGCGCCAGTACCTGCGCTACTGTGAGCGCAAGGGCTTCAAGACCGAAGTGCTGGAACAGACCGACGGCGACGTCGCCGGCATTAAAAACGCGACGATCAAGATCGAAGGCGAATACGCGTACGGCTTTCTGCGTACCGAAACGGGTGTGCACCGGCTCGTGCGCAAGTCGCCGTTCGACTCGTCGGGCGGCCGGCACACGTCGTTCTCGTCGGTGTTCGTGTACCCGGAAATCGACGACTCGATCGAAGTCGACATCAATCCGGCCGACCTGCGCATCGACACGTACCGTGCTTCGGGCGCGGGCGGTCAGCACATCAACAAGACCGACTCGGCAGTGCGTATCACGCACATGCCGTCGGGCATCGTCGTGCAGTGCCAGAACGACCGCTCGCAGCACCGCAACCGCGCCGAAGCGATGGCGATGCTGAAATCGCGCCTGTACGAAGCGGAAATCCGCAAACGTCAGGCCGAGCAGGACAAGCTCGAAGCGGGCAAGACCGATGTGGGTTGGGGCCATCAGATCCGTTCGTACGTGCTCGACAACAGCCGCATCAAGGATCTGCGCACCAACGTCGAAATCAGCAATACGAAGAGCGTGCTCGACGGCGACCTCGATCCGTTCATCAGCGCGAGCCTGAAACAGGGCGTATGAGCGCGCACGGCGCGGCCACGTTCACCCGTCGGGACCGCGCCTGAGTTTTTACACTACTGGCTTCCCGCCCGCGGCGCACGCCGCGGCGGGTCACCGAATACCAAATCATCATGACTGAACCGACCCAGCCGACTGTCGCGCCCGAAGCGGACGACAACAAGATCATCGCCGAGCGCCGCGAAAAGCTGCGCGAGTTGCGTGAGCAAGGCGTCGCCTATCCGAACGATTTCCGTCCTACGCACCACGCCGAAGATCTGCAGACGCAATACGAGCACACCGACAAGGAAGCGCTCGAAGCGAATCCGCTCGAAGTCGCGATTGCCGGGCGCATGATGCTGAAACGCGTGATGGGCAAGGCGAGCTTCGCGACCGTGCGCGACGGCTCGGGTCAGATCCAGTTCTTCATCACGCCCGCCGACGTCGGTCAGGCAACCTACGACGCGTTCAAGAAGTGGGACATGGGCGACATCGTCGCCGCGCGCGGCGTGCTGTTTCGCACCAACAAGGGCGAGTTGTCGGTGCGCTGCACGGAGCTGCGTCTGCTGTCGAAGTCGCTGCGTCCGCTGCCTGACAAGTTCCACGGCCTCGCCGACCAGGAAATGAAGTACCGCCAGCGCTACGTCGACCTGATCGTCACGCCGGAAACGCGCCGCACGTTCGTCGCGCGTACGAAGGCAATATCGTCGATCCGCAAGTACATGGCCGACGCGAACTTCATGGAAGTCGAAACGCCGATGCTGCATCCGATTCCGGGCGGCGCGGCGGCCAAGCCGTTCTCGACGCACCACAACGCGCTCGACATGCAAATGTTCCTGCGCATCGCGCCGGAGCTGTATCTGAAGCGGCTGGTGGTGGGCGGCTTCGAGCGCGTGTTCGAGATCAATCGTAATTTCCGCAACGAGGGCGTGTCCGTGCGCCACAACCCGGAATTCACGATGATCGAGTTCTACGCGGCCTACACCGACTACAAGTGGCTGATGGATTTCACCGAGCAGCTGATTCGCCAGGCCGCCATCGATGCGCTCGGCACGGCCACCATCACCTATCAGGGTCGCGAGCTCGATCTGTCGAAGCCGTTCCACCGGCTCACGATCACGCAGGCAATCCAGAAGTACGCGCCGCACTACACGAGCGAGCAGCTCGCCGACAGTACGTTCCTGCGCGCCGAGTTGAAGAAGTTCGGCGTCGATGCATCGCAGCCGCAGTTCCTGAACGCGGGCGTCGGCTCGCTGCAATTGGCGCTGTTCGAAGAGACGGCAGAGTCGCAACTGTGGGAGCCGACCTACATCATCGACTACCCGATCGAAGTGTCGCCGCTCGCGCGGGCGTCGGACAAGGTGGCGGGCATCACCGAGCGTTTCGAGCTGTTCATCACGGGCCGCGAAATCGCTAACGGCTTCTCGGAGCTGAACGATCCGGAAGATCAGGCCGCGCGCTTCAGGAAGCAGGTCGACCAGAAAGACGCCGGCGACGAAGAAGCGATGTTCTACGACGCCGACTACATCCGCGCGCTCGAATACGGCATGCCGCCGGCGGGCGGCTGCGGTATCGGCATCGACCGTCTGGTGATGATGCTGACCGATAGCCCGAGCATCCGCGACGTGATCCTGTTCCCGCATCTGCGTCGCGAGGATTGAGCGGCGCTGCGCTAGCGATCGTTGCGGTTGGCGTGCGAAGCCATCGTTGTGAAGAACGCCCGGTTTATGCCGGGCGTTTTTTATGCCGGGCCGTTTCGCCGCGGGGGACCGTTTTCTGCTGTTGAGCGTTGTAACCAGCGGTAAAAGCTGCTCGATCACGCACGAGTCGCCGTAATCGCCTTTGGCTTTGCAAGCTTGCGAGCGGCAAGGCGCGCCGCGTAGAGGCCACCTGCGCACGCCCAAGGCGTCACCGCACAGGTTACAAATTGAAACGCTGCCCGGATCGGATTGCCCGACACTCGGTATGAGAAGAAGTCGGCTCTGTCAGAAACGGAGGCCCAACATGGACACCCCTACTCGTCAAACCACGCAGCAACCTCGTCTTCATCCGTTGATCGCGGTCGCCGCGGGCGCGGTGCTCGTCGCGAGTCTCATCGCTACCGCAGCAATCACCGGCGTGTTGCCGAAGGCGTCGAGCAACGGCACCCAGAACGCTCAGACACAGGCCGCGCAGGCCATAGCGCAACCGCCGGCTGTCGTCGATTCGGCCGCGCCGGTCAATCCATCTGTGCAACAGCAGCAGCTTCACGCTCAGCAAGCGGTGCCCGCCGCCCCTGCCCCTGCGCCGACGCAGCAGCAATACACGCAGCCACAGCAGGCGCAGGCCGCGCCGCAGTACGCGCAGCAGCCGGCGCCGCGAGCCGCTTATTGCTCGACTTGCGGCACCGTCGCCTCGATTACGGTGATTCGGCATGAAGGACGTGGCACCGGCATTGGCGCGGTCGGCGGCGCGGTGGCCGGGGGCGTCGTCGGGAATCAGTTCGGCGCGGGCGGCGGGCGTACCGCGATGACGCTGCTCGGCGCGCTCGGCGGCGGGCTCGCCGGCAACTCGGTCGAAAAACATCTGCGCAGCACGACGTCGTATTCGGTGCGCGTGCACATGGCAGACGGCAAGACGCGCTACTTCACTTATCGCGAGGCGCCGCCGTTGCGCGACGGAGAGCGCGTGCGCGTCGAGAACGGTGGCCTCGTCGCCGACTGAGCTCAGCGCCCGACGTTCGTCGACGCAGCCCATGAAAAAAGGCGATTCCATCGGAATCGCCTTTGCTTTGGATTCAATACGTCAGTTCCAACGCGCGTTTAATAATCCGCGTCTTCGATCCATGCCGCCTGGATCGCTTCGAGAATCTTTTCGCTGGAGCGGTTCGGATCGTCGTCAAAACCTTCGAGCTCGGTCACCCAGCGATGTAGGTCGGTGAAACGCACCTGCTGCGGATCGACGTCCTGATGCTTGTCCGTCAGAGCCATCGCGATGTCTTGCGTATCGGTCCACTTCATGGCGGCACCCTCCTGTTAGTGGTTTTCCTTTGCGTGATTGATCGAGTAACGCGGAATTTCGACGACCAGATCCTGGTCGTCCGGCATAACCGCCTGACACGACAGGCGCGAAGCCGGTTCCAGCCCCCATGCCTTGTCCAACAGATCGTCCTCGTCTTCCTCGGATGGCGTCAAGGCGGCGAAACCCTCACGCACGATCACGTGACAGGTCGTGCACGCGCACGACTTCTCGCACGCATGCTCGATTTCGATACCGTTATCGAGCAGGTTGTCACAGATGCTCTTGCCGGGCACGGCGTCGATCACCGCGCCTTCCGGACACAGTTCGACGTGAGGCAGCACAACGATTTGAGGCATACAGTTTCCGTTTGGGTCTGAGGCACGGCGGCTGCCAGCAATGCCGCGTGCAGGCTCCGTACCATTTTACTGGCGCCGCGCGGACTTTTTAAGTCCGCGCGGCGCGCTCCGGTGGTTCAAGGGAGGTTCGCAGTGGGTCCGTGGCCGGGACAACGCGCGGCGCGCGCTCGTTGACGCCACGCTCGCCGGTTCAGATCTCGTCGAGCTTGCGGCCGGACAGCGCGCGGCGAATCCCCTTGTTCATGCGGCGCGCGGCGAATTCGTCGGTGCCTTCCGCGAGCGCCTTCGTCGCCGCTTCGATCGCGCCGACGTCATCGCCTGACGCGACGCTGCGCAGCGCGGTGAGCAGCGCGTCGAGTTCAGCGCGTTCGCTGTCGTCGAGTAGGTCCGCGTCGGCGGCGAGCGCCGCATCGGTCGCTTCGACGAGACGCTGCGCTTCGACCTGCGCCTCGCGCAATGCGCGCGCGCGCATATCGATTTCAGCGGTCGAAAAGCTGTCTTCGAGCATGCGCGCGATGTCGTCGTCGGCGAGGCCGTAAGAAGGCTTCACGACCACCGATGCCTCCACGCCCGACGCGAGCTCGCGCGCGAATACCGACAGCAGGCCGTCGGCGTCGACCTGATAGGTCACGCGAATGCGCGCGGCGCCCGCGGCCATCGGCGGAATGCCGCGCAGCTCGAAGCGCGCGAGCGAGCGGCAGTCGCTGACGAGCTCGCGCTCGCCTTGCACGACGTGAATCGCCATCGCGGTCTGGCCGTCCTTGAAGGTCGTGAAATCCTGTGCGCGAGCGACCGGAATCGTCGAGTTGCGCGGAATGATCTTCTCGGTGAGGCCACCCATCGTCTCGACGCCGAGTGACAGCGGAATCACGTCGAGCAGCAGCCACTCGTCGCCTTCGGTGCCGCGGTTGCCGGCCAGCAGATCGGCCTGGATCGCGGCGCCGAGCGCGACCACCTGATCCGGATCGAGATTGACGAGCGGCGGCTGGCCGAACAACGCCTCGACCGCGCGGCGGATCACCGGCATGCGCGTCGCGCCGCCGACCAGGACGACGCCCTTGATGTCCTTGGTCGTGACCTTCGCGTCGCGCAGCGCTTTTTTCGTCGGGCCCAGCGTGCGTTGCACCAGCGCGGCCGTGATGGTCTCGAATGTGGCTTCGTCGATCGTCAGATCGAGCGCGGTGCCGTCCGCGAGCGTGACTTTGAGGCTCGCCCGCGGCGCGCTCGACAACGCCTCCTTGGCCTCGCGCACGCTGTCGAGCAGCAGGCGCACGTCGTGCGGCGCGAGCGTCTGCGGCGCGATGCCGGCCTGTTCGAGCACGTGGCGGTATAGCGCATGGTCGAAGTCGTCGCCGCCGAGCGCGGAATCGCCGCCCGCTGCGAGCACTTCGAACACGCCCTTGGTGAGCTTCAGGATCGACAGGTCAAAGGTGCCGCCGCCGAGGTCGTAGACCGCGTACAGACCTTCGGCGCCATTGTCGAGACCGTAGGCGATCGCGGCGGCGGTGGGTTCGTTGAGCAGACGCAGCACATTCAGGCCCGCGAGGCGCGCGGCATCCTTGGTCGCCTGGCGCTGTGCTTCGTCGAAGTAAGCGGGCACCGTGATCACCGCGCCGACCAGCTCGTCGCCGAGCGTGTCTTCGGCGCGCTGGCGCAGTGTCGCGAGAATTTCAGCCGATACCTCCACCGGGCTCTTCACGCCATCGACGGTGCGGATCTGCACCATGCCGGGGGCATCGACGAAATCGTACGGCGCGTTTTCGGCGCCTTCCACTTCCGTCTTGCCGCGGCCCATGAAACGCTTGACCGACACGATCGTGTTGCGCGGGTCGGTCGCGGCTTCGGCTTTCGCCCGGCGGCCGATGCGGCGGCCGCCCTGTTCCAGGTAACGCACCACCGAGGGCAGCAGCACGTGTCCGTCTTCGTCGGGCAGCACATCGGGCACGCCGCTGCGCACGGCGGCGACGAGGGAGTTGGTGGTGCCGAGATCGATACCGACCGCCAGACGCCGCTGATGAGGCGCCGGCGCCATGCCGGGTTCGGAGATTTGCAGTAAGGCCATCTGGATCTTCTCGGGGACGTTGTGCCCCGTCCTGAATGTTCGCGTTGCTGGGGGTGATGCCACGGCTCGCGGCCGCGCTGGTTTTGTTTGTCGCTTGGTACGTCGCTGCCTACTGTTGCCGCTTGCCGGCGCCGCGCCTTTACGCGCCTTGCAGAAACCGCGCTAGCCTTCGAGCCGCTCGATCTGCGCGTCGATTTCCGACGCCACGCGCTCGATGAACATCAACTGCCGCACCGCCTCGCTCGCCGCCTGATTCGCGCCGCTATCGAGCGATGCGCCGAGCTTGTCGAAGCGCTGACGCTCTTCGTCACGCAGCTCCACGAGCAGCGCGTCGAGCGCGTCGACGTTCTTCGCCGCGGCGGCGTCCTCGATGTTCTCGCGCCACTCCATCTGCTGCATCAGGAATGCGGGCTCCATCGCCGTGTTGTTCTCCGCGTCGACGTTGATGCCGCGCAACGACAGCAGATAGGTCGCGCGCTTGAGCGGATCGCGCAGCGTCTGATAGGCCTCGTTCGCGCGCGTGGCCCATTGCATCGCGATACGCTTTTGCGCATCGCCGGCCGCGGCGAAGCGATCCGGATGCACCTGGGCCTGCACGGTGCGGTACGCGTGATCGAGCGTGCTCGCGTCGAGCGCAAATTGCGCCGGCAGACCAAACAGATCGAAGTGGCTGTCGTTCAGCGAGGCCATCGGATTAAAGTCCGTTGAGGAAAAGTGGCGTGGAAACGTTGAGCCCTTGCAGGCGTGAGCGCTTGAGTCGCGCGGGGATCAAACTAAAAAGGCGGCCCGCGCCGCCTTTGATCCGCCGCACGCGGAAAGTAACGAAGCTACACGCGGAATGACTCGCCGCAGCCGCACTCGTCTTTCACGTTCGGATTGTTGAACCTGAAGCCTTCGTTCAGGCCCTCGCGCGCGAAGTCGAGCTCCGTGCCGTCGATATACGCAAGACTCTTCGGGTCGACGACGACCTTCACGCCGCTCGTCTCGAACACCTGATCTTCTGGCGCGAGTTCGTCCACGTACTCGAGCTTGTAGGCGAGACCCGAGCAACCGGTGGTGCGCACACCGACGCGCAGCCCGATGCCTTTACCACGGCGGGTCAGATACTTCCGGACGTGCTGTACTGCCTTTTCGGTCAACGTAATTGCCATAACGTTTCTCAGTTGCCAGCGTGCGCGGCGCGCGTGTGTTCGCGCCGCGCCTACCGGTTACACCTTTTTCTTACCCTGTTGCTCAGGCAGCATTGCCGTCTTCGACAACCGCTGCTTCGCCGTGGCGCTGCTTGTAGTCGGCGACCGCCGCCTTGATCGCGTCTTCGGCGAGGATCGAGCAGTGGATTTTCACGGGCGGCAGTGCCAGCTCCTCGGCGATCTGCGTGTTCTTGATCGACATCGCCTGGTCGAGCGTCTTGCCCTTCACCCATTCGGTGACGAGCGAGCTCGACGCAATGGCGGAGCCACAGCCGTACGTCTTGAACTTCGCGTCTTCGATGATGCCGTCCGCGCCGACGCGGATCTGCAGCTTCATCACGTCGCCGCAAGCCGGCGCGCCGACCATGCCGGTACCGACCGTGTCGTCGTCCTTCGCGAAGGAACCGACGTTGCGCGGGTTTTCGTAGTGGTCGAGGACCTTGTCGCTATAAGCCATGATTACACTCCTTGATTCGTTTCAACCTGCAATCCGATCAACCTTCGATGTGCGCTTCGTCCAGCCGGCGCGTCAGTGCGCGGCCCACTGGATGGTCGACAGATCGATCCCGTCCTTGTGCATTTCCCACAGCGGCGACAGATCGCGCAGCTTGGAAATCTTCGACTTCAGCAGGTTGATCACGTAATCGATTTCCTGCTCGGTCGTGAACCGCCCCACCGTGAAGCGGATCGAGCTGTGCGCGAGTTCGTCGTTGCGGCCAAGCGCGCGCAGTACGTACGACGGCTCCAGCGACGCCGACGTGCACGCCGAACCCGACGACACCGCCACGTCCTTGACCGCCATGATCAGCGATTCGCCTTCGACGAAATTGAAGCTGATGTTCAGGTTGTGCGGCACACGTTTTTCCATGTCGCCGTTCACATACACTTCTTCGATTTCCGACAGGCCTTTCAGCAGTCGGTCGCGCAGCATGCGGATGCGCTCGTTTTCGGTCGCCATCTCTTCACGCGCGATACGAAACGCTTCGCCCATGCCGACGATCTGGTGCGTGGCCAGCGTGCCCGAGCGCATGCCGCGCTCGTGGCCGCCGCCGTGCATCTGCGCTTCGATACGAATACGCGGTTTGCGGCGCACGTACAGCGCGCCGATGCCCTTGGGACCGTAGGTCTTGTGGGCCGAAAACGACATCAGATCGACCTTCAGCTTCTGCAGATCGATCTGGATCTTACCGGTGGCCTGCGCCGCGTCGACGTGGAAAATGATGCCCTTCTCACGCGTGATCTCGCCGATCGCCTCGATGTCCTGGATTACGCCGATCTCGTTGTTGACCGACATGACCGACACCAGAATCGTGTCCGGGCGCAGCGCGCCCTTGAACGCATCGAGGTCGATCAGACCGTCGTCCTTGACATCCAGATACGTGACGTCGAAGCCTTCGCGCTCCAGCTCGCGGCAGGTGTCCAGCACCGCCTTGTGCTCGGTCTTCACCGTGATGATGTGCTTGCCCTTGCTCTTGTAGAAGTGCGCCGCACCCTTCAGCGCGAGGTTGTCCGACTCCGTTGCACCCGAGGTCCAGATGATTTCGCGCGGGTCGGCGTTCACGAGCGCGGCGACCTGCTCTCGCGCTTCCTCGACCGCGCGCTCGGCGTGCCAGCCATAGGCGTGGCTACGCGACGCGGGATTGCCGAATTGCTCGCGCAGATACGGGATCATCTTGTCCACCACACGCGGATCGATCGGCGTCGTGGCGCTGTAGTCCATGTAGATGGGAAGATGGAGAGAGTCGTTGTTCATCAATTGCTCCGGGACGTCATGTGCTCTGGCTTCTGGATTCGATATGGGGCTGCGGCGTGGGTTTTCTATTGCCGCGCTTCATGAACCGGCCATGTTGAAAACGGAATTGGGACCTTTGGGCGCCACGCGGGCAGGTTCGACCGCCGGCGCGTCGTTACGCCTGTCGCGCAGCACCGCCGGCGCGCCTTCGCGCGAGCGCTGCTGATCGACCAGATCCTTCAGCGAAACCGAATCGAGGTATTCGACCATTTTCTGGTTCAGCGTCGACCACAGCTCATGCGTCATGCAGTGGCCGTCGTGCTGCTTGGTACCTTCGCACGTGCCTTTGCCGCCGCACTGGGTCGCGTCGAGCGGTTCGTCGACCGCGATGATGATGTCGGCCACCGTTACCTCTTCGGCGCGGCGCGCGAGATTGTAGCCGCCGCCCGGTCCGCGCACGGACTCGACGATTTCATGACGGCGCAGCTTGCCAAACAGCTGCTCGAGATACGACAGGGAGATGTGTTGGCGCTGGCTGATACCCGCAAGCGTCACCGGGCCCTGCTCCTGGCGCAGTGCCAGGTCGATCATCGCCGTGACGGCGAAACGGCCTTTCGTGGTGAGTCTCATATAGTGTGGGAACCGCAATTCTCGACAAGTTTTGTCAAGTATAAATACATGAGCGATTTAGTCAAGTATGGGCGGCAACTTTTGTGACATTCGCTTAATTGATCGTTATGTTTGGCGCCGCGCCAGCGTGCGCGGCGCATGCAGGATGTGGCCGCGCTTGCGCCCTCGCGCCCGCCCGTTCTCGCCCGAGACCTACGCGAGCAACTGCGGGCGCAGCGCGGCGAGCAGCCCGCGGCAGGCTGCTTCGCACTGGTCGAGCACCAACTCGAAACCTTCCGCGCCGCCGAAGTACGGATCGACGACCTCTCGCGCGCCGCTCCAGCGGCCATCCGACTCCGGCACGAACTCCATCAACAGACGGATCTTGTCGCGCTGCGCGGGCGGGCACAGTTGACGCAACGCGGCGACGTTGCGGTCGTCCATTGCAATTAACAGATCGAAGCGCTCGAAATCCGCGACTGTGATCTGGCGGCCGCGCAGCGCGTCGAGCGCGTAGCCGCGCTGGCGCGCCGCGTCTCGAGCCCGTTCGTCGGGCGCCGCGCCGATGTGCCAATCGCCGGTGCCGGCCGAATCGAGAAGAATGCGGTCTGCCAGCTTCGCCTCGTCGACCAGACGACGCATCACGCCCTCCGCCGTCGGTGAACGGCAGATATTCCCTAGACACACGAAACAGACGGACACAGTGTTCATCACGGATTGTTCGACGCTCGAGGCGCCGGCGCGGGCCGGCAGACAGTCAGCGGACTGCGCCGCGATTATACAAATCCCGGCAGATTCGCGCCGGGCGCGCCAAAGCCGCGCAAGCGCAGTGGGCTTCGGGCCGCCGCCGTCCGACGCACCTGCTCACGACGCTTGCGCAAGCGGCGTCACGGTGGCGGCGCGCATCGGCTCGGACGGCAATGCCGGCGCGGCGTCGATCAAGCCGTACGACGCCGCGCGTGCCAGTTCGGCGGTCAGGTGGTTGGCGTCGAGCGGCATCTGCGAACGGCTCGAAGCGGTTTGGCCGTTGATGTGCAGAGCGGCGAGCACCGCGAGGGGCACCGCAATGGCCAGAGGCCGGTACACCGATATTGTCTTTTTCATGATGTGTTTTCCAATTAGCGGCACATGCGCTCATCGCGCACTATGCCCAGTCGAAATGCTATAGGAATTCACAATTGGGAAATACACGCCCGCGCGCGATAGATCGTTGCCCGAAATAGAACAGCCAATCGGCCGCTAAGCGCCGGGCACCGGCTCCTGGCACGAAAAAGAAAAGCTTACAAACGCATACAAAGCCACCGCGACGGACGGCGATAATGATGGTCTTACTGTTACGTCGACATTTCTTTGTACTTGCAACCGGTCCGAAAACATGAAACGCATTGCACCTCTCGCTGGCCTCGTGGCCGCCGCGCTGCTCGGCGGCTGCGCGGTCTATCCGGACGGCACGCCCATGTACGGCAACGGCTACGGCGGTTATAGCGGTTACGACGGTTCCGCGTACCCGCCGGGCGCCGCGGTCGTGCCGCAAACCAACGTGTACCTCGGCTACGGCGATTACGGTCCTGGACGCTACTACAGTCCGGGGCCGGGCCCAGGCTATCGCGGCTATCCGGACCGCGGTCATCCGGGCGACAACGACCGGCATCACGGCGATCATGACAACGATCGTGGCGACCACGGCGGCGGCCTTGGTCAACCGCACGGCGGCCCGCCGCCACAGGGCGCGGCGGGCGGTCCGCACGGTCCAGGTGGCGCCAATGGCGGGCCACGCCCCGGCGCAGGCGGCCCGCCGCCGGCCCAGCCGCAAGCAGGCAACGGCGGCGGACGAGGTAACGCGTGGGTGAGAAACGCGCCCGCGCGGCAGGCGGGGCAGATGACCGAACATTGAGGAATGGGCGGGGCTGAGCCGCCACGCTCGCGCCCGTGCCACCTCGCAGCCGGCGCGAGCGCGGCCGTCAAATCACGCCTGACGCCGCCCGCTCAGCCGATGTGGCTGCGCTGGGCGGCATACAACTCCCGGAACGTACGGCCGACGGGTGCCGGCATGTCGCGCGTATCGGTCCAGCCCGCGCCGCCGAGCGGCAGTTTGGCGATCGACCGATTGCGCCCGCCCATGCGCTCGAGCACGCGCACGGCGAGCTTGGTGAAGAGCGCATAGGCATCGGGATGCAGCGCGAGCCAACCCCACACCGCCAAGCCGGCGCGCTCCTTCCACGGCCGCAGGTGTCGCTCCATCTGTTTTTCGCGCAGCTTGCGCAACAGATCGGATAGCGGGATGCCGACCGGACACACGCTATTGCACTCGCCGCACAACGTCGCGGCTTGGGGCAGATCGAGCGCCTTGTCGATGCCGACATAGCTCGGCGTCAGCACCGACCCCATCGGCCCCGGATAGACCCATCCATACGCGTGCCCGCCGACCTTCTGATACACCGGACAGTGGTTCATGCAGGCGCCGCAGCGGATGCAGCGAAGCATCTCCTGAAAGTCACCGCCGATCAGCCCCGTGCGCCCGCCGTCGACGAGCACCACGTACATATGCTCGGGCCCGTCCTGATCGCCCGCGCCACGCGGCCCGGTCAGCATCGAAAAATAGTTCGAGGTAGCCTGGCCGGTTGCCGAACGCGGCAGCAGGCGCATCGCGGTCGCAAGATCCTCGAGCGTCGGCAGTACCTTCTCGATGCCGGTGACAGCGACGTGCACGCGCGGCATCACCGTGCACATACCTTCGTTGCCCTCGTTGGTCACGACCGCGACCGAGCCCGTTTCCGCAATGATGAAATTGCCTCCCGTGACGCCCATGTCCGCGCTCAGAAAATGAGGCCGCAACATCTCGCGCGCCTCGCGCGTCATGTCGGAAATGTCGGTCAGCCGCGGCCGGCCGTGCGTCTTCGCGAACAGATCGGCGATCTCGTCTTTATCCTTGTGAACGACCGGCGCGATGATGTGGCTCGGCGGCTCGTTGTCGTTGATCTGCAGGATGTATTCGCCGAGATCGGTTTCGATCGACTGCACGCCCATCTGGCCGAGCACTTCGTTCAGACGCATTTCCTCGGTGACCATCGATTTGGTCTTGATCACCTTTTTCACGTCATGCTTGCGCGCGATGTCGCCGACGAGTCGCGCCGCCTCCTGCGTCGTTTCCGCGAACAATACCGTCACGCCGCGCCGCGTCGCCTCGCGCTCGAAGGTTTCGAGCCACACGTCGAGATTCTCGAGCGCGCGATTGCGGCGCTCCTTTAGCGCAGCCCGCGTCGCGGGGAAGTCGATCGCGGTCATCGCGCTTGCGCGCGCCGACACGAACTTCGTAGACAGCTTGGTCAGGTTCTGCTGCAGGCGCTGGTCGGCGAGTTTCTGACCGGCGCGAGCCTTGAACTGCATCGATTGGACTTGCATGGCGGCCCTGATGAGATCGGATTCAAACGAGCGGCGCATTGGCGCGCGACGCAATGCGTGGGAGACAGAGGAACGCGACGCGAGCGACGCGCCGTGTTCCCCGCGGGCTTACACGTCGCCGGCCAGCACTTGCGCGATATGCAGCACGCGCGTCGTCGCGTCGCCATTGCGACGCAGCCGACCCTCGATATTCAACATGCAGCCGAGGTCGCCAAGCACCACCGTCCCGGCGCCGCTCGCGGCGATGTTCGCGCACTTTTCGTCGACGATCGCGGTCGAGATATCGCCGTACTTGACCGCGAACGTGCCGCCAAAGCCGCAGCAATGCTCGCAGCCTTTCATCTCGATGACTGCAACGCCGACCTGGGCGAGCAGTTGGCGCGGCTGCGCCTTCACGCCCAGTTCGCGCAAGCCCGAACACGAGTCGTGATACGTCACCTGCGCCGCGAACTCGCCCGGCTGCAACTGCACCTTCGCGACGTTGACGAGGAAATCCGTCAGCTCGAACACCTTGCCGCGCAGGCGGCCGAAACGATTCATCAGTTCGGGATCGTCGCGAAACAGGTCGCCGTAGTGCGCGCGGATCATTCCGCCGCACGAGCCCGACGGCACGACCACGTAGTCGAACTGCTCGAACTCGCGCAGCGTTTTCTCGGCGAGCTCGCGCGCGAGGCGGCGGTCGCCGGAGTTATACGCGGGTTGCCCGCAACAGGTTTGCGCGGGCGGCACCACGACCTCGAAACCGGCGCCTTCGATCAGTTTGATGACCGAAAAACCGATTTCAGGACGCATCAGGTCGATCAGGCACGTGACGAACAATCCGACTCGCATGAGCCCTCCTTTCGGGGAAACGTTCCTGATTATCCGCTGTTTGCCGGTGCAATACCAACGGCCGGAAGGCATAGGAAGCACGCCGCGCCGGATACGAAGCGCCTTTCCATGCGCGTTCGCTTTTTTCACCATACGAGATACAATCAGTCTTCGCTGTTTGACGCATCCACCGATTCTCATATGAGCGATACGAACCCGGATCCTAAAACTTCGATCCAGGTGATCGAACGCATGATGCGCCTGCTCGACGCACTGGCAGCGCATAGCGACCCGGTCAGCCTGAAAGAACTGGCCCTGCGCACGGAGCTGCACCCGTCCACCGCGCACCGCATCCTGAACGACATGGTGATGTGCCGGCTGGTCGACCGTTCGGATCCCGGCACCTACCGTCTCGGTATGCGCCTGCTCGAACTCGGCAATCTCGTCAAGGCGCGCCTATCGGTGCGCGATGCGGCGCTCACGCCGATGCGCGAGCTGCACCGTCAGACCGGGCAGACCGTGAACCTGTCGGTGCGTCAGGGCGACGAAATCGTCTATATCGAACGCGCGTATTCGGAGCGCTCGGGCATGCAGGTGGTGCGAGCGATCGGCGGGCGCGCGCCGCTTCATCTGACCTCGGTCGGCAAGCTGTTCCTCGCCGCCGACGAAACCACCCGCGTGCGTGCCTACGCAACCCGCACCGGTCTATCTGGCCATACGCAGAACAGCATCACCGATCTCACGAAACTCGAGCGCGAGTTGTCGCACGTGCGCCAGCAGGCCTGCGCGCGCGACAACGAGGAACTGGAGTTGGGCGTGCGCTGCATCGCCGCGGGCATCTACGACGATACCGGCAAGCTGGTCGCGGGCCTGTCGCTGTCGGCACCGGCCGATCGCTTGCAGGATTCGTGGCTCGGGCAGTTAAGCCAGACCGCCTTGATGATTTCGGAATCGCTCGGCTATCGCCCACAGGCGCAGCAGGACCATTCACACGGCTCGCACGGCTCGCATTCGTAGGTGGCGCAGCGCGGCCGCCTGGCAGCGGGTGACCGATCCCCTGGGTGCCCTCGCCGGCGCCATGAAAAAAAGCCTCGCATCCGCGAGGCTTTTTCTTTGCACGATGAGCGCAGCCGGCCCGGATACGCTCGGCTGCGCGCCCGATGGGGTTCAGGTACCCGGACCGCCGGCATCGGCGCTGGTGATGCGCGGCTGGTCGCCGCCGTTATCCAGCCAGGTACGCAGGCGCGTCGCATCCGCGAAACGCGAATACTTGCCCGACGAATCGAGCAGCACCATGATCATCGGCCGGCCGTGGATGGTCGCCTGCATCACCAGACACTCGCCCGCTTCGTTGATGAAGCCGGTCTTCTGCAGACCGATGTCCCACGTCGGGTTGCGCACCAGCGCGTTGGTGCTGTTGTACGCGATCGTGCGCTTGCCGGTGTACACCTCATAGCTGTGATCGGTCGAGAACTTGCGGATCAGCGGGTATTGATACGCCGCGTTGACCATCTTGACGAGATCGCGCGCGCTCGACACGTTCATGCTCGTCAGACCGGTCGGGTTCTCGAAGTGCGTGTCGTTCATGCCGAGTTGCCTCGCCTTCGCGTTCATCGCCGCGAGGAAGGCCGGACGGCCGCCCGGGTAGTAGCGCGACAGCGCCGCTGCCGCGCGGTTTTCCGACGCCATCAAGGCGATGTGCAGCATGTCCTCGCGCGACAGTACCGAGCCCACCGACAAACGCGAGCCGGTGTTCTTCTCGTAGTCGCGGTCTTCATCGGTGACTTCGATCTGATCGGTCATCGGCTCTTTCGAATCGAGCACCACCATAGCGGTCATCAGCTTGCTGATCGATGCGATCGGCACCACCGCACGCGAGTTCTTGTCGAATAGCGTCTCGCCGCTGTTCTGGTCGATCACGTACGCGACGCTTGAGCGCAGCATCAGCGCGTCGGGTGTCTCGTGCAGACCAAAGGCCTGCCCGACGGTCGGCTGGCGCGGCTCGTACGCGACGCGACGCACGACCGAACGATGCCGCCCGTTCGCCGTGAACGTCACGCGCCTGCGTTTGACGCCGGCACGCGGTGCGTCTTCATCCGCGGCAGCGGCTTTCACTGCCTCGCCCTTGCCGGCTTTCGCGGCGCGGCTCGACACCTTTTCGGTGGCGGCCGCCTGCGCCGGCTTTTTGGCGGCCTTGGCGGCTTTGGCGTGTTTGGAAGTTTTTGCGGTCGCAGCAGAGGTTGCTGCAAAAGTGCTGACAGGCGTAGCGAACGCCGCTGCGACGGCCAGCGAGATGGCCACCGACAGAGCGGTGCTGCGCGCCGCGCCGTGGAGCAGTTTTAGCGACGAAAACATGTCGGTTTTCATGGGTGTTCGATAGGGAGCGGCGAGAGGTTTCCGCAAGTGTAGTAAAGCAACGAAAAATTAGCAATTTGAAGCACTTATACGCGCTCCTTAAACCGGCTTATCAGCTCCGATCGCCAAAACGCAAATAAGTGCCGCGCTTCGATCGCAAAAAACGATCGCCACCGCCAAGTGCCGCCGTTGCCGCCGCCCCGCCCAATCGAGCAGATCCTTGCAGCATAACGGCAAATTTGAGACAAACTTGATCCGAGGAAATACTGTTAGAGCACCGGCCAAAACGGACTGCGCCGCGCCCTGAAGGCGTTGCGGACGAACGGCAGACTTTTTAAGCGTCTGATGAAAGTCGCCAACGCGCGTTCGACTGCCATCGCTCTTTAACGTTCCTTGTCACTTACCGGTTTACATCGAATTTTGCGAATGAACGGTTTGCTAGGGAACCAAGCTGTGCAACATGGCCCCACTGCAAGCGCCATGCCGCGAGGGCGGGCAACAACAGTCTCCAAAAGCGCGCGGTGAAACGGTAGTTTGTTCTGCACCGGCGAGGTGCAACGAGCCGATATTTCCGCGTCACGTTAATGACATGCCTACTGTATAACCTTTTGTTTTACCGGCCTTTTCTTAGCATTGTGCGTTGCACAAAAAACGCTTGACATTCTTTGCAGCCATCCTAAAATGGGAACCATTGCTGCGATGCACAATACATCGCGGTCCGGGCGGACGATCAAATCTTCGTCTTGCCATCCACCCAACGCGGTCCGCATAGACCGGCCGCGATCCAGGAGCGTAAACCATGACTCTGCTGACCCCTGAGCAATTCGCTGCAGCCCAGAAAGCCAACTTCGAAACTCTGTTCGGTCTGACCACCAAGGCATTCGAAGGCGTCGAAAAGCTGGTTGAGCTGAACCTGCAAGTTGTGAAGTCGACGCTCGCCGAAAGCCAGGAAAATGCCCAACGCGCGCTGTCCGTGAAGGACGCGCAGGAACTGCTGGCGCTGCAAGCAAGCCTTGCCCAGCCGGTGGCTGAAAAGGCGCTGTCGTATGGTCGCCACGTGTACGAAATCGTTTCGGCCACGCAGGGCGAGTTCACGCGCGTCGCAGAAGCGCAATTCGAAGAGCAAAACCGCAAGGTCCAGGCGCTGGTCGAAAACGTCGCCAAGAACGCGCCGGCCGGTTCGGAAACCGCTGTCGCCGTGATGAAGTCGGCTATCACCGCTGCCAACACCACGTACGAAACGGTCCACAAGGCAACCCGCCAGGCTGTCGAAATCGCCGAAAGCAACTTCAATGCTGCTGCCACGGCCGCTTCGAAGGCAGCTTCGCAAGCCGCTGCGCAAGCATCGCGCGCCGCCGCCAAGAAGGCAGTCTAAGCTTCACGCGTCAACACGCTAGGCTTTACGCCTGGCGTCGCCTTTCTCGCCGGCCAAGCCCACCCTCTGCGCCGGCGTTATCGCAAGCAACAGCGTCGTGCCGTTGCCGCTTATACGGTTTGACTGGCCGAACGCTCCGATACGTTGCAATAGCGTATCGTTTGCCCGGCCGCCAAGCCGGGATTTTTTTGCCCGCATACCAGCCGCCGCAAAATCAGAAACGGCGCGCTCCGAGATGGAGCGCGCCGTTTTTCTTTGCCGTTGCGGTTCGACCGACTTCGCCGCGCCCACATGTCGCCATGCAAGCGAGGCGAACCGCCTTACTTCTTCTTCACGGGCGGCAGATCGGTACAGACGCCTTCATACAGCTCGGCCGCCATTCCGACCGATTCGCCGAGTGTCGGATGCGGATGGATCGTCTTGCCGATATCCGTTGCATCCGCGCCCATCTCGATTGCGAGACAGACTTCGCTGATCAGGTCACCGGCATTCAGACCGACGATACCGCCGCCGATCACGCGATGCGTTTGCTCATCGAACAGCAGCTTCGTGAAGCCCTCGTCGCGGCCATTGGCGATCGCACGGCCCGACGCGGCCCACGGAAACACCGCCTTGCCGAACTTGACGCCTTCGGCCTTGAGCTGGTCTTCCGTCTTGCCAGCCCATGCCACTTCCGGATCGGTGTAAGCCACCGACGGAATCTGCATCGCGTCGAAGTACGCCTTCTCGCCGTGCGCGACTTCCGCCGCCACGTGGCCTTCGTGCACGGCCTTGTGCGCGAGCATCGGCTGACCGACGATATCGCCGATCGCGAAGATGTGCGGCACATTCGTGCGCTGCTGCTGGTCGACTTCGATGAAGCCGCGGTCCGTCACCGCGACGCCGGCCTTTTCGGCGCCGATCCGCTTGCCGTTCGGCGAGCGGCCGACGGCCACCAGCACGAGGTCGTAGCGTTGCGGCTCGGCCGGCGCCTTCTCGCCCTCGAACGACACGTAGATGCCGTCCTCCTTCGCTTGCGCCCCGGTGGTCCTGGTCTTCAGCATCACGTTGGCGAAACGCTTGCTGTTGTACTTCTCCCAGACCTTGACCAGGTCGCGGTCCGCGCCCGTCATCAAGCCTTCGAGCATTTCGACCACGTCGATTTGCGCGCCGAGCGTCGAGTAGACGGTCGCCATTTCCAGACCGATGATGCCGCCGCCGATCACGAGCATGCGCTGCGGAATCTGGCGCAGTTCGAGCGCGCCGGTCGAATCGACGACCCGCGGATCTTCCGGAATGAACGGCAGCTTCACCGCTTCAGAGCCCGCGGCAATGATCGCCTGCTTGAACTTGACGACCTTCTTACCGGCCTCGGTCTGCACTTCCATATGGTTCGGATCGACGAACGCGCCGGTACCGACCACCACTTCGACCTTACGCGCCTTCGCCATGCCGGCGAGACCGCCGGTCAGCTTCTTGACCACGCCGGACTTGAAATCGCGCAGCTTGTCGAGATCGATCTGAGGCTTGCCGAACGTGATGCCGTGCGAGGCAAGATCAGCCGCCTCGTCGATGACGAGCGCGGTGTGCAGCAGCGCCTTCGACGGGATACAGCCGACGTTCAGACACACACCGCCAAGCGTCGAATAACGCTCGACCAGCACGGTATTCATACCGAGGTCGGCTGAGCGGAATGCGGCCGAGTAGCCGCCGGGGCCCGAACCGAGCACGAGCATGTCGCACTCGAGGTCGGCGCTGCCCGAATAGCTGCCGGCCTGCGGAGCCGGTGCGGCGGCCTTCGGCGCCGCGGCGGCAGGCGCCGGCGCCGCCTTCTCGGGCTCTTTCGGCGCCGCAGCGGCGGCGGCCGCGCCGCCCGCCGATGCCTCGACGAGCGCGATGACCGTGCCCTGCGAGACTTTGTCGCCCGGCTTGATGCGCACTTCCTTGACGGTGCCGGCGGTATCGCTCGGCACTTCCATCGACGCCTTGTCGGATTCGAGCGTCAGCAGCGACTGCTCCTGCTCGATGACGTCGCCCGGCTTGATATTGACTTCGATGACGTCGACGTCCTTGAAGTCACCGATGTCCGGTACTTTTACTTCGACGAGACTCATAGTGTCCCCTTCTCTTGTTGAGCGGTGATGAGCGGCGCGCCCGACGTGCACCGCGCACGACACACGCGCGAACGGCGCGACGCGGATCAGTCGACACGATCCGTGCTCGCGCCGGCGGATCTCACCAGCCGCTCAAAGAATCACACGCCGGAAATCGGCAAGAATCGAACCGAGGTATGCGTTGAAGCGCGCGGCTTCCGCTCCGTCGATCACGCGATGGTCGTACGACAGCGACAGCGGCATGCTCAGGCGCGGCACGAACTGCTTGCCGTCCCACACCGGCTTCATCGCGCTGCGCGACAGGCCGAGAATCGCCACTTCAGGCGCGTTGATGATCGGCGTGAAATGCGTGCCGCCGATACCGCCCAGCGACGAGATCGAGAAGCAACCGCCCTGCATCTGGTCCGGCTTCAGCTTGCCTTCGCGCGCGGCCTTCGACAGATCGGCCATTTCCTTCGCGATGTCGACGAGGCCCTTCTTGTCCGCGTCGCGAATCACCGGAACGACGAGGCCGTTCGGCGTATCCGCGGCAAAACCGATGTGGTAGTACTGCTTGAACACCAGGTTGTCGCCGTCGAGGCTTGCGTTGAACGTCGGGAATTTCTTCAGGGCCGCCACGCAGGCCTTGATCACGAACGCGAGCATCGTGAACTTGATGCCCGCCTTTTCGTTTTCCTTGTTCAGCTTCACGCGCAGCGCTTCGAGCTCGGTGATGTCCGCTTCGTCGTTGTTCGTGACGTGCGGGATCATGACCCAGTTGCGATGCAGGTTCGCGCCCGAGATCTTCTTGATGCGCGACAGCGGTTTCGGATCGACCGGACCGAACTTCGTGAAGTCGACCTTCGGCCACGGCAGCAGATTGAGCTCGCCACCGCCGGCGGCCGGTGCGGCTGCACCAGCCGGCGCCGCGCGCTGGCCCGTCATCACGCCCTTCACGAACGTAGTCACATCGGCCTGCGTAATGCGGCCCTTCGGACCGGTGCCGCGCACCTGCGAGACGTCGACGCCGAGTTCGCGCGCAAACTTGCGCACCGACGGCGACGCATGGCTCGGGTGACGCGAGCCGCCTTCGCCTGCCGGGATCAGCGGCGCCTGCGCGAGCGCAGACGGCGCGGCCGGTGCCGCAGTCGGCGCGACCGGCGCGTCGGACGGCTTCTCGGCCGGCGCCTTCGCGGCCGGTGCCGGCGCGGGCGCTGCGGCAGCGCCGCCTTCCGCTTCGAGCACGACGATGACCGAGCCTTCCGACACGGCATCGCCAACCTTGACCTTCACTTCCTTGACGACGCCGGCCACCGAGCTCGGCACGTCCATCGTCGCCTTGTCGGATTCCAGCGTGACGAGCGACTGTTCCTTCTCGACGCGATCGCCGACCTTCACCGCGATCTCGATTACCGGAACGTCTTTATAGTCGCCGATATCCGGCACCTTGATTTCCTGCACGCCGCCGCCCGCCGCCGCGGGCGCGGGGGCCGGCGCCGCAGCGGGAGCCGCCGCCGGTGCCGCCTTCGGTGCCGCCGCGGGCGCCGCGGCAGCGGCGTCGGCGGCTTCCAGCACGATGATCAGCGTGCCTTCGGACACCGCATCGCCGACCTTGACCTTCACTTCCTTGACGACGCCGGCGGCCGAGCTCGGCACGTCCATCGTCGCCTTGTCGGATTCCAGCGTAACGAGCGATTGCTCTTTTTCGACGGTGTCACCCGCCTTCACCAGCACCTCGATCACAGGAATGTCCTTGTAATCGCCGATGTCCGGCACCTTGACTTCGATCGCTTGACTCATTGTTAGTGTCTCCTGGGCCGCGCACGCCGCCCGCCCCTCGCGACGAGGAGCAGGCGCGCGCATCGCGGCACACGGGTGATGCCTTAGACGGTCATCGGGTTGGGTTTGGCGGGATCAAGGTTGTACTTCTTGAGTGCCTCGGCGACCACCTTGCGTTCGATCGTGCCTTCGTCCGCCAGCGCGTTGAGCGCGGCGACCGTGACCCAGTAGCGATCGACTTCGAAGAAGTGACGCAGCTTTTCGCGCGTGTCCGAGCGGCCGTAGCCGTCGGTGCCCAGCACGACGAACTTCTGCGGCACGAATGCACGGATCTGCTCGGTCAGCGCACGCACGTAGTCGGTCGACGCGATGACCGGACCCGGCGCATCCTTCAGCAGCTTCTCGACGTGCGACAGCTTCCTCTCTTCGGTCGGATGCAGCATGTTCCAGCGCTGCACTTCATGACCTTCGCGCGCGAGCTCGGTGAAGCTCGGCACGCTCCACAGGTCGGCATTGACGCCCCAGTCGTTCTTCAACAGGTCGGCCGCGGCGATCACCTCGTTGAAGATCGTGCCCGCGCCCATCAGCTGCACGTGCGGCGCCTTTTTATCGGCAGCGGTCTTGCTGAACGAGTACATGCCCTTGATGATGTCGGCCGCCACGGTGTCGCCCTGCGGGATCGCCGGGTGCTCGTAGTTCTCGTTCATCACCGTGACGTAGTAATACACGTCCTCCTGGTCGGCGACCATGCGACGCAGACCGTCCTGCATGATGACCGCGAGTTCGTAGCCGAACGTGGGGTCGTAGCTGATGCAGTTCGGCACCGAAGCGGCCCACATCAGCGAGTGGCCGTCTTCGTGTTGCAAACCTTCGCCGTTCAACGTCGTGCGGCCCGCGGTGCCGCCCAGCAGGAAGCCGCGCGAGCGCATGTCGCCGGCTGCCCATGCAAGGTCGCCGATGCGCTGGAAGCCGAACATCGAGTAGAAGATGTAGAACGGAATCATGATCTCGCCGTGCGTCGAGTACGACGTCGCGGCTGCGATCCAGTCGGCCATGCCGCCGGCTTCGTTGATGCCTTCCTGCAGGATCTGCCCGGTCTCCGACTCACGATAGAACATCAGCTGGTCGGAGTCTTCCGGCACGTACTTCTGGCCGTCCTGGTTCCAGATGCCGATCTGACGGAACAGACCTTCCATGCCGAATGTCCGCGATTCGTCCGGCACGATCGGCACGACGCGCTTACCGAGCGCCTTGTCCTTCAGCAGGATGTTCAGGATCCGCACGAACGCCATCGTCGTGGAGATCTCGCGGCCTTCGCCCGTGCCCTTGAGCAGCGGCTCGAATGCCGACAGTTCCGGCACCGGCAGCGACTCGGCCTTCTGACGACGCGCCGGCAGATAGCCACCCAGGTCCATGCGCTTCTGGCGCATGTATTCGAGTTCCTTCGAGCCTTCCTCGAACGTCAAATACGGCACGTCGACGATCTGCTCGTCCGTGATCGGCAGACGGAACTGATCGCGGAATTTCTTCAGCTGCTCCACCTGCATCTTCTTCTGCTGGTGGGTGATGTTCATCGCCTGGCCGGCTTCGCCCATGCCGTAGCCCTTGATCGTCTTCGCGAGGATGACGGTCGGCTGGCCCTTCGAATTCGACGCTTCCGCGAACGCCGCGTAGATCTTGTGCGGATCATGACCGCCGCGGTTCAGATTCCAGATGTCGTCGTCGGACCAGTCGGCGACGAGCGCCTTCAGCTCCGGCGTGTTGAAGAAGTGCTCGCGCACGAACGCGCCCGACTCCGACTTGTACGTCTGGTACTCGCCGTCGACCACTTCCATCATGCGACGCATCAGCGCGCCCGACTTGTCGCGAGCGAACAGCGCGTCCCAACGGCTACCCCAGATGACCTTGATCACGTTCCAGCCGGCGCCGCGGAATTCGCTTTCGAGTTCCTGAATGATCTTGCCGTTACCGCGCACCGGACCGTCCAGACGCTGCAGGTTGCAGTTGATCACGAACACGAGGTTGTCGAGGCGTTCGCGGCCAGCCATGCCGATCGCGCCGAGTGATTCCGGCTCGTCGGTTTCGCCGTCGCCGAGGAAGGCCCAGACCTTGCGGCCGTCGGTCTTCGCGATACCGCGCGCCTGCAGGTATTTCATGAAGCGCGCCTGATAGATCGCCATGATCGGGCCGAGGCCCATCGAGACGGTCGGGAATTGCCAGAAGTCCGGCATCAGCCACGGATGCGGATACGACGAGATGCCCTCGCCGCCGACTTCCTGACGGAAGTTGTCGAGCTGCTTGTCGGTCAGACGGCCGAGCAGGAACGCGCGCGAGTAGACGCCCGGCGACGAGTGGCCCTGCACGAACACGAGGTCACCGCCGTGCTCGGCCGACGGAGCGTGCCAGAAATGGTTGTAGCCGACGTCGTACAGCGTGGCGGCCGACGCGAACGACGCGATATGGCCGCCGACGTTGGTTTCCTTGCCGGCGCGCAGCACCATCGCCATCGCGTTCCAGCGGGTGTACGAGCGGATGCGGTGTTCGATGTCCTGGTCGCCGGGGTTCTTGGCCTGACGCGCGACCGGAATCGTGTTGATGTAAGGCGTGTTGGCGGAGAACGGCAGATGTTCGCCGTGCACGCGTGCGAATTCGATCTGCTTTTCGATCAGGTAGTGGGCACGGTCAGGGCCTACAGCAGAAATCACGCCATCCAGCGCTTCCAGCCATTCGCCGGTTTCCTGGGGATCGTCGTCTTTATCGGCGGCGACATATTTCATGACTTCGTCGGGTACAGCGGACATGCTCGTCTCCTGGATATGGGAACGCACTTTGAACAGACGACGCGGGACGCAGGAACGGCCGCGGCAACTCCGGCCGATTGTAATGAGGGTCCCGACGTCAGCGCAACCAAATTTTCAAATTACGAGATCACTTCTCATAATGCGGAAAATTGCTGCAACGCAACCTGGTTTGCCTGCCATTCGACTGATCCGCCGGCTAGTTTGCGCCGAATAACTGCACTTTCCGCGCTTTTTTGCGCCATTTGTCGGGGACGTGCTGAGCTACAATGCCACGCATGTTGACCGAACGGCTTTTCTCTCGCTCGGCGCGCGCCGCTGGTTCGCCGGCGGATTCGTCGCCGTCCACGCGCTGGCACCACGGACCTTGGTGGTCCAATTCCTATTTGCTGACGCCGCTCCTGTCGATCCTGGTGTTCCTGGTCGTGATGAGCCTGATTCTCTGGAGTTTGAACCGGCGCGAGCAGCAACAGCAGGAAGACACGCTGTACCGCAACGTCGCGTGGGCGCAGCAGCAGATCCGCCTGTCGATGACCGGCGCGCAGGAGCAGATTCAGGCGCTCGCGCGCGACCTCGCCGCCGGCCATGCCGACGAGCATTCGTTCCAGGTGAGCACCACCGACATCATGCAGGGGCATCCCGAGATCCTCTACATGAACTGGTACACCGGTCAGCAGCAGCCGCGCTGGCCGAACGCCGCGCCGCCGGTGCTGGGCCAGCGGCTCGCGCGTCCGAACGACGCGCAGATGGACGAAGCGGTCAAAGCTGGTTTCGCCGAAGCGCGCAACACGCGCCGCCAGGTGTACTCGCCGCTCATCTACGACGACCTCGGCAACGGCTTCATCACACTGCAAACGCCGATCTTCCGCGACCGCGATTTCCTCGGCACGATCGCCGCGGTGTTCTCGGTGGAAGGCATTCTGAAGCGCGACATCCCACCCGAGCTGTCGGCAAAGTACAAAATCTCGATCATCGACGTGAACAACCGCGAGTTGACCACCACGTCGACCCGCCCGCGCCTGCCGCGCGACATGTTCTACGACCTGCCGCTCGACCCGCCGGGCCAGGGCATTTCGGTGCGCGTGTACGCGTTTCCGCAGATCACCAACTTCACGAACAACACGCTGGTGTGGCTGGTGGCCGGCCTCTCCTGCTTCGTGCTGTGGAGCCTGTGGAGTCTTTGGAAACACACGCGCCAGCGCTTCGAGGCGCAGCAGGCGCTCTACGCGGAAGCGTTCTTCCGCCGCGCGATGGAGAACTCGGTGCTGATCGGCATGCGCGTGCTCGACATGCACGGCCGCATCACGCACGTGAACCCGGCGTTCTGCCGCATGACCGGCTGGGACGAAAGCGACCTCGTCGGCAAGAGCGCGCCGTTCGCCTACTGGCCGCGCGACGCTTACCCCGAAATGCAGCGCCAGCTCGACATGACACTGCGTGGCAAGGCGCCCTCGTCCGGCTTTGAGTTGCGCGTGCGGCGCAAGGACGGCTCGACGTTCCACGCGCGGCTCTACGTGTCGCCGCTGATCGACAGCTCGGGCCGCCAGACCGGCTGGATGTCGTCGATGACCGACATCACCGAGCCCAAGCGCGCGCGCGAAGAGCTCGCCGCCGCCCACGAACGCTTCACGACCGTGCTCGAAAGCCTCGATGCGGCGGTGTCCGTGCTCGCCGCCGACGAAGCCGAGCTGCTGTTCGCGAACCGCTACTACCGGCATCTGTTCGGCATCCGCCCGGACGGCCACCTCGAACTCGCGGGCGGCGGCTTCGACAGCTCGCAGGCGTCGTCCGATTCGATCGACATGGTCGACACCTTCGTCGGCCTGCCCGCCGCCGCGCTGACGGAAAGCACCGCCGACGCGCAGGAAATCTACATCGCCGGCATCCAGAAGTGGTTCGAGGTGCGGCGCCAGTACATCCAGTGGGTCGACGGCCATCTCGCGCAGATGCAGATCGCGACCGACATCACGACCCGCAAGCGTGCGCAGGAGCTGGCGCGCCAGCAGGACGAGAAGCTGCAGTTCACGAGCCGCCTGATGACGATGGGCGAAATGGCCTCGTCGCTCGCGCACGAACTGAACCAGCCGCTCGCCGCGATCAATAACTATTGCTCGGGAACCGTCGCGCTGGTTAAATCCGGTCGGACGACGCCCGACAATCTGCTGCCGGTGCTCGAAAAGACCGCGCAGCAGGCGGTGCGCGCCGGCATGATCATCAAGCGCATCCGCGAGTTCGTGAAGCGCAGCGAGCCGAAGCGCCAGGCCACGCGCGTCGCGGACATCGTCGCGGACGCGGTGGGTCTCGCCGAAATCGAGGCGAGAAAGCGCCGCATTCGCATCGTCACCGATCTGCGCTCGCGCCTGCCGGTGATCTACGTCGACCCGGTGCTGATCGAGCAGGTGCTCGTGAACCTGCTGAAGAACGGCGTCGAGGCGATGGCCGAAGCGCGCCCGAACGCAGTCGATCCGGTCATCCGCGTGGTCGTACGGCTGGAGAGCGGCTTCGTGTGCATCAGCGTCGTCGACCAGGGCCCGGGCGTCGACGAAGCGACCGCCGAGCGTCTGTTCGAACCGTTTTACAGCACCAAGTCCGATGGCATGGGCATGGGGCTGAACATTTGCCGTTCGATTATCGAATCGCACCGCGGCCGTCTGTGGGTGGTGAATAACGTCGAGTCCGACGGCCACATCACGGGCGCCACGTTCCACTGCAGTTTGCCTATTGGGGAGCCCGACGGCCCGAGCAACGGCGGGTCCGAGGCACCGACACCACAAACCGTTACGGGAGAGCTATGAACAGCCCAGTCACCACACAGGAAACCGTGTTTGTCGTCGACGACGACGAGGCGGTGCGAGATTCGCTGCGCTGGCTGTTGGAGGCGAACGGCTACCGCGTTCAATGCTTCTCGAGCTCCGAGCAGTTTCTCGACGCATGGCAGCCGCATCAGCATCCGGGCCAGATCGCATGTCTGATTCTCGACGTGCGAATGTCCGGCATGAGCGGGCTCGAGTTGCAGGAACGCCTGATCGCCGACAACGCGTCGCTGCCGATCATCTTCGTGACGGGCCACGGCGACGTGCCGATGGCGGTGTCGACGATGAAAAAAGGCGCGATGGACTTCATCGAAAAACCGTTCGACGAAGCCGAACTGCGCAAGCTCGTCGAGCGCATGCTCGACAAGGCGCGCAGCGAAAGCACCAGCGTGCAGCAGCAGCGCGCCGCGGCCGAGCGCCTCGGCAAGCTGACCGCGCGTGAGCATCAGGTGCTCGAGCGGATCATCGCCGGCCGCCTGAACAAGCAGATCGCCGACGACCTCGGCATCAGCATCAAGACGGTCGAAGCGCATCGCGCGAACATCATGGAAAAGCTGAACGTCAACACGGTCGCCGATCTGCTGCGACTCGCGCTGTCGAACAAGCCGCAAACGGCGCAATAACAGCGCCACGGGCGGCCCTGCGTTCGCAGGGCCGTTTTATCTGGCCGATCCGCGACGGCCCGAACGATGCTGTGTTCCGGCGTGCCACCGGCCTCCCCGACCGGTCGCGTTGCGTTTGTCGCCGTCACGCGAACCCATCCGTTACATCCCGTTCCCCTCCACGCGCGCGCCGAATCGGCAGCGGAACGCGCGCTCCTGCGCCGGTATAATGTGGGACTTTGCAGCGGCGCCTTGGCCGAACTGGCAGCGCGCCTGTCGCCGGGCGACCGGTTGCGTCGACCAGCCGAAGCGCACCGTCGCGCGCCCCTCTCCGCGCGAGCGCTTTGCCCGCCTGCAAGCCGCCTGTCCCGACCCGATTCCCGATCCCAACCTCGACCCAACGTTCGACCGACCATGACTGCCAAATTGATCGACGGCCTCGCCCTCTCCAAGACCCTGCGCGCCGACGTCGCCGCGCGCGCCGCCGCCCTGACCGCCCGTGGCCATCAGCCGGGCCTCGCCGTGATTCTGGTCGGCGCCAATCCGGCCAGCGAAGTGTATGTGCGCAACAAGGTGAAGGCCTGCCACGACAACGGCCTGGGCTCGTCGTTCGACCGGTATCCGGCCGACCTGCCCGAAGCCGAACTGCTCGCGCGCATCGACGAGCTGAACCGCGATCCGGCCATCCACGGCATTCTCGTGCAGCTGCCGCTGCCGAAGCACATCGACAGCCACAAGGTGATCGAGGCGATCGCGCCCGAGAAGGACGTCGATGGCTTCCACGTCGCCAATGCGGGCGCGCTGCTGACGGGCCAGCCGCTGTTCCGTCCGTGCACGCCGTACGGGGTGATGAAGATGTTCGAGGCCTACGGCATCGATCTGAAGGGCGCGAACGCGGTGGTGATCGGCCGCTCGAACATCGTCGGCAAGCCGATGGCACTGCTGCTGCTCGAAGCGGGCGCGACCGTCACGATCTGCCACAGCAAGACGCGCGACCTGGCCGCGCACACGCGCAACGCCGACGTCGTGGTTGCCGCGACCGGCCTGCGCAACATCCTGACCGCGGACATGGTGAAGCCGGGCGCGACCGTGATCGATGTCGGCATGAATCGCGACGACGCCGGCAAGCTGTGCGGCGACGTCGACTTCGCGGGCGTCAAGGAAGTGGCCGGCCATATCACGCCGGTGCCGGGTGGCGTCGGCCCGATGACGATCACGATGCTGCTCGTCAACACGATCGAAGCAGCCGAGCGCGAGGCGGACGCGGCGAACGCGTAACCGCCGGGCGGCGAGCGGCAGGCGCAGCGAGACGGCTCATCCGTCTCGTCATCGCCGGTTCGCCGCCGGTCACCGAACCTGCGCCCCATCACCGCGCCGCACGAGCGCCGCCGCCATGTGCGATGCACGAGCGCTGCACGCTGCGCCGCAACAGCGGCGTCATGCAGAAAACAGCTCTGGGGCGGCTCACAGCCCCCGCGGCGCTAACCGCCGGAACCGCCCAGCGCCGCGCAACATCTGTTAATTTGTCAGCCGATGGATTGGAATCGGCGCTCCCCGCCCCAATAATTCTCAGCATCCGGTGGCGCCACGCGCCGTGCGCGAGCGTCGAACGAGCCACCATGAGACGGCACGCGCAAGCGCCCGTCGCATCGCCCCTTCACCCGCGTCAGACAGGAAGCCTTATGTCCACTACCGCCACGCATCAAGACAACCCGCTCCTCGATTTTTCCGATCTGCCGCGCTTTGGCGACATCCGCCCCGTACACGTGACGCCCGCCCTCGACGTACTGCTCGCCGACGCGGCGGCCGCCGTCGAGCGCGCCGCGCTGCCGGCCACGCCCGCGTCGTGGGCCGACGTCGTCGAACCGGTCGAGCGTGCCACCGAGCCGCTGTCGCGCGCGTGGAGCGTGATCGGCCATCTGAACGCCGTCGCCGATACGCCCGAACTGCGCGCCGTATACGGCGAAAACCTGCCACGCGTGACCGAGTTCTGGTCGAGCGTCGGCCAGAATCTCGCGCTCTACGAGAAGTACAAGGCACTGAACGCGAGCGACGAATTCGCGTCGCTGAACGGCGAACGCAAGAAGATCCTCGGCAACGCGCTGCGTGACTTCCGCCTGTCCGGCGCCGAGTTGCCGGAAGATCAAAAGCCGCGTTTCGCCGAATTGCAGGAGCGCCAGGCGGCGCTGTCGAAGGCGTTTTCGGATCACGTGCTCGATGCGACCAACGCGTATGCGTACATCGTCGATGCCGGCAACGACGCGCAACTGGCGGGGTTGCCCGAAGACGTGATCGAGGCCGCGAAGGAAGCCGCCGCCCGTGACGGCAAGACCGGCTACAAGTTCACGCTGCACTTCCCGTCGTATTTCCCGGTCATGCAGTACTCGGAAAACCGTCCGATGCGCGAAGCGATGTATCGCGCATATACGACGCGCGCGTCCGAACTCGGCGCGCAGTACGGCAACGGCAAACCTGAGTGGGACAACACCCAGGTGCTCGCCGACGAACTGAAGCTGCGCGCCGAAGAAGCGCAGATGCTCGGCTACGGCAACTTCGCCGAAGTGTCGCTCGCACCGAAGATGGCCGAGTCGCCGGCGCAGGTGATGGCGTTCCTCGAAGACCTCGCGACGCGCGCGCGTCCGCACGCGGAACAGGACTGGAAAGAACTGCGCGAATTTGCCGCGAGCGAACTCGGCATGACCGATCTGCAACCGTGGGACATGACGTTCGCCGCCGAGCGTCTGCGTCAGAAGCGCTATTCGTTCTCGGAAAACGAAGTGAAGCAGTACTTCCCGGAAGATGCGGTGTTCAAGGGCCTGTTCAAGGTCACCGAAACGCTGTTCGGCGTGCGCATCCGCCGCGATGAAGCCGCCGTCTGGCATCCCGACGTGCGCTTCTTCCGCGTCGAGAATCAGGACGGCGGCCTCGTCGCGCAGTTCTACCTCGATCTGTATGCACGCGAAGGCAAGCGCGGCGGCGCCTGGATGGACGACGCACGCGGCCGTCACAAGCTCGCGCATGGCGCGGTGCAAACGCCGGTCGCGTATCTGACCTGCAATTTCTCGGCGCCGGTCGGCGGCAAGCCCGCCTGCTTCACGCACGACGAAGTGATCACGCTGTTCCACGAGTTCGGCCACGGGCTGCATCACATGCTGACGCGCGTCGATGAGCTCGGCGTGTCGGGCATCAACGGCGTCGAATGGGATGCGGTCGAGCTGCCGTCGCAGTTCATGGAGAACTTCTGCTGGGAATGGGACGTGCTGTCCGACATGACCTCGCACGTCGATACCGCGAAGCCGCTGCCGCGCGAGCTGTTCGACAAGATGCTCGCCGCGAAGAACTTCCAGAGCGGCCTCGGCACGCTGCGGCAGATCGTGTTCTCGATGTTCGACATGCAGTTGCATACCGGCTTCGACGCGAACGGCGCGAAGAGCGCCAACGAGCTCGCGCGCGAAATCAACGAGCGCTTCCACGTCGTGCCGCAAGCGCCGTTCTCGCGTTGGCCGAATACGTTCAGCCATATCTTCGCGGGCGGTTACGCAGCCGGCTACTACAGCTACAAGTGGGCCGAAGTGCTGTCGGCCGATGCGTACGCGGCGTTCGAGGAAGCCGCGCAAGCGGCGGGCAGCGTGCTCGATCAGTCGACCGGCATGCGCTATCGTCGCGAGATTCTCGAGGTGGGCGGCAGCCGTCCGGCGATGGAATCGTTCAAGGCGTTCCGCGGCCGCGAGCCGAATATCGATGCGCTGCTGCGGCATAACGGCATGGCGCCGGTTACCGCGCACTGAGCGACGCCGATAGAAAAACCGGCGGTCTGCGCAAGCAGGCCGCCGGTTTTTCATTCATGCGCGAGATGTGTCGCTACGCGCGATGCAGCTTGAAATCAACCTGCCCCGGCCGCCCTTCGAGCGATAACGACGCCCGCGCGGCCGGCGCGCGGCTGACCACCCTGCCCCGGCTCACCACCACGAGCCGCGCGGCACGCAGACGGATCGCCTCGACCTCGTCGCGCGCATCGAGCACGACGAGATTGGCCGCGCATCCGGGCGCGATGCCATAGTCGTCGAGACCGAGAATGCGCGCCGCGTTCGCGGTCACTGCGTCGAAACAGGCGTGCATGCCGTCGACGCTGGTCATCTGCGCAACGTGCAAGCCCATCTGCGCGACTTCGAGCATATCGGCCGACCCGAGGCTGTACCACGGGTCCATCACGCAGTCGTGACCGAATGCGACCGTGATGCCCGCGGCCAGCATCTCCGGCACTCGCGTCATGCCGCGCCGTTTCGGGTACGTGTCGCTGCGGCCTTGCAATGTGATGTTAATGAGCGGATTCGCGATCGCCGCGACGCCCGACTCGCGCATCAGCGGCAACAGCTTGCTCACGTAGTAGTTGTCCATCGAATGCATCGATGTGAGGTGCGAGCCGGCGACGCGTCCGTGCAGGCCGAGCCGATGCGTTTCGGCCGCGAGCGTTTCGATGTGGCGCGACAGCGGATCGTCCGACTCGTCGCAATGCATGTCGACGCGCAGACCCTTTTCGGCCGCGTACTCGCATAGCATGCGCACCGACTGCGCGCCGTCGGCCATCGTGCGCTCGAAATGCGGAATGCCGCCGATCACGTCGACGCCCATGCCGATCGCGCGCTTCAGATTGTCGAACGCACCGGCGCTGCGCAGCAGACCGTCCTGCGGGAAGGCAACCAGTTGCAGGTCGAGATATGGCGCGACCTGACGCTTCACTTCCAGCAATGCCTCGACCGCGAGCAGACGTGAGTCGCACACATCGACATGGCTGCGAATCGCGAGCAAGCCGCGCGCGACGGCCCAATCGCAATACTGCAGCGCGCGCTCGATCAACGCTTGCTGCGTGAGCTCGGGCTTCAGCTCGCCCCACAGCGCGATGCCTTCGAGCAGCGTGCCCGACGCGTTCACCCGTGGCAAACCGTAGGACAGCGTCGCATCCATATGGAAATGCGGATCGACGAACGGCGGCGTGACGAGCGAACCGGCCGCGTCGATTTCGTCGCGCGCGCTCGCGGCCAGGTTCGGCTCGACCGCGACGATGCGGCCCGCGTCGATGCCGATGTCGATGGGTTGCCGATGATGCTGGAACAGCTGCGCGGCACGGCGCGGCAGCGTCGCGCGGCGGATGATCAGATCCATGTATCGCTCCCGTTGATCGCGTTCGGATTCGCTACGATTCTATCGATGCCAGAAAAATGCGTAACACCCATGCGTACCGGCACGCGGGCCGCCATCCGTACCGGCAGCGCGCGATGCGACGCGCCTATACTCGCCGTTTCGGCCATGCATTGATGGAGCGCACAGATGAAAACGATCGGCGTGATCGGCGGAATGAGCTGGGAGTCGTCCACCGAGTACTACCGGCTGCTGAACCGCCACGCGAAGGCGCGGCTCGGCGGTCATCACAACGCGCGCAGTCTGCTGCTGAGCGTCGATTTCGCGTCGATCGAGGCGAACCAGCGCGCCGGCGACTGGCACGCGCTCGGCGAGCAGATGGCCGATGCCGCGCGCCAGCTCGAACGCGGCGGCGCCGATCTCGTGATCCTCGCGACGAACACGATGCACCGCGTGTACGAATCGATCGAGCAGGCAATCACGGTGCCGTTCCTGCACATCGCCGATCCGACCGGCGCGGCGCTGCGCGCGGCGGGCGTGGAGCGGGTCGGCCTGCTCGGCACACGCTATACGATGGAACAGACGTTCTATGCCGGACGGCTGCACGAGCGCTATGGACTCGAGACGCTCGTGCCTGACGACGACGAACGCGCGGACGTGCACCGCATCATTTACGACGAGCTTTGTCACGGTAACGTGGACGACGCGTCGCGTCAGGTCTATCAACGCGTGATCGAGCATCTGGCCGCGCGTGGCGCGCAGGCGGTGATACTCGGTTGCACGGAGATCACGCTGCTGATCAAACCGGAAGACTCGGTGCTGCCTGTGTTCGATACCACGGCGTTGCATGCGCAGGCGGCGGTGGAGTGGGCGATTGGAGGGCAGTGACACATACGCCGCGAGCTGCGACAAGCAAACGAAGCGCTGAAAGTCAAAAAGCCCGCATGGCTTGCGCGATGCGGGCTTTCAACAATGCTTGGTTGCGGGGGTAGGATTTGAACCTACGACCTTCGGGTTATGAGCCCGACGAGCTGCCAGACTGCTCCACCCCGCGTCAGAGAAAAAAGATTATATAAGGTCGCTGGCAAAACGTCAAACCTCTGAGCAGAACATTTACCCAAACGACGTCGTCAGGCGAAAGTTGCTTCGCGCGCTCGGCGTGGCGTGATGATCGAGCTCGCTTCGCGAGCCTCGCGATGCTGGAACTCGAAGCTCGATAAACACGCGCGAGCATAGCGAACAGCGTGGGCGACGTCACAGGCGCCGGTTTCGACCGGCGCGGCCCCCGTTATAATCGGCCTTGCTCTCACCACGCACGCATCGGATATTTTCGTGAAAATCGCCACCTGGAACGTCAACTCTCTCAAAGTCCGCCAGCAACACGTCATCGACTGGCTCGCGAGCAGCGGCGCCGACGTGCTGTGCCTGCAGGAACTGAAGCTCCCCGACGAAAAATTTCCGCGCGCCGAACTGGAGGCGGTCGGCTATCGCAGCTGGTACGCGGGTCAGAAAACGTATAACGGTGTCGGCATTCTGGTGCGCGACGGCTTAAACGTCGACGAGAGCAGCATCGTGCGCAACATCCCCGGTTTCGAGGATCCGCAGCAGCGCGTGATCGCGGCGACCATCGACGGCGTGCGCATCGTCTGCGCGTATTTCCCGAACGGCCAGGCGCCCGGCACCGACAAGTTCGCCTACAAGCTGCGCTGGCTCGACGCGCTGCACGACTGGCTCGCCAAGGAGATGACGCTGCATCCGAAGTTCGCGTTGCTCGGCGACTACAACATCGCGCCCGACGATCGCGACGTGCACGATCCGAAAGCGTGGGAAGGTCAGAACCTCGTGTCGCCCGAGGAACGCGCGGCGTTCGTGCGACTGATCGGCCTTGGCCTGCTCGACGCATTCCGCCGGTTCGAGCAGCAGGAAAAAATCTATTCGTGGTGGGATTACCGGATGATGGCGTTCCGTCGCAACGCGGGACTGCGCATCGATCACATCCTGCTGTCGAAGGCGCTTGCCGACATCTGCTCAGCGTGCGACATCGACAAGGTGCCGCGCAAGTGGGATCAGCCTTCCGATCACGCGCCGGTGTTCGCGCAGCTCGGCTGATCCACCCTCCAGCGACGCAGCGACGCGCGCTGCTTCGCTTGCGTATCGCATCAAGCGCCGCCCAGCACACCCCACAAGAAGCTGAACACCATCGCATCATGCTCGGCCTGCTCCAGCTCATCGGAGCCGCCGTGTCCGCCCTCCGTGTTCTCCCGATACCACACGTGTTGCGCACCCAGCGCCTGCATACGCGCGGCCATCTTGCGCGCGTGGCCCGGATGCACGCGATCGTCGGCCGTCGACGTCATGAATAGCACCGGCGGATAGGCGACGCCCGCCGCGAGGTTGTGATAGGGCGAATAGGCGGCGAGCGCGCGCGCTTCATCGGGCTCGTCAGGGTCGCCGTACTCATCGATCCACGATGCGCCCGCATGAAGCAGGTGATAGCGGCTCATATCGAGCAACGGCACCTCGCACACGACCGCGCCGAATAACGCCGGCCGCTGCACCATGCAGGCGGCCACCAGCAGACCGCCGTTGCTGCCGCCCTGAATGCCGAGCTGCGCAGCGCTCGTCACGCCGCTGGCGATCAGCGCTTCGGCGACCGCGATGAAATCATCGAACGCGCGCTGGCGATGCTCGCCCTGCGCCGCTGTGTGCCAGCGCGTGCCGAACTCGCCGCCGCCGCGAATATGCGCGACCACATACACGCCGCCGCGTTCGAGCCAGCCGATGCCCTGCCCCGTCAGATAGCCCGGCAGCAGCGGAATCGCGAAGCCGCCGTAGCCGCTCAGCAGACACGGACGCGTTGGCTGTTCATCGCCCGGCGACGACGACGCCTGCTTTGGCCCAATCACCGTGTACGGTACGCGCGTGCCATCGGCCGATACCGCATGCCCGCGCGTCACAGCCACGCGCGTCGCGTCGAACTGCGTCGGCCAACGGTCGAGCAGCTCCCATTCGGCGGGCTCCTCAAGCGCGAGATCGGAGAGCCAATAGGCGGGCGGTTGCAGATAATCGTCGGTGTCGACGAACACTTCGTCGTTCAGCGTCGCCTCGACCGGCGACACGTCGACCTGCGCATCGCCGCGCGACGCGAACACGCGTTCGCGCCATTGCCACGTGCCGTCGTCGCGCTGCGACGGCGTCCAGATCAGGGTCTTGCCGCGCACATCGTCGAGATACGACACGATCAGATGATGGCGCGTATGCGACCACTCGCAGGCCGAGGTCAGCGGCGTCGGCGTGAAGAGCGGCGTCACGTCGCGCTCGCCGCGCAAAAACGCATCCTCGCGAATCGCGAGCAGCGCGCCGCCCGGATAGCGCGCGAGATTGCCGTCCCACTCGCATTCCCAGTCGAGCCGCGGCTCGAGCAACAGCCAGCCCTGCCATGCGCCCACCGC
Source organism: Paraburkholderia sprentiae WSM5005 (assembly GCF_001865575.2). Taxonomy (NCBI): domain Bacteria; kingdom Pseudomonadati; phylum Pseudomonadota; class Betaproteobacteria; order Burkholderiales; family Burkholderiaceae; genus Paraburkholderia; species Paraburkholderia sprentiae. The sequence goes on from NZ_CP017561.2 coordinate 2,199,977, forward strand.
GACGTGCGACGGCACGTCGTAACGATGCCAGGCATCGCTAGCATCGTCGAGGTAGTACGTGTTCGAATCGAAAAAGTCGACGCTGCTCGTTACCGTATGCCGGCGATCGACCGGATCGTAATGCGCCTCCACGGCGATGTCGCCAAACTCGCCGCGAAACACGACGGGCGCCTCCGCGAGCGCGGTACCGCGCGTCCAGCGTCGCACGTCGCGCGGATAGCCGGAACGCGTCAGCGTCTTGCGCCCGTTGTCCCAGCCAACGTACAGCGTATCGCGATCGATCCACGACACCGTGTGCTTGCCCGCCTTCGCGATCGCGAAGCCAGCGTCGACGAAACGCCGCGCGTCGAGATCGAACTCGCGCACGACGAGCGCGTCCGAGCCGCCCGGCGACATCGTGATCAGCGCGCGGTCGCCGTCGGGATAAAGGATGTCGAGATCGACGCACACCCACGGCGTGCCTTCGGCCGCACCGAGCGCGTCGAAGTCGAGCAGGTTCTGCCACACCGGCGCGCCGCCGCGCCATGCGGCCCACGCGGTGCGTCGCCAAATGCCGCGCGGATTGCGCTCGTCCTGCCACAGATCGTAGGCCCAGTCCTTCCAGCGATCCGGAATCACAGGACGCTCGCGCGGCAGATAGGCATCGGCGAGCCGGCGTCTGAGCGTGTCGAACGACGCGCCGGTGCACCACGCGGCGCAGGTGCGCGCATTCTGCGCGTCGACCCACGCGAGCGCGTCAGCGTCGTACAGCGCTTCGAGCGACAGGAAGGGATCGGGGGAAAGCGGCCACTCGAATGGAGCGGGAGAAGCGGAGGAAGCTGGCATCGTCGGCTGTCGGATCGGAACAGCGTTGATTATGCCTTGTGCGCGGCCAGTGCCGGTTGGGTGCGGGGCGCGGCGCAACAACGACGAAGGCGGCCCGAGCCGCCCTCGCCTGCCAGGCGGGATCGCTCGAGCCGAGTGCGTCAAGGCTCGAGATTGAGCTCCTGAATCTTGCGCGTAATCGTATTGCGCCCGATGCCAAGCCGCTCGGCCGCCTCGACCTTGCGGCCGCGCGTGAAGTCCAGCGCCTCGCGGATCACCGCCGCTTCGAAGCGGCGCGCGAGCTCGTCCATCACGTCGGCCGCGTTCTCGCGCAGCATCCGCGCGACCTCGGTGCGCAAGCCGCCTTCCCACGCGCTCAGCGCGGTCGCCACCGACACACCGGCCGCAGCGCCCGGATGCACGACCGTACCGCCGCTCATGCCAGCGAGCGGCGCACTGCCCGCGAATCCAACGTGGTTCGCCACGCTGCCATCCACCGTCGCACCGGTAGCGGCACCCGCACCCAGCTCGCTCGCGCCGATCTGCGCGGGACCGAGATCGGGCGGAAGATCCTTGATCTCGATGGTCTGCGCGGGCGCCATCACCGTGAGCCAGTTCGCGAGGTTCTCGAGCTGGCGCACGTTGCCCGGAAACGGCAGCGACGCGAGATGCACGAGCGCCTCGTCGGACACGCGCTTCGGTTCGACGCCGAGATCGCGCGCGCTCTTCTGCAGGAAATGCCGCGTGAGCAGCGCAATGTCCTCGCTGCGCTCGCGCAACGCGGGCAAGCGCAGACGGATCACGTTCAGACGGTGATACAGATCTTCGCGAAACAGCCCCTGCCGCACGCGCGATTCGAGATTCTGATGTGTCGCCGCGATCACCCGCACATTCGCGCGCAACGGATTGTGGCCGCCCACGCGATAGAACTGCCCGTCCGACAGCACGCGCAACAGGCGCGTCTGCAGATCGAACGGCATGTCGCCGATTTCGTCGAGAAAGAGCGTGCCGTTCTCGGCCTGCTCGAAGCGCCCTTGGCGCATCGCCTGCGCGCCGGTGAATGCGCCGCGCTCGTGACCGAACAGTTCGGACTCCAGCAGATCTTTCGGAATCGCAGCCGTGTTCAAGGCGATGAAGGGACCGTTCGCGCGTGGGCTATGTCGGTGCAACGCACGGGCGACCAGTTCCTTCCCGGTGCCTGATTCGCCCGTAATGAGCACGGTGGCCGCCGAATGCGACAGGCGGCCGATCGCGCGAAACATGTCCTGCATCGCAGGCGCCTGGCCGAGCATCTCGGGCGCCTCGGTGACGCGCTCGTCCCACGTCTGCTCGCCACGCATGCTTTCGTCGACCGCGCGGCGAATCAGCTCGACGGCCTTGTCGACGTCGAACGGTTTCGCCAGATACTCGAACGCACCGCCCTGAAATGCGGCGACCGCGCTGTCGAGATCGGAGAACGCGGTCATGATGATGACCGGCAAGCCGGGCACCTTGTCGCGTACGGTTTGCAGCAGCTCCAGCCCGGAGCCGCCGGGCATGCGGATATCGGAGACCAGCACCTGCGGGCTGTCGTGATCGAGCGCGGCCGACGCGTCGCGCACGTTCGCGAAGCTGCGCGTCGCCAGGTTCTCGCGCGCGAGCGCTTTCTCGAGCACCCAGCGAATTGATTGGTCGTCGTCTACTATCCAGATCGGCTTCATATAGGTCTGTCAGAAGTCTTGAGATGCATGGGGTGTCTAGCCGTCGAGCGGCAGCAGAATCTGAAACTCGGTATGGCCCGGCCGGCTGTCCACCTCGATCAGGCCATCGTGCTGCTGCACGAAGGTCTGCGCTAGCGTGAGACCGAGACCGCTGCCGTCCTCGCGCCCCGACACGAGCGGATAGAAAATGCGGTCGCGAATCTCATCGGGAATGCCTGGGCCGTTGTCGACGATATGCAAGTCCAGTGCCAGCTTGCACAGGCGTTTTGAAATGGTGACCTTGCGCGCGATGCGCGTGCGCAGCTCGATGCGCGCATCGCCCTGCGAGATCCGCTCGCGCAATGCCTCGGCAGCATTGCGCACGATGTTCAGCAGCGCCTGGATGAGCTGCTCCTTATCGCCGCGCAGATCCGGCACGCTAACGTCGTAATCGCGCTCGATCGTCAGGCCGCGCGGAAACTCGGCGAGAATCAACTGACGCACGCGCTCGCACACCTCGTGAATATTCACGTCACCGACGATATGCGGATGCCGGTGCGGTTCGAGCAAGCGGTCGACCAGCGTCTGGAGCCGGTCCGATTCCTTGATGATGACCTGGGTGTACTCGCGCAATTCGTCACGCTCACGCTCGCCCAATTCGAACTCGAGCAGTTGCGCGGCGCCGCGAATGCCGCCGAGCGGATTCTTGATTTCATGCGCGAGATTGCGGATCAGCTGCTTGTTGACGGCCGTCAGGTCGTTGATGCGCTCTTCGCGGTCGGTGCGCAGATGCCGCTCGTTCTCGAACAGTTCGAGCAACACATAGTCCTGCGCGCTTTCCAGAAAGCCGACGATCGCATGCACGTGCAGCGGCTCGTGCCCGACGCGCTCGAGCACGGCGTCCAGATGCGTCGCGTGAAAACGGTGCGCGGCGATCGCAGTGATCGTCGCGACCAGTTCGTCCGCGTTCGAGAAGATGTCCGGCCACGCCATCTGCGTGAGTTGCCGGCGCGACATCGCGAGCATCGACTCCGCGGACGGATTCGCGAACGCGACTCGCAGCGTGCGCTTCTCGAGCACCAGCACGACGGTCGGCAGCGCCTCGAAGCCGGGCAGCAAGCCGGAGCTCACGAGCTGCACGTCGTCCGACAGCGTCTGTTCGTGTCCTTTCCTTGCCTTGATCAGATTCTTGAGAACCATCTTGCAGTCTGGCCGTAGGAGATGGTGGTGAATCAGGAGTGCTGCTTTTGTGTTTTACCGAATCGCATGTTGCCCGCGCGCGGCCGGCCGTGCGTACGGCCTAACAAAAAAGGGACGGCGCCGCCGTCCCTTCGTGACCGATCGCGAGCGTCGGACCGAGCGCTTCGCCGGGTGAAGGGCGAAGCGCCATGGCCGCTTACAGCGAGTAGTACATCTCGAATTCGATCGGGTGCACCGACTGACGATAACGCTGCAGTTCCGTCGTCTTCAGTTCGATGTACGCGTCGAGCATCGCATCCGTGAACACGCCGCCGCGCGTCAGGAACTCGCGGTCCGCGTCGAGCGAGTCGAGAGCCTGGTCGAGGCCCGCGCACACGGTCGGGATCTTTGCATCCTCTTCCGGCGGCAGGTCGTACAGGTTCTTGTCGGCGGCTTCGCCCGGGTGAATCTTGTTCTGCACGCCGTCCAGACCCGCCATCATCAGCGCGGAGAAGCACAGGTACGGATTCGCCATCGGATCCGGGAAGCGCGTTTCGATACGGCGGCCCTTCGGGTTCGACACGTGCGGAATGCGGATCGATGCCGAACGGTTGCGAGCCGAGTAAGCCAGCTTGACCGGCGCTTCGAAGTGCGGCACGAGGCGCTTGTACGAGTTCGTCGACGGGTTCGTGATCGCGTTCAGCGCGCGAGCATGCTTGATGATGCCGCCGATGTAGAACAGCGCGAATTCCGACAGACCTGCGTAGCCGTTGCCCGCGAACAGATTCTGGCCGTCCTTCCAGATCGACTGGTGAACGTGCATGCCCGAGCCGTTATCGCCGACCACCGGCTTCGGCATGAACGTCGCCGTCTTGCCGTACGTGTGCGCGACGTTGTGGATGACGTACTTCATCTGCTGCAGCCAGTCGGCACGCTGCACGAGCGTCGAGAACTTGGTGCCGATTTCGTTCTGGCCCTGGCCCGCCACTTCGTGGTGGTGCACTTCGACCGGAATGCCGATCTGTTCGAGCAGCAGGCACATTTCCGAGCGGATGTCCTGGAACGTGTCGACCGGAGCGACCGGGAAGTAGCCGCCCTTGGTGCCCGGACGGTGGCCGGTGTTGCCGCCGTCGAATTCCTTCGCCGACGACCACGGTGCTTCTTCCGAACCGATCTTGATGAAGCAGCCCGACTGGTCCGTGTTCCACTGGACCGAGTCGAAAATGAAGAATTCCGGTTCAGGACCGAAGTACGCGGTGTCGCCGAGACCCGAGCTCTTCAGATACGCTTCGGCGCGTTTCGCGAGCGAGCGCGGGTCGCGCTCGTAGCCCTTGCCATCAGCCGGTTCGACGACGTCGCAGGTCAGCACGAGGGTCGATTCTTCGTAGAACGGGTCGATGAAGGCCGTGTTCGCGTCCGGGACCAGCAACATGTCCGATGCTTCGATGCCCTTCCAGCCGGCAATCGACGAACCGTCAAACGCATGGCCGCTTTCGAACTTGTCTTCATCGAATGCCGACACCGGCACTGAAACGTGTTGTTCCTTGCCGCGCGTGTCGGTGAAACGGAAGTCGACAAACTTGACGTCCTCGTCTTTGACGAGTTGAACGACGTCGGCCACGGATTTACTCATAACCTATCTCCTGATTAACGAATTCGGCGGATTTAGCCGCCGCCCAATCTAGCTGACCCGTCCCGGCACGTCCACCCAAACGGCGTCGCAACGCATAAATTCTGCCGGGACCAGTCGATCGACACCAATTAAGCAGATAGTGTGCCATGCATGAGCCTGGAATGCGCCAAGTCGGCGCACACCGTTGCTGCGCTTGGGTTTGCCGACCGCGCGCGGAGCGTTGGCAGAGCCGCGATGCAATCTCCGCGCATTGCGACGCACCAATTGAGTGCATTCACCGGTTTAGAAATCGCCCCCCCTCCCGAGTTGGTGCATTGAGCGCGTGATGCACCATTTTTGCGCACGAAAGCTCCGACAGCGCCCGGTGTCTACTGCCCGTGCTGTCCCGTCTCCACTGGCCTCCGGGGTGCCTGCCGCGCGCTAGAATGATCATTTGGTCCGAAGGAGATTGACGCTCATGAGCACGCTCGAACAGCTTTACGCGAAGGCGGACGCCCGCCGCACCGAGAACCAACTGCCCTACGCGGGCGCGGTATCGCCGGCCGAGGCGTTCGAACTGCTGGAACTCGATCCGCGCACGCGCCTCGTCGACGTGCGTACCCGCGCCGAGCTCGATTGGGTCGGTCGGCCGGTGATCGGTGATGGTCAATACGCGCACGTCGAATGGACGCGCTATCCGGGCGCGGTGCCCAACCAGGAGTTCATGCAGCAACTCGCTCAGGTGGCCTCGCCCGACACGCCGGTGCTGTTCCTGTGCCGCAGCGCAGCGCGCTCGAAGCTTGCCGCGATCGCCGCGACCCAGGCCGGCTTCACGAAGGCGTACGACCTGCTCGAAGGCTTCGAAGGCGACAAGGACGGCCAAGGGCATCGGAAGACAGTGTCGGGATGGTGTTTTCACGGCTTGCCGTGGATCGGCGCCTGAGAGCGGTTCTGGCGAACGAATGCAGCCCCCAGTTGCCCAAGCCCGTGAGAGCGGGGGCTGGAGCAGGCTGATTGAAACGGGACGCGCCGACCACGTATAAATTGCATCGTCGGCGCGGCCTGTGACGCTGCGATGTCGCGGCTCACACCGTCCTGGCCTGCCGGCGCGGACCGCTTGCATCGTCGTCGGCGCCGCGCACGGCGCCCATCGGATTCAAGGCGCGGCCGACATTCCGCACACCTGCAACTTGATACGTCGTCGTCAACGCGATCGGGTCCACCGGCGCCGCGCCGCACTCGACAGCCGTATCCGCGCGGGCCGTACAGTACAGCGGCCCGCCGGACCGCTGTACGTCGCTCAGCTTCGCGGCTTGCCGGCGGCGGCCGCCGCGGCTTCAGGCTCGACGATATCGCCGCCGAGCAGATGCACTCCCTCGCGCAGCTTCACGAACGCTGCGGCAACCGCTTCGGGCTCGCCCTTCACGCCGAGATCGATGTGATGCCGCGCATACACGCCGCCGCGCTCGGCATCGCCGACGCTCGGCAGGCTGAATACCCGCACGCCCGGAAAATCGCGCTCGATTTTCTCCATCAGCGGCGTCACGCGCGACTCCGGCAACTCGAAGACGAGCAGCGATTTTTCCGCGTGCGGCGTCGTGTGATGCAGATGCGCGTACTGCGTGTCGAGGACCCACTCGATCATCGGCCAGGCCATCACCGGGAATCCCGGCACGAAGTGGTGCTGGCGGATCGAAAAGCCCGGAATCTTGTTGTAGCCGTTCGGAATGATGTCGGCGCCCTGCGGGTACGTGCCCATGTTCAGGCGATGGCGATTTTCCGGCGAGTCCAGGTCGAGCTGCGCCGGCGCGTTCGCCGGATGCATGTCGCGGATGCGCTCCTGGATCAGCTTTGCGGCCTGCGGATGCAACTGGAGCGGCACGCCAAGCGCGGCCGCTGCGCACTGGCGCGTGTGGTCGTCCGGGGTTGCGCCGATGCCGCCCGTCGAGAAAACGATGTCGCCCGACGCAAACGTGCGCCGCAGCGTCGCTGTGATGCGTTGCGGATCGTCGCCGATGTACTCCGCCCAGCCGAGCGACAAGCCACGCGCGCCGAGCAACTCGATGACCTTCGGCAGATGCTTGTCGACGCGTCTGCCCGACAGGATTTCATCGCCGATGATGATGACGCCAAATGCCATTGCCGCCTCTTTCGTTTGATCAATAGGAAACCGGCGCGACCTCGCGCGCGCCGCCAGGCGCTTGCGCCCGCATGCGCTGCAGCGCGCGCAGGCAGTAGGTGCCGAACCATAGCGCCGAGAACACGAGGATGAACGCGTAAATCCAGATCGTCACCGTCGTGATCACCGGGAACAGCACGATCAGCCATACCGACGACGCCCACAGCAGCGTCGGCACCGAACCGAGCAGGCCGCTCACGATACCGATCAGCAGCAGCGGCAGCCGGTGACGCCGCACGAGTTCGCGCCGCTCGTCGCGCGTCGCATGCAACGCGAGCGCGTCGTAGGTCATCACGCGATACGTGAGCCAGCCCCACAACAGCGGCGGAATCAGCGCGAAGAACGGCGGCACGAGCCACACCGGCAACGTGACGATCAGCAGCACGACACACAGCAGCGTGGTCCATAGCGCCTGACCGAGGCTACCGTACCACGTTCCGCCACGGCGCATCTCCAGCCCGGCGAACTGGCGTGCCGCGAGAAAGCGGATCACGGACGGCATCGACAGCATCGCGATCAGCAGCAGCACCGTGACGACGATCAGCGGGATCGCCATCGCGATCACGATGAACGGCGCGATGACCGCGTGCAGCGCCGAAAAACCGAGCACGTCGAAAAGATGATAAAGCGTGGCGGTGAAAGACCAGTCTTCGAGCCATGTACGGGTCGCGCCGGTCAGCGTCTGCCAGAAGAACCACAGGAGTACACCCCAGCTGACCGTCGCGACGATAAACGGTTTGAAGGTCAGCCAGAGCATGCGCGGATGCAGCGCGCTTGCGAGCGCGCGCCCGAACGAGCGCAACAGATCATTCATGCGAGCCAGTGCCTGCGAACGAAACGATGGACGGGAAATAGCGCCGCGCGCCGGCCACGGCTGCCGGAGTACCGGAGCGTGCGCACGAACGTGCACAGCATAAACCAGAGGACGCGCCGCCGGCAGAAGTGGGCGGCCAGCCGCAGTGCGTGCTCGGATGGATCCAGAACGGACTCAGAACCGACTCAAACGGCGGCGGTGTCGTTGCCGGGCGCGCCGCGCTTCGGCGCGAGGCGATGGGCGATGCGCACCAATGCGAACCAGTGCTGCGCCCAGAAGCCGTCGCCATAGCGTCGGCCTTCGAGTTGATCGCTGATACCCGTCGGCTCCATGTCGCGGCTCCACGACACGCTGCGGAACAGCATGTCCCACCACGGAAACAGCACGCCGAAATTGCAGCCGTACTTCAGCCCTTCGTGACCGTAGCCGATCGCATGGTGACGGCGATGGAACGTCGGGCTAACGAGCAGCCGCTCGCCGAGCCAGCCGTAGGACAGGCGGATGTTCGCGTGCTGCACGCTTTGCGCGAGGTTCGCGATCGCGACCAGCACGACGAACTGCGATGGCGGCACACCGATTGCGAGCGCGATCACCGCGAAGAACGACGCCTGCAGCAGATCGTCGAGCAGATGGTTTCGATCGTCGGACCACAGAGACATTTGCCGCTGACTATGGTGGACCGCATGCAGCTCCCACCACACGCCGACACGGTGCTGCCAACGGTGATACCAATAGCCGGCGAAGTCGAGCACGAGCAGATACATGACGAACGTGACGAGCGGCTGCGTGGTCACGCCGGGCCACAGGTTGTCGAAATTCAGGTTCGCGACGCCATGCAGCCGCAACCAGCCTTGCACGTTGTCGAACAACGGCTGCAGCGCGAAGAAAAAGAACAGATTCAGAATGCCGAGCTTGGCGATCCACGTGTACAGCACGTCGACGCGCACTGCCTTGCGGTTGTCCCATTGCTCGACCGGGCGCAGCGCCTCGAGCGGACGCAGGACCGCGTACATCGCGAGCACCTCGAGCACACCGACGATGACCCAGTACAGGCTGTCGTAGGTGTCCTCGTCATAGTCCATCAGGTTGAAACGGAACAGCAGCGGCTGCACCACGTCGACGTACAGCCACGTCTGCACGGCTGAAACGAAGCTGTCGAGTGAGGAGAAAATCAGATGGAACATGATGCTGGCCTTTTACTTCATCCTTGATGGCTCGCGGCGCCCTGGCACTTTCGGTTGCCCTCGGGCCCCTCACGCACCGTTCGGCGCCGTGACCGGCGCACGGTCGAAGAAATAGATGCCGTGCGGCGAGCGGCCCACCGCAATCGTCTGGATCAGCTTGCGCGTGTTGAGGTCGATGATGCCAATGTGCTTCGCAAAGCGGAACGTAACCCACAGATAGCGTTTGTCGGCGGAAAGTTCCATGTCGTCCGGTCCAGGCATCAGGCCGGTGATGTCGCCGACATTGGTCAGCGTGTCTTCGTCGATGATGCTGATCGTGCTGGCTACGCGGTTCGACACTGCGACATGTTTGCCGTCGTCGAGCGAGCGGAAGTTGTGCGCACCCTTGCCCGTGTGAATCGTCTTGACGACCTTCTGGTTGCGCCAGTCGACCACGGCGACGTAGTCCTCGCCTGTCATGCCGACGAGCAGGTATTTTTCGCCCGGTGTCATCCAGAGCCCCGCCGGCACCTTGCCGACCTTCATTTTCCATTTGACGGATTGCGTGGGCAGCTCGATGGCGGCGAGCTCACCGGACACCTGCAGCGTGACGAACACCGTCTTGCTGTCATTCGAGAACGCCATGTGGCTCGGCATCACCGCGAGCGGCAGCCGCGCAGCCAGCGTCATCTGGTTTTTCTGGCTGTCGTAGTGGTAGATGTCGAGCCGATCGAGCCGCAGGCCCGTGGTGACGAGCCACTTGCGATCCGGCGAAAAGCCGATTTGGTAAGGATCTTCGATGTTCTCGACCCAGCGTTGCGTCTGCCCCGTTTTCGGATCGACGAACATCAGGTTGTTCGACACCGAATTGGCGACGATCAGCGAGGAATTGTCCGGCGTGACCATCAGGTGATGCGGTTCCTTGCCCGTGGGCACGGTGCCGACGAGCTGGCGGCTGTTCTCATCGATCAGGCTCAGCGTGGCCTCGCCGGAATTGAGCACGATCACGTTGTTGGCGTGCGCCGCCGGAGAAAAAAAACCTGCGGCGGCGACCAGCGCCGCGGTCGCGGCGAACGTGGCAGTCAAGCCGGGAAGAAAAAATTTACGCATGAAAACTCGCTTCGAGAACAACCGTCATTGTAGAACGTTTGCCGGTCCGAGCGGTTGACGCAAGTCACCGGGCGACAACCGAAAAATGACGGGTGCGATGAGGTGTGGCCGCGAGCGGGCGGGTTCGTCTTGCGTGCCCGGTTTCGGGCTCGCGCCGCGTTTCCGATTGAGAAATCAATGCGCTCTCGCTACCGGACCAATCACGCACCAGTCACACGTTAAAATCGCGCAAATCATTAGCGGACGCAATAGGAATACTTCTTTTTTCTTATCCATAAAACTTGTCTGTATTAATATATATTTTAGCTCGGCTGAATTTCGGAGTTCGCTGATATCCGAATTGCACACCGACATCGGAGAATTCTCCGTACGCACTGCGCCGCCAGCGCTTCTTGCACGAAATCCGAGCGTATGACGCTGGGGCCGGCGCGTTCCACCAACTAACGCAAGCCTTCCGAAGACCGGTGTTTTTATTTTTATGTTCCAACCAACCAGGCAATAACATCAAGTTAATGTCGGTTACGCGCTGCGCACTACCAACCACAATAATTCGGAGGATTATTAATTGATAACCAGGAAAAATTCGAAAATTGGCCGTGCACCGTCTCGAATCAAAATCGCGGCGCCCCGAACGGCCTCCTTGCAAACACATCGCGCTTGCGCTCGCCAGAAAAGCATCTCCCGGGCGGTTCGAGGTACTGCGGGTGTTGCTATAGCGGCGGCGGCACTTTACGTTACGGAAGCAACCGGCGCCGGCGTCGATTCGGTTGAGGTAGGCACGGCCAGCGCGCCCGGCGACGTCGCAGTCGCGATAGGCGCACAGGCCACCGCAAACGGCAACTCATCGCTGGCGCTCGGCTCACAGGCGAGCGCGCAAAAAGTCGAGGCGATCGCGGTAGGAGCAAACGCCAGTGCGCTGGGCGCCGGCGCCGTCGCCATCGGGTCCGCCTCTTCCGCACAGGGGGACGGCGCGAGCGCGCTCGGGCACTACGCGAAAGCGCAGGCGGACCGAGCGACCGCGGTCGGCCTCAACGCGTCGGCGCTGGGCGTCGACTCGGTCGCGACGGGCTCCGGTTCGATAGCGGCTACCTCAGCGGCCTCCGCGTTCGGCTCGCTGTCCACGGCGACCAGCGTCGGATCGACCGCGCTCGGCTATCTCGCGCAGGCCGGGAGCACCAACTCGCTCGCAGCCGGAGCATGGGCCGCGGCGCTGGCGGACTCGAGCGTCGCGCTTGGCAGCAATGCAGTCGTCAGCGGTGTGGGCGCCATCGCACTGGGCGTCGCCGCGCAGGCGCGCGGCGCGTATGCGAGCGCGATCGGATTCGGCGCAACGGCTGCGGGCGCCGGTGCGATCGCACTGGGCACCAACGCCAACGCGAGCGCCGACAACAGCATCGCACTGGGCGCCGCTTCCAGCACCACGGCAGACCTGTCGCAAAGCGCGTTTGCGCCCGCGGGCACCGGCGCCACGCCGATCGCAGCCTCCAGCGCGCCGGGCGAAGTCTCGCTCGGCTCGGCCAATAACGAGCGTCGCCTAACCAACGTCGCCGCGGGCGCGGCTCCCACCGACGCGGTAAACGTGAGCCAGCTGAGCGCGGTCGACGGCAAGGTCGATGCACTTGCTCAGAGCAGCGCGCTGCATTACTTCGACGCTGCTGACCCTGCCGACGGCTCGAACGACGCGCTCGCAAACGGCACGCACGCACTCGCCGCGGGCAGCAACGCCAGCGCTACGGGCACCGACGCATCGGCATTCGGCACGAGCGCCAGCGCGAACGCAACGGAATCGACAGCGATCGGCGCGGGCGCCGTCGCCGGCACGGCCGGTGCGACCGCGTTAGGCGCCTCAGCGTCGGCCTACGGCACCGGAGCGACGGCGCTCGGCGCCAACGCCACGGCGAACGGGGGCGGCGCCCTCGCGCTCGGCTCCGGCGCCAGCGCAGCCGCCGACAACGCGCTGTCGCTTGGTTATAACGCGAGCGCGCTAAAAGCAAACTCCGTCGCGCTCGGCCAGGGCTCGATCGCCGATCGCGCAGCTACCGTGTCGGTCGGTTCAGCGGGCAACGAGCGCCAGATCACCAACGTCGCGGCCGGCACCGCCGACACCGACGCGGTCAACGTCGCGCAGCTGAGGGCGGTAAGCGACCAGAGCAGCGCGAGCGCAGCGAAGCTCGACAGCGCGGTCATGTACGACACCAACGCCGACGGCAGCATCAACCGCAACAGCGTTACGCTCGGCGGCGATGCAACGGAGGGCACCGTCATCCACAACGTCGCGGACGGCGTACTGGCGTCCGACGCGGTCAACCTCGGTCAGCTGAACGCCGTGCTCGAAGGCGCGATCAATAACGCGGCGATCGGTTCGCCCGGCGCGTTATTCAGCGCGGCAGGCGACAGCGCGAGCGAAAACGCGCAGGCGTTAGGCGTGCATGCGCTGGCAGCCGGGGCGAACGCGCGGGCGAGCGGCGACAACGCGCTCGCCGAGGGTGCGAACGCGCAGGCCGGCGGCGCCAACGCGATTGCCCTCGGAGCGAATGCGCAAGCGAGCGGCGCCAACGCAGCAGGCATCGGAGCGAATGCCCTAGCCAGCGGCAACAACGCCATGGCGCTCGGCGCCGCGGCCAGTGCGAGCGCCGACAACTCGGTAGCGTTAGGCCAGGGGTCCGTCGCCGACCGCGCGAACACAGTGTCGGTCGGCGCGGCAGGCCAGGAACGCCAGATCGCCAACGTCGCAGCCGGCGTGCGAGGCACCGACGCGGTCAACCTCAATCAATTGCAGCAAAGCGTGCGCGGCGCGATCAGCGAGGCGAATCACTATACGGACGACCAGATCCGCTCAGCTCGTCGGGATAGCTATGGGGGCACGGCAGCGGCGCTCGCGATGGCGGGCTTGCCGCAAGCGGTGCTGCCGGGGCACGGCATGGTCGCGATGGCAGGCGGCACCTACGGCGGTCAATCTGCGCTCGCGATCAGCGTGTCGCAGTTGTCGGACACCGGCAAATGGATCTACAAGGTCCAGGGCAGCACCGACTCGCGCGGACAACTCGGCGCATCGATCGGCGCGGGGATGCATTGGTGAAATCAGTTGGACCGACTGTGCCGAACAGCGGTCGGCCGCGACGGCGCGCAGCAAACGCTCGCAATGCGCGGCGCGCAACGGTGTGCCGACTCGCTCGTCGCCCGCTGGGCACGCGCAGTGCCCAGCGGGCGCGAACGAGCGCGCTGGTTTTAGCGCTGCATCGACTCCCACACTTTGTACAGGCGCTTCACCGAAACCGGCATCGGGGTACGCAACTCCTGCGCGAACAGCGAGATGCGCAGCTCTTCGAGCAGCCAGCGGAATTCCGCAAGCCGCGGATCCACGACGCCGCCGCGCTGCGATACAGCACGCTGATAGTGCTGCAGCAGCGGCTGGAATTCGGCGAACTGCCGCGCGTCGCGCACGGCGTCTGCGCGCAGCTTGTCGATACGCAGCGCCATCCCCTTCAGATAACGCGGGAAATGTGCGAGTTGGGCGTATGGCGTCTCGATGACAAACCGCTTGCCGATCAGCCCATCGAGCTGATTCTGCAGATCGGCGTACGCGGCCGCGAACGGCTTCGCCTGCAACAGTTTCTTCGTCAGGCTCGCGTATTCGCCGAGGATCTGCCCGACCAGTCGCGAGATTTCCTGCGCGAGCAACGTGAGACGGCTGCGCCCTTCGTCACGTCGCGTATGGAAGCTCGCGTCGTCGTCGGGCAAGGGATCCTGCAGGCACGCCCGGTCGAGTGCGGTGTCGATCAGCTGATCTCGCAGTTCTTCCTGCGTGCCGCGCGGCATGAACTGCATTGCCATTTCGCGCAGGCCCGGCAAGTTCTTTTCCAGATACTTGATCGGCTCCTTCAACTGCAGCGCGAAAAGTCGACGCAAGCCCGCCCGATGAATCCGTGCGGCTTCCTCCGCCGAATCGAACACCTCGACGTCGCAATGCGTGCCGCGATCCACCAGCGCGGGGTAGCCGAACAGCGTCTGACCGCCGCGGCGAATTTCGAGCAACTCGGGCAGCTTGCCGAAATTCCACGTGCTCAGGTTTTCATACAACGCGGTAGCCGGTGCGCCATCCGGCGCCACAGGCCGCGCAGCGGCGCCGCCCTTGCCGCGCGACGCCCCACTAGCAGGCAAATCCGCAGACCGCGCAGGCGTCGCGATACCGCCGCCGCCCGCACCGGCCAGAGCGGCGCCTGCCGCGCCCGAGACGAGCTTCTGGAAGTGCTGCTGGGCCTGAGTGCCGAGCTCGGCGCGCAGTTGCGACAGATTGCGCCCCATCGCGAGCTGACGGCCATGTTCGTCGATGATTTTGAAGTTCATGAACAGATGCGCGGGCAGCGTCTCGAGCTTGAAGTCGGACTGCTTCATCGCGACCTGGGTCTGCTCGCGCACATCGGCGATCAGCGCCTCGAGCAGGCCCCCTGCTCCGAAGCGCTGTGCGTTGTGCCGTTCAGCGAAACCCGCCGCGTACTCGGGAAGCGGCACGCAATGCCGACGCAGCTTCTGTGGCAGCGACTTCAGCAGCAACTGCGCCTTTTCCTTCAGCATCCCGGGCACGAGCCACTCGCAACGGCGCGCGTCGACCTGGTTCAGCGCAAACAGCGGCACCGCGAGCGTCACGCCGTCGCGTGGCGTGCCCGGCTCGAAGTGATAGGTCAGCGCCATCTCGATGCCCGCCATCGTCAGCCGCTTCGGGAACAGATCGGTCGTGACACCCGCCGCTTCGTGCCGCATCAGATCGTCGCGGGACAGATACAACAGCCGGAGCTTGTCCTCCGTCTGGCCGCTCTTTTTGACCTCGTCGCGATACCAGCGCTCGAACGACGCACCGGTATGGATGCCGTCCGGCAGCGCCTGATCGTAGAACGCGTAGATCAATTGGTCGTCGACCAGCACGTCCTGGCGGCGCGACTTGTGCTCGAGCTGCTCGATATCGGCGAGCAGCTTGCGGTTGTGT